>JBKJYH010000041.1:0-53500 GCA_046715765.1 Candidatus Limnocylindria bacterium
CAGCGGCGAGTTGATCGATGCCAATCATCCGCAGCGCGGCGAGCGGCTCAGCGGTCGGATCCTGGTCATGCCCGCGGTTCGGGGTTCGTCATCTGCGAGCAGCGTCCTCGCCGAATCGGTGCGGGCCGGCAGCCACCCGGCCGCCATCCTGCTCGGCGAGCCGGACCTGATCCTGGCCGTGGGAGCGGCGGTGGCGGAGGAACTGTACGGGATCCGCGTGCCGGTCCTGGTCATGGACGCCGCGTACCTCGGATCGATCGACGACGGTGCCCAGGTCAGTGTGAGCGAGGACGGGAGCGTGGGCCTGGGGCGCTGACGAGCGCGGCGTCGGATCCGGATCGGGCTACACTCGCCCAGCCATGGACATGTGGGCGCCACTCGAGACCGAGGATCCGGAGATCTGGGACGTGGTCAGGCGCGAGGAAGAACGCGCGCGGACCCACCTGGAGCTGATCGCCTCGGAGAGCTACCCCAGCCTGGCGGTGCTGCAGGCCACCGGGTCGGTCCTCACCGCCAAGTACGCCGAGGGCTATCCCGGGCGGCGGTACTACGGCGGCTGCGAGGTGGTGGACGATGCAGAGAACCTCGCTCGCGATCGCGCCCGGGCGCTCTTCGGGGCCGAGCACGTTAACGTCCAGCCGCATGCCGGGGCGCAGGCCAACATGGCGGTCTACCACGCCTTGCTGGAACGTGGCGACACGGTAATGGGGCTGGCCCTCGACCAGGGCGGCCACCTGACCCACGGCTCGCCGGTCAGTTTCTCCGGCCAGTACTACCGATTCATTCCGTATCACGTGGACCGAGAATCCCACCTGATCGACCTGGACGAGGTGCGCGACCTGGCCCGAGAGCACCGCCCCAAGCTGATCGTGACCGGTGCCACGGCGTACCCGCGGACCTGGGACTTTGCCGCCTTTCGGGCAATCGCCGACGAGGTCGGCGCACTATTGATGACCGATATGGCCCACTTTGCCGGGTTGGTCGCGGCCGGGGTTCATCCCAGCCCGATCCCCCACGCCCAGGTGGTGACCAGCACGACCCACAAGACCCTGCGCGGCCCGCGCGGGGCGATGATCATGTGCACCGCGGAGTTGGCCAAGTCGATCGACAAGGCGGTCTTCCCAGGCCTGCAGGGCGGTCCGCTGATGCACGTCATCGCCGCCAAGGCAGTCGCCTTCCGAGAGGCCGCGTCGGCTGAGTTCCGGCGCGACGCGCTCCAGACCGTGGCCAACGCCCAGGCGCTGGGGGCGGCGCTGGCGTCGGCGGGAGCCAGCCTGGTATCGGGCGGGACCGACAATCACCTGCTGCTGGTGGATGTTCGCCCGTTCGGGGTCACCGGCAAGGAGGCGGACCTGGCACTCGGCGAGGTTCGGATCACGGTCAACCGCAACACCATTCCGTACGATCCCAACCCGCCGATGGTCGGGAGCGGGATCCGGGTCGGCTCGCCGTGCGTGACCGGGCGCGGCATGCACGAGCCGGAGATGGCCGAGATCGGCGCCCTGATCGTGGCGGGGATTGCGGCCCGCGGAGACGCCGCAGCACAGGACCAGGTGCGTGCGGGCGTGGCTGGGATCGCCTCGCGTTTCCCCGTTCCGGGCCTGCCGGCCACCCGGGTTGCCGGCTGACGCGGTCAGCGGCAGCCGGTATACTCGGCTCGTCGACCGCTGTGAGTCGAACCTGCATGACACAACCCACGCCCATCGGTCTGCTCAAGGTCCTGGGCCAGGTGACCCTGATCGTGGTGATTCCGATGGTTGGAGGCGCGGTGGCCGGCCTGCTGCTCGACGGCATACAGGGCACCTCGCCGCTCTTCGTGTTAAGCGGGTTCGTGGTCGGCAATCTGGTCGCGATGGTGGGGATCGGGCTGCTCATCCGTCGGCACACCCGTCGAAGCCTCGGCCGCTCGGGCCGGTCCGATGGTTGAGCCGACCGTAGTCGACGACCCCGCTGCGGAGGGGCGGCAGTTGCCGCCGGCGGCGGCGGCGGCGGTTGGATTGGTGCTTGACATTGGGTTGCGGCTGGGGCTCTCGGTTGTCCTGGGACTCGGCCTCGGCCTGCTGATGGACAACTGGCTGCATACCACGCCGATCTTCATCCTGACCGGGATGCTGCTCGGCATCGGGGCGGCGATGTACACGATCTGGGACGTGGCTCGCCGCAGCATGAGGAGGTAGGACCCGCCCGGTGGTACACGTCTCGATCAAGGCCGAGCCGCTCTTCGCGATCGGCCCCTGGGTGATCACCAACAGCATGGTCGGCGCGCTGCTCGCCTCGGCCGTGCTGCTGGCCGCCGCGATCTACGTGTCGCGCCGCGCGCAGCTGGTGCCCACCCGCCTGCAGAGCCTGGTGGAACTCCCCTTCGAGTTCGTGTACGGGGTGGTCCGCGCGCAGGGCGGCAAGCCGTGGCGCACCATCCTTCCGCTGATCGCCACCATCTTCATGTTCGTGCTGGTGGCGAACTGGATCGGGATCCTGCCCGGAGTCGGGACCATCGGCTACTTCGAGCACGGTGAGCACGGCGAGGAGATCCTGGTCCCGTTCGTGCGTGCCGCCTCCGCCGACCTGAATTTCACCCTGGGCTTGGCCCTCGTCTCGTTCGTCACCTTCCTGGGGCTCGGGATCCGCGCCCGCGGGGTGGGCGGCTACCTGAAGGAGATGTTCGTGGCCAACCCGCCGTACATGAGCCCGCTGATGGGCCCGATCCACCTCATCAGCGAGTTGTCGCGCCTGATCAGCCTCTCGATGCGACTCTTCGGCAACGTGTTTGCCGGCGAGGTCCTGATGTTGGTGCTGCTCGTGATCGGGCCATTCGTCCTGTTCATGGCCATCGGCCTCGAGCTGCTCTTCGGCCTGGTCCAGGCGCTGGTCTTCGCCCTGCTGACGATGACCTACGTGGTCCTGGCCACGGTCGAGCACGAGAGTAGCCATGCGGAGACAGACCACCCACCGGCGGAATCAGCCGCCCACACCTGAACCTGGGAAGCCCTTCCCCACCCATTGGAGGGCGCAATGGAGGAACCAGACACGTGGACCTGACAACCCTGGCCGCCGGGCTGGCCATCGGCCTCGGCGCCATCGGCCCGGGGATCGGCCTCGGCATCGGCGTTTCGAAGGCGATGGAGGCCATCGGTCGCAACCCGGAGGCGTACGGCACCCTGTTCGTGCCCTACGTCCTCGGCATCGCCCTGACCGAGGCAGTCGCCATCTATGCGCTGGTGGTGTCCCTGATCATCCTGTTCGTCGCCTGAAGCGCCGCACGGACCGATGGAGTTCTTCAACGCCTTCGGCGTCGACCTCTTCAAGCTCGGGGCGCAGATCCTCAACTTCCTGCTGATCCTGTACCTGCTCAACCGATTCGCGTTCAAGCCGCTGCTGGCGCGGATGGACGAGCGATCGGCGCGGATCGGCAAGGGGCTCGAAGATGCGGAAGCCGCCGCGCGGGACCGCGCTGCGGCGCTGGCTGACCGCCAGGCGGCGCTGACCGAGGCACGAACCGAGGCGGCGGCCATGCTGGCCCGAGCCTCGAAGATGGCCGAGGACTCCCGCACCGAGATCGTGGCCACCGCTCGTGCCGAGGCCGAGAAGCTCAGCGCCCGGGCGCGCGAGGAGATCAGTGCCGAGAAGGAGAAGGTCATGGCCGAGCTGCGCGCCGAGTTGGCCGAGCTGGCCCTGGCGGCTGCCGGCAAGCTGGTGCGCAGCCAGATGAACGACGCGACCCAGCGACGGCTGATCGACGAGTTCCTGGCCGAGGCCCCACCCAGCTGATGGCTCGCCGCGAGACCGCCGCCCGCCGCTACGCCGAGGCAGCCTTTGAGCTCGGTCGCTCGACCGACTCGCTCGACGCCTGGGAGCGTGACCTTGCCACGATCGATGCCGCGTTCGGGGAGCCCGTGCTGCGGTCCCTGGTCGAGCATCCGGGCGTGGCCTATCCCGTCAAGGAGCGAGTCGTGCGCCGGGTGATGGGCACCGTGGTCGGGGCTCAGGCGCTGAGCCTGGCCCTGCTGATGGTCCGTCGCGGACGGGCGCCCGCGTTGAGCCGGATGGTGAGCCACTTCGGCGAACTGCTTCGGCGGGAACGCGGGATCGCGCTGGCGGAGGTGCACAGCGCCCTGCCGCTCGACGATGCCCAGCGCGCGGAGTTGGCACGCCGGCTGGGAGAGATGACCGGCCAACGAATTGAAATGCATGTATCGGTCGATGCAGGGCTGATCGGCGGGATCGCGGTCAGGATCGGAGATCGGCTGATCGACGCCAGCGTGCGCAGCCGCCTCGAGCGACTGCGGACTCGGCTGACGACCGCCTAGGAGGACGAGAGAACCAGATGGCCATTCGATCCGACGAGATCACTTCCATCATCCGCGGCGAGATCGCCGGCTTCGACGAGGGGGCCGATGTCTCGGGGGTGGGCACCATCGTGGAGGTCGGCGACGGCATCGCCCAGGTCTACGGGCTCTCCGGGGCGCTCGCCTCGGAGCTGCTGGAATTCCCCGGCGGGGTGATGGGGATGGCCTTCAACCTCGAGGAGGAGACGGTTGGGGCCCTGATCCTGGGCGACTACACCGGCCTCAAGGAGGGCGACCAGGTCAAGACCACCGGTCGGGTGGTGGAGGTCCCGGTCGGTCCGGAACTGATCGGTCGCGTCGTCAACCCGCTCGGTGAGCCAATCGACGGTAAGGGCCCGATCAAGGCGACCCGCACCAGGCCGGTCGAGAAGATCGCCCCCGGAGTCATCGTGCGCCAGCCCGTCGACACCCCGGTCCAGACCGGGATCAAGGCGATCGACTCGATGATCCCGATCGGGCGTGGCCAGCGCGAACTGATCATCGGTGACCGGCAGACAGGCAAGACGGCGCTGGCGATTGACACGATCATCAACCAGGTCGGGCAGGACCTGATCTGCATCTACGTGGCCATCGGGCAGAAGATGTCGACCGTGGCCCAGGTGGTGGCCAAGCTCGAGGAGCACGGCGCGATGAGTCACACCATCGTGGTCGTCGCCTCCGCGTCGGACCCCGCCCCGCTCCAGTACCTGGCGCCGTACGCCGGGGTGGCGATGGGCGAGGAGTTCATGGATGCCGGGAAGGACGCGCTGTGCATCTTCGACGACCTGAGCAAGCACGCCTGGTCGTACCGCCAGGTGTCGCTCCTGATGCGGCGTCCGCCAGGCCGTGAGGCATACCCGGGCGACATCTTCTACGCGCACTCGCGGCTGCTGGAGCGCGCCGCCCGGATGGCGGATGCGCACGGCGGCGGCTCGCTGACCGCACTGCCGATCATCGAAACCCAGGCTGGTGACGTGTCGGCCTACATCCCGACCAACGTGATCAGCATCACCGACGGCCAGATCTTCCTCCAGACCGACCTCTTCAACCAGGGGCAGCGGCCCGCGGTCAACGCGGGGATCAGCGTCAGCCGGGTGGGCGGCAGCGCCCAGATCAAGGCCATGCGCCAGGTCGCAGGCAAGCTTCGCCTGGACCTGGCCCAGTACCGCGAACTGGCGGCATTCGCCCAGTTCGCCTCCGACCTCGACAAGGCGACCCGCGACCAGCTCACCCGCGGCGAGAAGCTGACCGAGATCCTCAAGCAGCCGCAGTACCAGCCACTGGCCGTCGAGAAGCAGGTGGCGATCATCTGGGCCGCCACCAACGGCCACCTGGATGACGTCCCAACCCCCAAGGTGCGCGAGTTCGAGACCGGGTTCCACCAGTACCTGGAGTCCGCGCATGCCGGCCTGTTGCCGGCGATCGCCGGCGAGAAGACGCTCAGCGATGCGACCATCGCGACCCTGACCGCGGCCGTCGCCGAATTCCGCTCGCAAGTTGGCTTCGGCAAGCAGGAGCCCGCATAGCGATGGCCACCCTCCGCGAGGTCCAGCGCCGGATCGGCTCGATCCGCAACATCGCCCAGATCACCCGGGCGATGGAGATGGTGGCTGCCTCGCGCATGAAGCGGGCGCAGGAGGCGATCCTCGCCGCGCGCCCCTATTCGGACGAGCTCCGGGCGGCGCTGGCCCGGGTGACCGGCGCGGTCGGCGAGGATGTCGATCCGCTGCTCGCCCGGCGCGATGTGCGCCGTGTGGCACTGATCGTGGTCACCACCGACCGGGGACTGGTCGGATCGCTGAACGCCAACTCGGTCCGCGCCGTGCTGCGCCACGTGGCTGAGGTCGCCGCCGGGTCGGAGGATGCCCGGGTCGAGATCAGCGCCATCAGCGTCGGACGCAAGGGGCGGGATGCCCTGCGCCGTGCCGGGGTACCGATTGCGGCGCACTTTCCGCAGTTGCGCGACCGCCCGACCTTCGCCGACGTCACGCCCATCGCCCGATTGGTGACCGAGGACTTCCTGGCCGGCACCTATGACCGAATCGAGCTGGCCTACTCCGCCTTCATCAACACCATCTCCCAGAAGCCGATGCTGCGAACGATCCTGCCGGTGGAGCGGCCGACGCTCGGGCCGGAGGAGACCGAGACCAACGACGAGTACCTGTTCGAGCCGTCGCCCGACGGCGTGCTCAGCCGGCTGCTGCCGCACTTCGTGGCGGTGGACATCTACCGCGCCGTGCTCGAGAACCGCGCGTCGGAGCAGTCGGCCCAGATGGTTGCGATGCGCAGCGCGACCGACAACGCCCGCGAGCTCATCGGTGAGCTCACGCTCGTCTACAACAAGACCCGCCAGGCAAACATCACCCGCGAGATGACCGAGATCGCCTCCGGGGCCGAGGCCATGGGCGGCTAGGCACCCACTCAGCACGAACGAGGAGAGCAGACCAACCAATGGCCACCGGAAAGGTGATCCAGATCACGGGGCCCGTGGTCGACGTCGAGTTCCCGGCCGGGGAGCTCCCCGCCATCTACAGCGCGCTGACGATCGCCCGCCCGAACGCGGCGGCAGGCGCCGACCAGACCCTGGTGGTCGAGGTCCAGCAGCACCTGGGCAACAACTGGGTTCGTGCCGTGGCGATGTCCACCACCGATGGACTGGCCCGTGGCGCGGATGCGGTTGACAGCGGAGCGCCGATCTCGGTGCCGGTCGGGGCGGTGACCCTCGGACGGGTCTTCGACGTGCTCGGCCGGCCAATCGACGGCAAGGGGCCGGTGGGGAAGAGCGAGACGCGCCCCATCCATCGCAAGGCCCCCGGCTTCGAAGAGATGGAGACCGAGGCCACCGTCTTCGAGACCGGCATCAAGGTGATCGACCTGATCGCTCCGTTCAAGCGGGGCGGCAAGGCCAGCGTCCTCGGCGGCGCCGGCGTTGGGAAGACGGTCATCATCCAGGAGATGATCCGGAACATCGCGGCTGAGCACGGCGGCTACTCCGTCTTTGGCGGCGTCGGTGAGCGCTCGCGCGAGGGGAACGACCTGATCGGCGAGATGACCGAGTCGGGCGTGCTCGACAAGACCGTGCTCGTCTTCGGCCAGATGAACGAGCCGCCCGGAGCCCGGCAGCGGGTTGGCCTGGCCGCCCTCACCATGGCCGAGTACTTCCGCGACGTGGAGCATCGCGACGTGCTGCTCTTCATCGACAACATCTTCCGCTTCACGCAGGCGGGTGCCGAGGTCTCCGCCCTCCTCGGCCGGATGCCCTCGGCGGTCGGCTACCAGCCGACGCTGGCAACCGAGATGGGGGACCTGCAGGAGCGGATCACCTCCACCAAGGACGGCTCGATCACCAGCCTGCAGGCCATCTTCGTACCGGCCGACGACTACACCGATCCGGCCCCCGCCACCACCTTCGCTCACCTCGACAGCAGCGTGCGTCTTGAGCGCTCGATCGTGGAGCTCGGCATCTACCCCGCCGTGGACCCGCTTACCTCGACCTCCACGATCCTCGACGCACGAGTCGTGGGCGAGGATCACTTCAATGTCGCGCGGGAGGTGCAACGCACCCTGCAGCGCTACAAGGACCTCCAGGACATCATCGCCATCCTGGGCATGGACGAGCTCTCGGAGGAGGACAAGGTGACCGTCTCGCGGGCGCGTCGCCTCCAGCGCTTCATGAGCCAGCCGATGTTCGTCGCGGCGCAGTTCACCGGGCGCGACGGCAAGTACGTCGAGCGGATGGAATCGGTCCGGGGCTTCCGCGAGATCCTGGAGGGCAAGCACGACGGCCTGCCCGAGCAGGCCTTCTACATGGCCGGGCCGATCGAGGACGTCCTGGCCAATGCGGAAGGGATGAAGTAGGTGTACCGATGACGGCCGGCTCGAACGACGCCTGCGCGGCTGCCGCAAACGCGCTGCGGCGCCGTCCGCGCCGACCCTTCACCGATGGCGCGCTCTTCCGGTCCGTGTTGACCGGGGAGGCGTGAGGTGCCGATTCAGCTGGAGATCGTCAGTCCCGATCGGCGGGCGTACACCGACGAGGTGGACATGGTGACGGTGCCCGGGATCGACGGCGAGCTTGGGATCCTGCCCCACCACGCCCGCCTGATCAGCGCACTGGGCACCGGCGAGCTGCGCATCCGCAAGGGCGAAAGCGAGCAGGTCCTGCTCATCTCGGGTGGCTTCGTGGAGGTTCGGCCGGATAAGGTGATCGTGATGGCCGACCTGGCGGAGCATTCCGACGAGATCGACGAGGCCAGGGCGATCGAGGCGCGCCGCGAGGCCGAGGCGAAGTTGGGCGAAGTGCACGACCCGGTGGACGTGGCGCGGGTGCGGGCGGCCCTCCAGACGGCGCTGATGCGCGAGCGGATCGCGACGCGGCGTCGCAGCCGGGGGTAGGAGCCGGCCTCGTCGCCGGCATCGGGTAGGATCGTCCGCGTGACCGACCAGGACGCTCCCGTCGGCCCGGAACGCAAGCCGTTCCGACGCATGCAGGAGTTGCGCAAGATCGGCCGGGACTTTCCGTTCATCTGCCCGGTTGACTTCGCGCCTCACCGCGGATCGCCGCCGGGCGAGGATCCCAACCTCGACCCGGCCTTCGTCGCCCGCCACTCGCCCGACGACGGCGACCACTACCTCGGCTGATGCAGGGCTGCGACCAGTGCGGGGCGCGCCCGCCGCAACTCCCGATCCGGATCGAGGTCGTGCGCGAGGCCGGACCGCTGAACATGCCTGGGGCAAGCGCTCAGTCGCCAAGTAACTTCACCAAGGGCTTCGCCTTCTGCTCGAGTGACCACGCCTACGAGTGGGCACGAGAACGGCGCTACATGCTCTGCAATCGGGCTCCCACGCCGTTTGAAGAGGGGATGCAGCCGTATCTTCCATCTCGCCACCTGGCCGGACGGGTTGGGCTGTGCGACGGCCACCACCTTGGCGGTCACGAGTGGAAGGAAGCGTGGCCGGGCTGATGGAGAAGTTCCTCGTCTCCGGCGGGGTGCCCCTCCGCGGAGAGGTCCGCTGCGCGGGCGCCAAGAACGCGGTGCTCAAGATGATGGCCGCCGCGGTATTGACCGATGAGCCGTGCCGCCTCACCAACGTGCCCCGGATCAGCGACGTGGTCACCCTGCGCGAGACGATGCGAGACATCGGCTTCGAGGTCTCACCGCTGCGCGATGCCAGCCTGGAGATCCGCGCTGGTGCAGCCGAGTGGCTCTTCGTGCCACTCGAGGCCGCAATGAAGATGCGCTCCAGCTTCATCCTGCTCGGCCCGCTGCTGACCCGGTTCGGGCGGGTGATCATCAGCAACCCGGGTGGGGATCGGATCGGCCGTCGGCCGGTGGACCTCCACGTCGAGGCCATGCAGCGGCTGGGCGCCACCATTGAATACAAGAACGGCTACTACTTCGCGGAGGCGCGCGACGGGTTGCGCGGGGCGCAGATCGCCTTCCCGTACATCACCGTGATGGGCACCGAGAACGCGCTGCTGGCTGCCTGCCTGGCCAGGGGCAGCACCGTGATCGACAACGCCGCACTCGAGCCCGAGGTGGACAACCTGGTGGCCATGCTCAGCGCGATGGGAGCACGGATCGAGCGCACCGCGCCGCACCGCCTGGAGATCGAAGGGGTTGACCGGCTGTCCGGGATCGAAGCCGCAGTGATCGGTGATCGGCTGGAGGCCGGCACATTTGCGATTGCGGCGGCGGTGACCGGGGGGGAGATCACGATCAGGGGAGTGAACCCCGAGCACCTGGGTGCGTTCCTGGAAGTGCTGGGCGGCATGGGCGTCCCGTTCCGCGCCGACGCCGGAGACGGCAGCCTGTGGGTCGGGTCCGCTCCGCGCTACCGGCCCGCGTTGATCGAGACTCAGCCTTACCCCGGGTTCCCGACCGACCTCCAGGCGCCGCTCGCCGTGTTGCTGACCCAGGCCGACGGCGACTCCACGATCCACGAGACGATCTACGAGGATCGCCTCGAGTACACCAGCGAACTGGTGCGGATGGGGGCCGCGATCGAGGTGACCGATGAGCGGCATGCCCGGATCCGTGGCCGCACCGCGCTGCATGGCAGCGAGGTCCAGATCGCAGACCTGCGGGCCGGGGCGACCCTGGTCCTTGCCGCGCTGGCCGGGGATCAGACCAGCGTCATATCCGGCGTGGAGCACGTGGATCGCGGGTACGAGGCCTTCGAGGCCAAGCTGGTGGCCCTCGGCGCGCGAGTCGAGCGCATCCAGGCCTGAGGGGGCGGCCGGTCCGCCGCGCGCCGGTATACTCGGACCCTCCCCATTCCCCAACCGGACAACGTGAGCACAGCCGCCGCATGAAGATCGGGATCGACCTCGGCACCGCCAACATCCTGGTCTACGTCAAGGGTCGCGGGGTGGTCCTCAACGAACCGTCGGTGGTCGCGATCGCCGAGGATGAGAACCGGATCCTGGCGGTGGGCGAAGAGGCTCGCGAGATGATCGGCCGCACGCCGGGCAATGTGCGCGCCATCCGCCCGATGCGTGACGGGGTGATCGCCGACTACCTGATCACGGAGGCGATGTTGCGCTACGTCATCAACAAGGTGTCGCGCATCCGCCTTTTCGGGCCCGAGGTCATGATCAGCGTCCCGAGCGGCGTGACCAGCGTCGAGAAGCGGGCCGTCAAGGACGCCGCGCTGCGCGCCGGGGCGCGCTCTGCGTACCTCATCTCCGAGCCACTGGCCGCGGCGATCGGTGCCGCGATGCCCATCTCGGGGCCGTCGGGCAACATGATCGTGGACATCGGCGGCGGCACCACCGAGATCGCGGTGATCGCCCTGGGCGGGATCGTGATCTCCGAATCGGTGCGAGTCGGCGGGAATCGACTGGACGAGGCGATCGCCGGCTACGTGCGCCGGCGCTACAACCTGATGATCGGTGACCGGACCGCGGAAGAGGTCAAGATCGGCATCGGGTCGGCCATGCCGATGCAGACCCCGCTGCGGATGGAGGTCAAGGGCCGCGACCTGATCGCCGGCCTGCCGCGCACGGTGCCGCTGACCTCGACCGAGATCACCGAGGCGATCGAACAGCCGCTGCAGCAGATCATCGGTGCGGTGCGCAGCGTGCTGGAGCAGACGCCGCCGGAGCTGTCGAGCGACATCATCGACAAGGGGATGGTCCTGTCGGGCGGCGGCGCACTGCTGCGCAACCTCGACACGCTGCTGACCCAGGTAACGGGCATTCCGGCTCACGTCGCCGAGAACGCGCTCTATTCCGTGGCGGTGGGGACCGGGATGGCCCTCGAGCAGCTCCCGGCCTTCCGGCGCAGCCTGGTGAGCGGCTCGTGACGGTCGGGGATCGGCCGGCCTTCGCCGATTTCCACACCCACACCCGGTTCAGCCCCGATTCGCTGCTGGATGAGGACCGCCTGATCGACCTGGCCATCGAGCGTGGGTTGACCCATCTGTCGGTGACCAACCACAACAATGTCGAGGGGGCGATGGAGGTGGCCCGTCGCGTGGCAGAGCGAGGACTTGGGGATCGGCTGCAGATCATTCTCGGCGAAGAAGTGTCGAGCGCCGATGGGGAGATCGTGGGCCTCTTCCTGACCACCACCATCCCGCGCGGGCTGAGCGCCGAGGAGACAGCGGCCGCGATCCGGGCCCAGGGCGGGCTGGTGTCGGTGCCGCATCCGTATGACCCGTTCCGGCGCTCACACATCACGGAGGCGGCGCTCGAGCGCCTGGCCGTGGCCGGCCTGATCGACGTCCTGGAGGTCTTCAACAGCCGGGTCACCTTCGCGCGCCACAACCAGCGTGCGGCCGAGTTCGCGGCCCAGCACGGCATCACCGGGATCGCGGCCTCCGACACGCACACCGCGATGGAGGTCGGGATGAGTTCGAACCGGATGCCCGCCTTCTCGACGGCAGCCGAACTGCGGGCCGCGCTGCCCCACAACGAGTGGCACGGCACGCGGTCCTCGATCCTGATCCACGTCGCGACGCGCTGGGCGGTTCTCAGCAAGATCCTCTCGGGGAGTCGGGCATGAGCGAACCGATGCGCGATGAGCCGGCCGCCCCCAGCAATGGAGATGCGATTCCCGCGCGGGACGTGAGTCTCGCTCGCAGGGTATTCAATCTGCGCACTATCGGGTCGCTTGTCTTCGGCGTGGCGTTGCTGGTGCTCCTCTTCCGGGTCGTACTCAAGATCGATCCGGCAGCGATCTGGGAGCGGATCACCTCCGCCGATCCGGGCCTGCTGCTGCTGGCCATGCTGGCCTACTACGCCACATTTCCTCTGCGGGGCCTGCGCTGGTCCTTCGTGATGGGCCGGGTCGGCAGCAGGATCCCGGTGCGCGACGCGACCGAGATCCTGTTCCTGTCGTGGTTCGTCAACTGCCTGGTCCCCGCCAAGCTCGGCGACATCTATCGTGCCTGGCTATTCAAGGCCAACTACGGCGGCTCGCTCTCCCGCACCGTGGGGACCATCTTCATCGAGCGGATCGCGGACATCGTGGTCATCTTTGGGCTCGCCCTGGCCGCGGGCTTCTGGAGCTTCCGGGGTCGCTCTCGGCCCGAGATCGACGCCCTCTTCCTGGCCGGGTTCGTGATTGCCGCGATCCTGGTCCTGCTGGTGATCGCGCTCCGCTACTTCGGGGCGCGACTGACACGCTTCCTCCCCGCCCGGGCGGCCGACCTGTATGAGCGCTTCCACGAGGGGAGCACCGGCGCCCTGACCGCGGGCTCGGTGCCGGTGATCGGGTTTCTGACCGGGCTGATCTGGCTGGCCGAGGGAGCGCGCCTCTTCTTCGTGATCAGGGCGCTCGACTTGCCGGGAACGGACCTGGGGATCACCGCCTCGCTCTTCGTGGCCCTCGCCGCATCGCTCCTGACCGCCATCCCGCTCACCCCGGCCGGAGTGGGGTTCGTGGAGGCGGGGATCATCGGCGCCCTGGCGATCTACGGCGTGGTGGCGGAGCCGGCGGCGGCGGTGGCCCTCACCGACCGGGCGATCAGCATCTTGAGCGTGATCGTGCTGGGTGGGATCGCCTACGCGTTCTCGGGAAAGGTCCGGCGCGCGCACGGAGCGGGCGCCAAACGCCCCTGAACGAAGGGCCGCTCAACGCGGCGCCGATCGGTACCTAAGTCCCATTGAGGGTTCCTCGCCCCACTGCGATCCTGCGGTTGCTTGCACGCACCACCGGGCAGCCATTCGGGCCCGATGGGCGGCACCGCACGGACGGAAGCAATGACGCTCACCACACCGCGATCCTTCAACAGCTGGCTCCGCGGCCAGCTGAAGGAGAAGAAGATGAGCCAGCGCCAGCTGGCGCTGCAGTCGGGTGTCGATCACTCGACCATCTCGCGACTGATCAAGGGTGACCGGATGCCCTCCCTGGGCACTGCCACCGCGCTTGCCCGTGGCCTTCGCGAGATTCACGACGAGGCCGATGGGCCTGCCTACTTCGCGATCCTGGCCGCCCGCCAGGTACTGCCCACCGCCCGGGTGGAATACGCCCTGCGCGGCGACGAACTCCTCACCGAAGCCGATGTCCGCGACCTGATGCAGGCTTACCTGTCGGCCCGCGGCCGGCGCTCCCGCGACGGGAACGAGGGCAACGGCGGGTCGGTCAACGGCGGCGGCAACGGTTCGGCTCGCTCGTCCGCCTCGACCTGGTCGGCGAGTTCCACGCCGCGTCGCTGAGCAACGCGGCGCCGTAACCCAAAGGCGCCCTTGGGCAGGGCAGGCAGTTGTGTTGCTCCTCGGTACAGGAGCCAGCTCCGACGCAGGTTGACAGCGTCATAGCCATCGTCCATGCCGGGCGTTTCGAGGATCAGCGCAGTGGTCCCCGGTAGCCGAGGGTCACGCAGCAAGGCGCCAAGGCCGATCGGCCCGATCCTGCCCGCCCCGATGTGCTCGTGCCGGTCCCTGCGCGATCCGCGTTCCGAGCGCGAATCGTTCAAGTGAACCAGGGCCAATCGGTCGAGGCCGATCAACTCCCCAAAGCGATCCAGCACTCCGATCGCGCCCTCCGCCGTCGCCACGTCGTAGCCGGCTCCCCACAGGTGGGCGGTGTCGAGGCAGAAGCCGAGCCGATGCTGCGCGGCCCCAGAGGCCGCGCAGGCCTCCAGGATCCTCGCCAGCTCTTCAAGGCTGGCGCCCAGCGTCCCGCCACCTCCAGCGGCATTCTCGAGGACCAGCCGGACGCCCGGTGGCGCCTCCGATAGCGCGATCGTGACCGCGGCCGCGACGCGCCGGATGCCCGCCTGCACCCCATCGCCCCGATGCGACCCAATGTGGACGTTGACCAGGCTCGCGCCGTACCTCGGCGCCCACCGCAACTCGTGGATGATCCCGGTCAGCGACCGACTCGCCAGCGGCTCCGCGCCCCCGGCCAGGTTGATCAGGTAGCTGGCGTGGATCGCAACCGGCCCGAGACCCTCCGTCCGGCAATACGCCGCGAATTGGGCCGCATCCGCCGGCGGCTCGGCCCGCCGCCGCCAGGCGGTCGGGTTGTCCGCGAAGATCTGGAATGCGGTCGCGCCGATCTGTCGGGCTCGCCGGCCGGCCTTCAGCAGCCCTCCCGCGACGGCCAGATGCACGCCCACCCGGGGTGCCTCCGGGTGCCATGTCAGTCGGCGTCGCGGCTCGCGGCGTGCTACGGTCGCCGCCATGGATCCCTTGCCGGCCGAGGAGCCGCACGGCACCGACCTGCTGACGATTGCCCTGCTCGTCTTTTTCGTGGCCCTGATCGGTATCGTGGCTGCGCTGATGCTGCTGCCGGGGCTTGCCGGCTGAGGTCGCTCAGGCGGGCCTCCGTCGCCGGTCGATGACCGGCTCGATCAGGCCATGGCTGCCGTCGCTGCGCCGATACACCACGCTCAGGTCATCGATCTCGGCGTTGAGGAAGAGGAAGAAGGCGTGGCCGAGTTCCTCCATCCGCTCCACCGCGTCCTCGGCGAACATCGGGACCATGTCGAATCGCTTGGTGACCACCACCGTCCGACCCGGGGCTCGGGCCGGGAGCGGGTCGAGCGTCCCGTCGGCCTCCCGGCCGAGCACGGCGTCAACCTCGGCAGTCCTGGCGCGCGCCGCTCTGGGCTTCTCCCTGGCGCGCACGATCTGGCGTTCCACCTTGTCGAGGAGGCCGTCCACTGCCGCGAGGATGGTCTTGCCGGTCCCCGCCGAACGCACCACTGCCCCATTGCTGATCAGGGTCAGGTCGGCGGCATCCGCGGTGGAGGTGTCGTGGGACGCCCTGCGCGCCAGCTCCACGATCGCTTCCGCGTCGGGGTGGGAGAGGCGTTCCAGTCGGCGCAGCTTGCGCTCGATCTGCCCGCGCAGGCGGTCGTCGAGCTCGAAATTGCGGGCCTTGAGGGTGAGCCTCATGGGGGAGATCCTCCGCTGCTGAGACGGCCCTACGGTAGCACCGCCGGCTGCCATTGCCAGACCCCGTTTCAGACCTCGCGGGCGATGGCAAAGCCCAGCACCCGGCGCACGCCGATGCGTCGCAGCACCTCGGCGCAGGCCTCCAGGGTGGCCGCGGTGGTGATGATGTCATCGACCACGATCACGACCTCCGGCACGGCGAGGTCGCCGGTCATCGGTGCCGGCGCAAAGGCGGCCCGCAGGTTTCGCAGGCGGGCCGAGCGATCGAGGCCGTGCTGTCGGGCCGTCTGACGGTCCCTGACCAGCAACTCACCGGTGACCGAGCCGCTCATCTCGCCAAGGGCTCGAGCGAACAGGCCAGCCTGGTTGTAGCCGCGCTCGCGCAGCCGTGCGGCATGGACCGGGACCGGGACGAGCCAGGACCCGGGCCCTGCCAGGGCTGAGATATCTCTGAAGGCGGGCAGCGCCGCAGCAGCCAACGGGACAGCCAGGCTCGCCGCACCGCCGTACTTGAGCCGTTGCAGGGCTCGGCGCAGGCCGCCGCGGTGGGCAAACGCCGCGACCGCGGCGTCAAGGTGGTCGCCCAGCACCACGCCGGGATTCGGACTCAGGAAGGCCGAGCCGCCTCGCGCCGGCTCCAGGGACCCGACGCATGCCGCACAGAATCGGCTCCCGAAGCGCCCGCAGCCGGCGCAGGCGGGGGGCAGCACTAATTCGAGCCATCGCACACCGGCAAGCCTGCCGTGCGGCCGCTTACCGGCTGCTTTGCGCCGGCTTACCGTTCCGCCACGGGCGAGATCTCCAGCCTGTCACCCAGGCGTGTGTCGCTGCGCGCAATGCTCCCAATGGGCAGTTCCAGGCAGTCGCGCGCGCCCCGAGCCCAGGCCACGATCCGCCATGGGCGGAGCAGAGGCACGGCGCGCACCACCTCGAGCTGCCGATTCACGAACACGGCGTCGATCGGGTAGCGCATGAAGAACATGTGGATCGACGGGCTGCGCTCGATCAGCAGCCCGGCCCCCTCGTCCAGGCCCGACGTCCCAAGCAGCCCCACGCTTCGGTCCCGCAGCGACGCCGCCACGCGGCAACGGCTGGCCAGCACGGAGCCGCGGTTCAGGTTGGTGACGCGCACGTATCGGGCCATGGCCGGCCCGATCCTAGCCGGTCAGCGAATGAGTTGGACGCCGATGACGTTGGTCGGGGTCGCGGCCCCACTGCCGGGACCGACGGTTCCCTTGTCGATGAAGTACACGAAGCGTCCGGCCAGGCACGAGGTCGCGCCGTTTCCCGTGTCGCAGGTCGCCGAGTGATTGCCGTTGATGTAGGCGCCCTGGGTGAAGCCCGCCGCGACGCACTCGGGGATGTCCGGGCCGCACATCTGGAAGGCCGCGAACTGGGGCAGGTGGTACCACTGCTGCTGACCGTTCCCGCCAACGTGGCCGGTCGGGCAGTCGTTGACGCCCGGGCCGGTCGGCGCCGTGTCGCAGGTGCTGTCGAATTGCGGGATCTTGGCCACCTTGCCGTTGTACTTGGCGTTGATCGCGTCCTCGACCGCGGCCGAGTTGATGTTGCCGGTGGCGGTGATGTACTGCCAGGTGTTGACCCGGATTTCCGGGTTGTCCGGGTACAGGATGGACTGGATCAATTCGGTGGTGCCTCCGGCGGTGGGGGTCCAGTCCAGCCAGCCGACATTGCCCGGGCCCGCCTTGCACAGCGGGATGGTCAACGGGGCGCTGGTCGGCACCCAGTAGGTCGGTGGAATCACCGGCTGCGGGTCGTTCTGTCCGTCGCAGCCGAGGGTCGTGATCGGAACGGTCACGGGCAGGACATCACAGCCGGAAGAGGCTGGGCAGGTCGACTCCAGGTAGCCGGCGACCGCGGTGGCGTCCGCAGAGATGGTCAGTTGATTGATGCCAATCACCCGCGCCAGGAAGGTGGTCACCAGCGCGCCGCCGTGGGCCTCGACTCCCTGCCCGCCCGTGGGGATCACGCCCGCGCCCACCGCGGCGGCGGTGGCGGTCGATCCGGCCACCGATCCGTCCGGGGCGAGCAGGTTGCCGTATACGTCGGTGTAGTAGGCCATCGGCACGCCTAGCTCGTTGGCGGCGGCTGCCGCTGCCACTGCGGCGAGGACGTCGGCATCGGTGCGTCCCACGCCGGCGAGGCGCTGGGCGAGCACCACCGCGCCGCCCTCGGCCGCCGCATCCACGCCGTTCTGGGCTTGGCGCTGGCGTCCCCACGCGTAGCCACCGTCGATCACCAGCCCAATCGCCCCGATGATGACGAGCATGGAGGCGGCCACGATGACCAGAATCTGGCCGGATTCGCTGTGCGACGCGGGCCTGGCAGTGGCGCGGGGTCGTCGGGTCAGGGTCATGGTGACTGGTAGGTCCTTTCGACCGGTTCGCGCGAGGTACTCGACAGGTCCAGGCTGCCGAGCAGGTTGGAGATGATTGGGGTGGCCGGCACGAACTGGTAGTGGACCGTGACTTCGACCACGCAGCCGAGCGATACCGGAGCGCTGCAGTTGGCACTCAGGTCGGGAGTCAGGAAGGCGAGGCTCACGTCCCCGGCATCCAGTCCCAGCGCGACCGCGTGCTGAATGGCGTGCCCGCTGACGATGGTGGGGTTCTGGTCCACGATCCCGACCCGGGCTGCCTCGCGGGCGGCATTCGAGAGCGTGTTGAAGGCATACACCGCGCGCCCCACGTCGAAGATGCCGACCAGCACCAGGATGAAGACGGGCAGGATCAGGGCGACCTCCACGATCGCCTGGCCGCGCGACTGCGGGCCGGTACCGCGCCGGAACGGCATGCGCAGCCCGATCATCAGCTGCGGCTCACGGTGATCGACGCGGTGCACGGGTATTGCTGACCGCCAACCAGCGACTGGGCGCCGACGGTGTAGTTGTTGCCCGGCGGCCGAACAATGGTGTACGTGCCGGTAAACCCGGCCGTGGTCCACATGGACTGGCCGTTGTTGATCGTCTTGCCGATCAACTCGGGGGCGGTGCACATAGGCACGGGAGCCGGGGTCGGGGTCGGCGCCGGGGTCGGGGTCGGGATCGGAGTGGCCGTCGCAAAGGGAGCCATGGTCATGGCGGGGGCGCCGGCGATGATCCCGCCCCGGATCGGAAACTCCGCGCGTGCGCCGATGCTGAACGGGTTGCCGAAGATCGCCCCCACGATCGGCGTCAGGAAGGTGAACTCACACTCGAGCTCCACGACCGCGTGGTCACCGATCTCGGTGGTCGCTGGGCTCAGGCCCTTGTCCGCGAAGGTCGGCGACGGAATGGCCGCGTCATTCCACGCGGTGCCGCCGGGGGCGGCGCAGTTGATCGCCTGCATGTCATGCATGACCGCCACCCGGTAGCGCTGCTGCGCTGCGGCGTCCCCGGTCCCCGTCCACGCGTCGGGGTCGAAGGCAGCCTCGTTGGCCGCGATCCGCGCCGCGTTCTGCAGGCCGACCCATCCGAAGAAGACGCGACCAAAATCGACGGCAAGCACCATCAGCAGGCCGAGGAGAGGCAGGATCAGCGCAAACTCAACCAGGGCCTGCCCGCGAGTCGCAGGGCGTGGCCGGCCTCGGCGGTTGGGTGCGCATCCGTTCGCCACGAGCCCACCATCGGGTGGAACGTGCGCGCGAACAACCGTACCATCGTTTCGGACGCGTAGGTAAGCGGACTTCGGACCGCCGCGGCCCCGGCTACTTGGGTGAATCACCCGAGGTGGACGCGGAGTCCGTGTCGTCGGCGGCCTCGCCGGGCAGGCTCACCACGACGCTCGTGCCGGTTCCGGGCCGGCTCGTGATGTCGAGCCTGCCACCCATCAACGCCACCAGGCCGCTCGCCGCGTACAGGCCGACCCCGCTGCCGTCCGGCGACGCGATCCGTGCATCGTCGGCCCGGAAGAACTGCTCCGTCGCGCGCCCCACGGTCGCGGCGTCCATCCCGATCCCCTGGTCGGTGATCGCCACTTCGCCCAGCATCCCGTCGCCGCTCGGCTCGGGACGCGAAGAAAGCCGGACCCGGACGCTGGTTCCGGGCGCGCTGTACTTGACAGCGTTGTCGAGGATGGCCCACAGCACCTGCTCGAAGCGGTCCGGGTCGGCGACCAGGAGGTGGTCCGGCCCCTCGGCGACCAGCTCGAAGTGGTGGTCGACAGCGCGCAGTGCATCCCAGGTGCGCTGGATCACGGGCGCAGCTCGAAAGACCTCCTGGCGTGCCTGGAGGGCACCTCCCTCCAGCCGCGAGACCGCGAGCAGTTGGCCCACCATCCGCCGCAGCCGATCCGCCTGGTGGGCAATCGTGTCGAGGTCGATCCGCGCCGCCGCATCGGTCGAGGGCGCCCCGCGCAGGTCGCCAGCCAGGGCACGAATGCTGGTGAGCGGGGTCTGGAGGTCGTGGCTCACCCCGCGCAGGAAGTCGGTCTGGACGACCGCCATTCGGTTGAGGTCATCGGTCTGGCCTCGCAGCCGGGCATACAGCAGTGCGTGCTCGATGGCGGTGGCGGCATGCTGGCCGACCAGGCTGAGCAGCGCCAATTCGGCGGCGGTCGGGGTGGCGCGTCCCTCCCACGGGGCGACCAGCAGGGCGGAGAGCTGGTCACCCGCCGACGCGTCCACGACCATGAAGGCGCCCCACGGGCCGACCACCTGGCGGGCGCGCATCGCTGGACCGGCGTCGGGATGGTCCGATGAGGCGGCCCAGCGGTGCGAATCGGGGACTGGTTGGGCGGCAGTTGCGGGTCGGTCGTCATAGATCCCCGCCGGTAACAGGGACGCGTCGGCGCTGCGCAGGACGGCGAGTTGCCAGGTTGGGTCGGAGGTGACCCGGCGGGCCGCCCCGACCACTGCGACGGCAGCCTCGATCGGGGTGCGAGTGATCGGGGTCGAGGCCATGTCCCTGGCCAGCTCGGCGATCTGCCGCTCCCGCTCCTCCAGCGCGGCGCTCAGGCGGCGTTGGGGAGGCGACAGGACGTCCCCGGCCGCGCTTTGTGCCTCCGGGGGATCGGTCGCGCCACCTCGCTCCGCAAACTCCAGCACCTCCCGCAGGTCCCGGGTCATGGCCCGTCCGCCGAGCAGGGCCACGATCGTCGCCCAGGCGACCGCCAGGACCGCGCTGAGCAGCAGGGTGACGCCGACCCCGAGCGAGGCGACCAGGTCGGCGGCATACACGAAGAGCAGCGCCTGGGCCACCAGGCCCGGCACCGACACCGCCGCCAGCAGGCCGAAGAGGCGGAGGAATGGCCGGCCACTCTCCATCGCGAGCTACCCGCCCCCGGCCAGGGTCGACAGCCGGTAACCCTGGCCGCGGTCGGTGAGCAGCCAGCGGGGATGGTCCGGATCGGCCTCCAGCTTGCGCCGAAGTCGCCGGACGGTGACCCACACGTACGACGGGTCCGCTCCGTCGGCCTGCGACCAGACGCGATCCAGCAGCATCTCGGTCGGCACGGTGCGGTCGAGTGAGCCGATCAGGACCTGTAGCAGTCGCACCTCGGTGGGGGTCAGCGGCTGGGTCCCCGACGGTGTGGTCACCCGGCGCAGGGCCAGGTCGATCTCCACTTCGCCGTTGATCACGAGCTGCGGATGGGCGCCGGCCGTGCGGTGCAGGACGCGCTGGACCCTGGCCACCAGCTCATCGGGGTCAAACGGCTTGGTGATGTAATCCTCGGCGTACTGCTCCAGGGCCCGGACCTTGGCCTCGGATGCATCGACCGCGGAGAGGACCACGATCGGCAGGTCAACAAGGCGCTTGATGCGCCGACACAGCTCGAACCCATCCATCCCGGGCATCATCAGGTCCACGATCACCAGGGCGGGCCAGCCGCGCTCGAGGGCGGCGAGTGCAGCGTCTCCGGTGGCTGCGGCGCGCACCTCGAAGCCCTCGCGGGTGAGGCGCCTGGCAAGGACCGAGCGCAGGATCGGGTCGTCGTCGACCAGCAGGATCGCCGGCCGCAGCGCCGGCTGCACGTCAGATACCGACGCCCTTCATCACGGTGATGATCGCCGGGCCCAGGATGACGATGAAGATGGTCGGGAAGATGCACCCGACCATCGGGAAGAGCATCTTGACCGGCGCCTTGGCGGCTGCCTCCTCGGCACGCTGGCGGCGTTCGATGCGCAGCTGCTGCGACTGGATCTGCAGGACCTTGGCGATCGGCACACCCAGCTGTTCGGCCTGCACGATGGCGCCGATGAAGTTGCTGATCGGCTGGGCGTCGGCGCGCGCCACCACGTCGCGCAGCGCGTCTCGCCGGGTGCGGCCCATCCGGATCTCGGCGAGCGCCTGACGGAACTCGTTGACCAGTGGGCCTTCCATCTTCTCGACGACCTTGGCCAGGGCGGCGTCGAAGCCAAGGCCGGCCTCGACCGAGATGGTCAACAGGTCGAGCGCGTCGGGCAGTTGCAGGATCATCGCCATGGAGCGCGCCTTGATCTTGCGGCCGAGCCAGAATTCGGGAGCCATGAATCCCACGCCCGCGCCGAGCAGACCGAACATCACGCCCAGTTGGAATCGCCCGCTCACCAGCATCAGGAAGAAGACGGCTAGGGCCACCACCACCGCAGCCAGGATCTTGACGCCCACCCAGTCCGCGCCACGCAGGCCGCCGGGGTACCCCGCCTTCTGGAGCCGCGCGTCGGTAGAAGCCACGATCCCGCCCCCTTCGCCACGGCGGGCGATGCGGCTCAGTCGCTTGACCAGCGGCCGCAGCGCACGCTCGAAGAAGGGCTGCTGGAGTTCGTACTCCTCGAGCGTGGCGGGCTGGACCACGAGTTGATCCAGGCGGGCCTGGACCGCGTCACGGGGTGGCCGGCGGGACAGGCCGTAGGTCAGGAACAGAACGGCCAGGGCGGCCAGTGCGGCAATTGCAATCTCGGGAGGCATCGGCTCAGACCTTGATGTCGACGATGCGACGGATGAGGATGTAGCCGATCCCCATGCTGATCAGGCCGAGGATGAAGAAGATCACCCCGGTCGGCAGCCCCAGCGTCTCGGGCGGGTTGTCCAGCATCACGGTCATGTAGGTCGGGCTGATCACGAACAGGATCCCGGCCAGGCCGACGGGCAGCAGGGTGATCACGTAGCCGCTGTAGCGCTGCATGGCGGTGAGGGTGTTGATCTCACCGTGGATCCGGACCCGCTCGCGGATGGTGAACGCGATCGAGTCGAGCACGGTCGCCAGGTTGCCGCCGACCTGGCTCTGGATGTTGATGGCGGTGACCATCAGCTCCAGGTCTTCGGATGCGACGCGGCGAACGAGGTTGTTGAGGGCAGGCTGGAGGGCGATCCCCAGGCTCATCTCGCGCACCACCCGCTCGAACTCCTCGGAGATCGGCGGCCGCGCCTCACGCGCAACGAGTTCAATGCCCTGCAGGAAGGACGAGCCTGCGCGCAGGGAGTTGGCGAGCAGGGTGATCGTCTCCGGCAACTGCGAGCCGAACGCGGCGAGGCGCTTCTTCTGACGCGAGGTCAGGTAGAAGCGGGGGTAGTAGGCGCCGAGCGCGAAGATCACCGCCAGCACCACCGGGCTCTGCAGCCCGGGGAAGATGAACCCGCCCACGAACGCCACTGCGGTGAAGATGAACGGCGACGCGATCCACGCGGCGAGGAATTCGGACGGGCGCAACTTGAGGTCCGCGCGAGCGATCTCGGTGGCCAGCCGGGTGGCCAGGTCCTGGCGCTCGAACGCCTTGCTCAGGCCCGCGAAGAGCGCTCCGCGGTCTCCGTCGGTGCCTGCCTTGACCTCTGCCTCGGTCCGCCCGGTACGCGCATAGCGCTCCAGGCGCGAAGCGACCCCACCCGATCCGCCACTCATCGCCACTCCAATGGCGACCAGCAGGACGGCTCCGGCGGCCAGCGCCGCGATCAGGAACGGCAGCGTGCCCATCAGTTAGAACGGAGACCCGAACACGTTGGGCGGGAGGTGAATGCCGGCCACCTCGAACTTCTCGACGAACTTGGGCCGGATCCCGGTCGGCCGCAGCCGGCCCAGGATCTTTCCGTCTTCCACGCCGGTCTGCTCGAAGACGAAGACGTCCTGCATCACGATGACGTCGCCCTCCATGCCCTGGACCTCGGTGATGTTGACGATCTTGCGCGAGCCGTCCTTGAGCCGGTTCTGGTGGACGATCAGGTCCACCGCCGATGCGATCTGCTCCCTGATGGCGCGCAGCGGCAGGTCGACGCCGGCCATCAGGACCATCGTCTCGAGGCGCGCGAGCATGTCGCGCGGCGTATTGGCGTGGCCGGTTGACATGCTGCCGTCGTGGCCGGTGTTCATGGCCTGCAGCATGTCCAGCGCCTCGGCCGACCGCACCTCGCCGACCACGATCCGGTCGGGGCGCATCCGCAGCGAGTTGCGCACCAGCTCGCGGATCGGGATGGCTCCGCGGCCCTCGATGTTGGGCGGCCGCGCCTCCAGGGTCACCACGTGCTCCTGGCGCAGCTGGAGCTCGGCGGCGTCTTCGATGGTCACGATCCGCTCGTCAGCGGGGATGAACGAGGAGAGGATGTTCAGCATGGTGGTCTTGCCTGATCCCGTGCCGCCCGCCACGAAGACGTTCAGCCGGGCCCGCACGCAGGCCTCCAGGAACTCGAACATCTCGGCGGTGGCGGTTCCGAATCGGATCAGGTCCTCCACGGTGAACGGCGTGGCCGCGAACTTGCGGATGGTGAGCACCGGGCCGACCAGCGACAGGGGCGGGATGATCGCGTTGACACGCGAGCCGTCCGCCAACCGGGCGTCGACCATCGGGCTGGCCTCGTCCACCCGGCGGCCGATGGGGGCGATGATGCGCTGGATGATCTTCATCACGTGCTCGTCGTTCTGGAACGTGATGTTGGTCAGCTCCAGGCGACCCTCGCGCTCGACGTAGACCTGCTGCGGCCCGTTGACCATCACCTCGGTGACCGATTCGTCGCGAAGCAGCGGCTCCAGCGGACCGAGCCCTAGGATCTCGTCGGTGACCTGCTCGAGCATCCGCACCCGCTCGGCGCGGGTGAGGGCCAGCCCCTCCTCGTCGGCGATCCTGCCGAAGAGCTCCTCGATCTGGCGACGGACCTCGACCTGGTTCGACAGGTCGAGCTTGGGATCGAGTTCGTTGACCAGGCGCGCCTGGACCCGGAACTTGGCCTCGCGGAAGGATTCGCGGGCAGCGACCGGGCCGAGGAACGGACGGGCGGCAGGGGGGGCGCCGGGGGCAGCCGGTGGCGGAGCCTGGGCGCCGGCCGGGGTCGGGCTCTCACCCTCCGCGGCGGGACGCGCCCGTTCGATGCGCTTCAGCAGGGACATGGCCGAGACTCCTTCTGCCTATCGTCGTGCAAAGATGCCGCGCTTGGCCGCCTTGTCGGCGAGCGGGGCGCCTTCGCCGACAAGAAGCTTGGCAAGCTTGATGATGTCTCGTGACAGCGTGCCGTCGGGGTGCGAGACCACGAACGGGACTCCGCGGTTGACGGCCAGGACCGCGAGTCGCCCGTCGCTGACGATGGTTGCGTCGATGGTTCGCCGGATGGACGCCTCGATGTCGGCGATCCGGATCCCCAGGGCCGCGTCGGCCCGGTTCACCACCAGCCGCACCTTGCCGCGGTCGTACTCGAGCTGGTCCGCGACCTCCAGGAAGAGCCGCACGTTCTTGATGCTGGTGATCTCCAGCGCGGTGAGCAGCACGATCTGGTCGGCGAGATCCATCAGCCCCAGGGAGTGATCGGTCAACCCGGCGGGCAGGTCCACCACAACGTAGTCATGGGTGGTGCGCAGGTGCTCGACGATCTTCCGCATCGCACCGGCTACCACCAGGTCGGCGCCCTCCGGGGTCGGGGGAGCGAGCAGCACCCGGATCCCGGTGGAGTGGTCAATCAGCACCGATTCGATCAGGTCGCCGTCGGGCTCGCCGCTCTCGATCGCATCCATCACGGATCGGTTCTTGGGATTGAGGTTCAGGAGCACGCCCACGTCGCCGAACTGGAGATTGGCATCCACCAGGCAGACTCGCCCGCCCGTCTCCTTGTGCAGGGCCAGGGCCAGGTTGGTGGCAACCGTGGTGCGGCCCGATCCGCCCTTGGGCGAAAAGACGGCGATCACCTGGTGTTCATCGGGGTTTTCGTTGGCGGGGGTCGCCGAGGCCGGCGCGGCGGCCTGCAGTTGCACGCGCCGTGATGCCTCGCGCTCGTGGACGCGGCGGATGGTGGTGGTGAACTCATCGGCCGAGAACGGCTTGACCAGGAACTCGCGGGCGCCCGCGCTCAGGGCGCGCCGCAACTGGTCGGCCTCCCCGTGGACGCTCATCATCACGATCGGCGAGCTCGGCAGGCGCTGGCTGATCTGCTCCGCGGCCGCAATCCCATCCATCTCGGGCATGTTGATGTCCATGACCACGATGTCGGGGCGCAGGTCCATCGCCATCGCGATCGCCTCTTCCCCGCTGCCGGCGGTTCCGGCCACGTCGATATCCCGCTCGAGGCTCAGCAGCCGCGAGAGGTGCTCACGCGTGTCCGGGATGTCGTCGACGATGAGGACCTTGATCACGAGGTTCGCTCCTGGTTGCTGGCTGTGGGATCCGCCCGCTGACCCGATGGCTTACGGGGACGGGGTGGGGATCTCGACGTTGATCAGGCCCGGCACCGGGATGCCGAAGCGCTCGACCAGGAGCTTGAGGGTCACACCCTCGGTCTCCTCGATGGCGGTGTCCCCGGTCGCTCGGAGGATGGCGGTCAACGGCCCGATGACGCTCTGATCGGTCTGGGCGAACTTGATCACCTCGGCGTCGGCGTCGGTGCCGGCGAACACGATCACCACCGTCTCGATGGGCGGGGGGGCTTGGGCGCCACCCTGGGTCGGTGACGGGGTGGGCGCCCCCTGTGCCGCCGACTGGATCCTCGTCGCGCTCACGTACAGGACTCGCTTGTCCTGGAGCAGGACCTTGACCGATGGCTGCTGGTCGATGCCCACGATCGGCTCGAGCCGTACGAACTCGTCGGTCGAGTCCAGGGTGCGTTGCAGGGCAGGGATGGTCGTGCGATACACGATGTCGATGTGATCGCCCTTCTGGAGCAGGAAGTCCAGGCCGGTGATGCGGTCCACTTGGAATGCGATTGCCCGCTCCCCCGGCAGGAGCTGGCACGAGATGCAGGTTGCTCCGACTCCGCCGGCGATCACTTCCTGGGGCACCTGTGCGCCGGTGGGGATCGGGTACAGGGCGGGCCGCCCGATCAGTTGAGACGGTTCAGTGAAGCGCGTACCGATCACGGCGCTGGTCTCTACCTGTCGAACCTCGACCATGTCGGGGTTGATCGGGTCGCCGATGTCGATGTCCTGCTTGGCGACCAGCACCGCGACCGTGGTCGCTGCCGGTGGCGCCGTATTGCCCCGTCCCTGCAGGAGAACGACGATGCCGACGAAGGCCAGGACTGCGAGCAGCACTCCGACCAGGATGACCAGGCGATTGGAACGCTTCACGAATGTCCCCTTCGAGCTCGACTAGGAGGTGGCGCGCTTGTGGATAAGTGGCACGCAATTGTGACTGCTGTCAACAGTCTACTCACAGAGCGCAACAAGTTCGATCTGACTTGTGGGCTACGCGGCGAGTGGTACCCCCGGCGGTGGGGATGAAACGCCCCCGTCGCTGGTGCGACGGGGGCGTTTCAATTTCGCAGAATCGTCTGCGGCAACGGGCAGGCCTAGGTGGTCTGCAGGTTGGTGCCGACGTTCTGGAAGATCTGGCTCACGATCGGGCCGAGGAAGAGCAGGGCCACGATCACGATGATGGCGATGAGGGCGAGCAGCAGACCGTACTCAACGAGGGTCTGGCCCTCCTCATTCTCGCGATGGAACCGAGACAGAAGATTGCTGATAAAAGAAACCATGGGTTGCGGGTACCTCCTTTCGACGAGAGTTGGCTTCGACACGATACGAACCTGAACGGGGACCGAACATGCCCCGATGGTCCTATTCGAGCCGGTGCCGGACATGTACCTTTACCGGGCCGCGCCGTCTTGTCAAGGGATGACGGCTTCGCGGGCGGCGCTCAAACGCAAGGGAGCCGCGCCTGTCGAAGCGCGGCTCCCTCACCGGAGGAGGAGACCCGAGGTTCGGCTCGCGCGCCTTCCCTCGAGGAGATGAACGCCGCTGCGGATACCCGCGAACGCCGTGAGCAGGAGGCTAGCCAGGTGCGCGGGTGGCGCCCATGGCACTCCCGTACCAGTCCCGGGATGACCTGCGGCTAATCCTCGGGCATCTTGATCCAGCCCTGGCGCATGGCATACACGACCGCCTGGGTGCGGTCGTTGACTGCCAGTTTGCGAAGGATGCTGGACATGTGGTTCTTGACGGTCTGCTCGCTGATCGAGAGCGCGTAGGCGACCTGCTTGTTGGTCATCCCCTGGGCGATGTTGTCGAGGATCTCGACCTCGCGCGGGCTCAGGGGGGCGAAGATCGGTGCCGCCTCGGCACCGTAGACCGCCAGCTCGCGGAACTCCTTGAGCACGCGGCTGGCGACAGCGGGCTTGGCGAAGACCTTGTCGTTGATCAGGAACTCGCCCGCGCGAACGCGCCGGATGATGGCGGTCAGGTCGCCCGGGTCGATGTCTTTCAGCACGTACGCGGCAGCGCCGGCCTTGATCGCGTCGAAGAGCTGGTCCTCGTCGTCGTTGGGAGCCAGCACGATGACGCCGGTACGCGGCAGCTCGCGCTTGATGCGCTGGGTGGTCTCGATCCCGTTGGGAGCGGGCAGGGTGAGGTCCATCAGGACCACGTCCGGGCTCAGCTCCTGCACGACGCTCAGCGCCTCGCGCCCGGAGCCGGCCTCGCCCACGACTTCCATGTCGGACTCGAGTTCGAGGATGTTGCGCACGCCCCGCCGAAACAGGGTATGGCCGTCCACGATCACGATCCGGGTCTTTGCCACTACGGTTCGGCGGTCTCCGCCCCGGCGGCGTTCTTCAGCAGTTTCTTCCACGATCTCCTCCTTGAGTGGGCATGGTATCGGCTATCCGCCGGTCAACGGGTGGTGGGCAGGCGCAACAGGATGCGGGTGCCCTCCCCTTGGCGGGATTCAATCTGCAGGTCTGATCCCATCAGTTCGGCGCGTTCGCGCATGAATTGCAGTCCGAAGTTGCGGCTGGTAGCCGCCGCCAGGCGCATCACGTCGAAGCCTCGCCCGTTGTCACCGATGACCAGCCGAGGACCCTCGAGCGCGATTCGGACCTGGGTGGCGGCGGCGTGCTTGCGGACGTTCTGGAGTGCTTCCTGCACGATCCGCAGGACCGATGCCTTCTGGGCCGGGGTCAACCGAGCGTCAATCTGTTCGACGGCCACCTCTACCGCGATCCCCTGGCGAGCCGAGAAGGCTCGCCCCATCTCGGCGATGGCCGCGTCCAGGCCGACGTCCACCGCTGGCGGTCGGAGGGTGGCAATGAAGCCCCGGATCTCGTCGAGCCCGTCGCGGAGCATGGTTCGCAGGAAGGCCAGCTCGGTGCGGGCTGCCCGCGGCTGCTCATCGATGACCCGGGACAGGTACTCGACCTGGAAGATGGCGTTGGTCAGGACCTGCGCCGGTCCGTCGTGGACCTCCTCGGCGAGTCGCTGTCGCTCGCCCTCCTGGGCCTGGATGATCCGGAGCGGCACGCCGCCGTCCGGCTCCTCGGAGGCGGCCAGGGTCGGCTCCCCGACGGCGGTGTCCGGGGAGGCCAGGTAGGCCGCCAGCAGGTCGAGCTGGCGGGCCGTGGTATCGAGGCGCTGGAGGCGGGCCTGCAAGGTGGCCACCTCGCGTCCGTGCTGGTCGTGGCGCGCGCGCAGGCGTTCAGGCGCCGGTCCGGAGGAGCGGGCTGCGTGGAGGCCGAACTCCACGCGCGACCGCATCCGCATCCAGCCCTCGAGCTCCTCGCGGTAGCTGGCTCGATAGCGATCGGCCAACGCCCGCATCCGACGAGCGTCGCGCCGCACGCCGTCGCTGGCGCTGGTCACGATCCGATCGAACTGGTTCGGGGCGGGCGCGCCGCCGGGGGCTGCCTTCGCCGTTGTCGCCAAGCCGTTCTCCTCAGGGATGAGCCGCCGGTGCGGTCCGTTCAGCCATCATCGTTGGCGACGAGGTGCATCCGGTCAACAGTACTTCGGGACCCAAAAGTCCCATGCGCCGTTAGCGCACCACCTCGAAGACGCGCACCCCGGGCGCCTCGAAGGCCGCCTCGACTGGGAGGAAGGTGGGGTGATTGCCGCGGATGTCGGTGCCGGCAGACCCGTTCCACAGGTCGAGCGGATCGCGCGTCTCGTCCGGGCGCAGGGTGACAACCACCCAGCGGATGTCATAGGCCTCCACCACCGAGCCGATCACGCTGTAGTCGTCAAACGGCGGCGCCACGCCGGATAGGCCACTGAGCAGGTACACGGCCGACGGGTCGTAGGCCATCACCCGTTCGCCGGGTGACGCCTCTGCCGCCAGGAACTCAGTCGCCTGGGTGAGTTTCAGATGGGCGTTGCGCCAGCCCACCAGGAGCGCCGCCGAGCCGGCGAGCGAAAGCGCAAGCGCGCCGAGCAGGCCGGCCAGCAGCAGGAACCGGTGCGTCGCGGTCCTGCGCAGGAAGGGCCATCCTCGACCCGCCGCACTCGCGGCGCTCGGAAGCCAGGCCACGGCCAGCGGGAGGGCAAACGGCAGCCACGCGCCCGACGAGTGGTAGAAGGCCCCCTTGGGCGCGTGCAGGGTGAACACCGCGCCCATCACCACGAACATCACCCCGAAATAGGCGAGGAACGGGCGGAGCTCGGGCCGGCGTCGCTCGGCCCACAGGCCATAGGCCAGGGGCAGAACAAAGATGCCGCCGAGCAGCACGGCGCTGCGACCGACCAATTCGCCCCAGGTGGCAATTCGGGCGCCGATCAGCGCCGGCAAGCCGGCCGACAGGAACGCGGCAAGGTCCGGATCGGTCGCGATCGAGAACTGCTGGTTGTACTCGGTGATCAGCAGGGTGTGTCCGCCCGCGGATGGCAGCGCCGCCCCGAAGACGGCGAGGTTGCGGAGCAACCATGGGGCGAGGACCGCCAATCCGGCGAGTGCGCTGCCGGCCGCCCAGGCTGTGCCACGCATTCCGCGCATTTCCGCCCGGCGCCCCCACCAGGCCAGCGTGGGAGCAACCGCCAGCAGCAGGCCGTCCACTCGGGCCAGGCTGGCCAGCCCGACCAGGGCGCCCGCGCCGACCAGCCACGGTCCGGGACGGGTGGCCGACACGGCTCGCGTCGCGCACCACAGGGCGCCGGCACCGGCGACCCCGAAGACCGCGAAGTTGTCGGGCAGCGGGTACATGATCAGCAGCGGGCCGGCCAGGATCGCCAGCAGCGCCCCACCGACCGCCACCGAACGCGACTGCCACAGGGACCAGCCGACGAGGTAGGTCCCCGGCACCAGGGCGGTGCTGAGCAGGATCATGGGGACCTGGGCCGCGCGCCACGGGCCGAGCAGGTCCCCGAGTGCCGCGATGCCACCTGCGGCCACGACCGAGGTGAGCGGCATCCAGTGTCCGTTGCTCGGCACGGGCAGGGTCGGGCTCAGCGGAAGGCGGCCACCGACTTCCAGGAAGCTCCACAGGGCGGGTGCGCTGAAGCCGTGCCCGGCGGCCAGCTGGCCTGCCACCATGGAGTAGTAGGCCGGATCGGTATAGGGTGCGAAGTCCACCACCCAGGCGGCGATCGAGCGGGCGAGAAGCGCTAGGCCGGTCAGCACCAGCAGGTCCAGCACACGAGGAGCCGAGACAGATGGCGGCGCGGCTGGCGGCATCGCGGCTGAGTCTAGCGCGGCAGGTCCGCGAACTGGGTCCTTGGCGCATGATCGCGATGGTTGCTGCCGCTGGAGCGTTGCTGGCCGCGCCCAGGATCGCGTGGGATGCGTTCAATGGGTCGTTGATCGCAAGCGGCGGCTCGGACTGGCGGTCGCTGGTGGAAGCGACCGAGCGACTTGGCTCCCGAGCGCTGTACCTGTCCAATGTCGAGTACTCGTTCATGGCGTCCCCCTTTCTGGCGCTGTTGCTGATCCCCGTCGCGCCGCTCGGCCTGGTCGCGTGGCGGATCGGGCACCTGCTGGTCCTGGCCTTCACCCGGGACTGGCGGATCGTGGGTCTGGCCCTGCTCAGCGCCCCCTTCTGGCTCGACCTGGAGCGGGGATACCTGATGGTTCTGCCGGCGGTTGCGGGCGTCGCCGCGCTGCGCGGCAGCCAGACCTGGAGCTGGGTCTTTCTTGGACTCTTCATCCTCATCCCTCACCCACTCCTGCTGCCGCTTGCGGCGTGGCTGCTCTGGCATCGGCCCGACCTGCGTCTGAACTTCGGCGCGGTCATCCTGGCCCACCTCTCTGCGCTGGGCCTGCTCGGGCTCCTGGAGCCGTGGCTCGACGCGCTGCTCGGAGCCGCCGGCGCCGGCATCGCCGACCCGTTGAACCTGGCCCCGTCACGCTGGATCGGCGCCTGGTGGATGCCGATCGGGGTCCCGCTCGCCATGCTGCTGACCTGGCGCGGATACCTGGGCTGGGCCTCCCTCGCGATGAGCCCATATCTGCTGCCGTACCACGCCCTCTTCCTATTGCTCGAGTTCGTGCAGCCGGTGGATCAGACGCGCACCCAGACGACCGCGGTGGCGTCGGCGTAGGCCCGCTCCCAATCCGGGCTGGCGTCCAGCCAAAAGGCGAGCGGAGTATCCGGCGGGAACACGACATGGTCGATTCCCCAGCGCTCGAACTCGGTCGCCGGGTCCGACTGGAGCCCGATGATGGCCACGTATTCGCTCAGCAGCGCGTCGCCATACACGTCCGCTCGTCCGTCCATGAAGACCAATCGGTGTGGACGGTGCTGCCCGATGTACCCGCCCCACTCGTACTTGTTGAAGATGCGCGTCCCCGGATCGTGGGCGTCCATCCAGCGCACTGCCTCGGCCGGCAGGCCCCGGGCGATCTCGAGCGCCTGGGCAGCAGGGCTGACTCGGACCAGCGCAATCCCGATCCCCAGCACCGCCAGCAGGCTCAGTGCCAGGAGGTGCAATCGGCCCCGCCGGCCGTCGCGTGGCTCGGAGAGCGAGGCGAGGATCGGTGCGGCCCGGCGGCCCCATCCCGACTCGGCGATCCGCGCCGAGAGCACGACGCCGGCCACCGCCCCGGCGATCGGGCCCACGATCAACAGGAAGCGGATCGCCTGCCAGGCCATGACGCTCAGCCCGATCAGGAGCAACGCGTCCGCGGTTCGCAGCCGATGCCGGCCGAGGATCAGGGCAGGGATGACCGCGACCAGGGTGAACCCGGCGAGCAGCCACCCGAACAGGGAGTCGAAGGTGGCCGGGAACCACTCCATCACGTAGCGGTTGAGGGCGGTGATCTCCAGCGTGGCGAAGGGGTAGGCGTACAGGTCGGGGCCGTTCGGGTTGACCGCGAGCGCGGCCGCCGAGCCGAGGAGGGCAACGCACAGCGCCCCGAGATGCGGCCAGGCCAGCGGCGCAGGCCCGTCCAGGCGGCGGCGAGTGACGAGGTCCAGCGCCTCGCCGACGACCACCGCCCCCCCGATCAGGAAGAGGAGCACCCAGCCGGCGTGCAGGTTGGCCCAGGCCAGCGCGATCAGCGGCAGGAGGGCCAGCCAGCGGCGGCGCGGATCGGCCAGGTAGCGCCACAGCACCCACACCACGGCGGTCGCGAGGAGGAGATCGACGACCTGGACCCGGACCCCCATCACCGGCCCGGCCACCACCAGGCCCAGGCTCAGCCACACCACCCGGCTCGCCCAGCCGATGGCCGGCGCGCGGAGCGCCATCGCGCGCCACAGGATCCAGAACGAGCCGACCACGGCCAGCCCGAAGAGGAGCGAAAGCGCCGTCTGGCCCCAGGGACCCAGCCCGTTGCCGACCGCGAGGACTACATTGGCGAGCCAGTCCTGGCTGGTCCACGCACGGCCTGCTCCGGCGATGCTCCACGAGTCAACCCGCGCCACGGACCCGCTGCGCAGGATCTCCTCGCCGGCACGAATATGCCACCACGCGTCGCCGTCGATCAGCGGCCAGGTAGCGCGCGGCAGGACTGCCGCGACGAAGAACCCGACCACCGCGACGGTCGCCGCCGGAATCCCGCGGCGAAGGGTGGCAGGCGCGACGCTCATCAGTCGCCGAGTCTACGACCTCCCGGATCGGCCGCTGCGCGGTACTTCCGTCGGGTGTCGGTGCCCGGAGGCACCGGCTAGACTCGCCGCCGATGTCCGATCCGTCCATCGCCGACTCGCGCGCGGCCTCGCGACTGCGCTGGCTGCCGGCACCGATCGCGATCTTCGTCGCGGCGCTTGGCGGCGTGATGTGGGCGGTGACCCTGGCCAAGGGACTTGGAGACCCCGACTTCTTCTGGCATCTGGCCACCGGCGAACTGATCGCCCGGACCGGCGGCGTGCCGTCGGTCGACCCGTACAGCTTCACCTGGCTCGGTCAACCCTGGACCCCGCACGAGTGGCTCTCCGAGCTGCTGATCTACTACCTGGTTGAAGGCCTCGGACGGGTCGGCGCGCTGATGGTCTACGGACTGGTGCCCGCGGCGATCTTCGGGCTGCTCGCCGGGATGCTGGCCCGGCAAGGGGTCCGCCCTCTCGCCTTCGCCCTGCCAGCCACCCTGGGCGCGCTGGTGCTGGCCGGGTTCGTCACCCTCCGACCCCAGGCCGAGTCCTGGCTGATGCTCGCGGGGTTGATCTGGTTCCTCGCGGAACTACGGCCGGATCGCGGCCGCTGGACCCTGCTGCTCATCCCCTTCTTCGCACTGTGGGCAAACCTGCACGGGGTGTACGTCGTTGGGCTGGGGGTGGTGGGTCTCTACACCTTGTTCACCCTCCTCGGCCGGACACCGATGGCCCCGGCTCGCGGCTGGATCCTGGCCGGGCTGGCGGGCTCGATCGCGGCGGCGATGCTCACCCCGGCCGGACCGGCCGGGATCCTGTACCCGCTTCGCTACATCGACGCCGGCGACTGGGGGCTGGCCAACATCGCCGAGTGGCAGTCACCCAACTTCCACGATCCGGCGCACCTCGCCTTCCTGGGGCTGATCGCCTGGCTTGGCCTGAACGGGGGGCGCAACACGCCGGGATGGCTGGTTGCGCTGTCGTGGATCGGGGTGGCGCTCGGGCTGTTGGCGCTGCGCAACGCTCCGATTGCCGCGGTCTTCGCGGTGCCCGCGTTAGCCCTCGGGCTCGAGGCCAGGTTGCGAGATCGGTCCGCGCACCGCGCGACACGACCGATGCGGCCCTCGCGTGCGCTGGGACGCCGGGTGATGGAAGTGGTGGCCGCTGCCGCGATCGTCATCGGCTCGGTCGCGGTGCTGGTGCCGAGTGACATGGACGCGGCGATCGAGACCAGGTTGGCGGAGCGCTTCCCGGTCGCCGGAGTCGATCGGCTCCTGGCGTTGCAGCCGGATGCCAGGGTCCTGGCCGAGTACGGCTGGGGTGGATACGTGATCTGGCGGATGCACGACTCCGGAGGCCGAGTCTTCGTCGACGGGCGCAACGACATGTACGACCAGCGCATCCTGGAGGACTACTCGGCGATTCGAAACGCCGATCCGGGCTGGGAAACCCTGGCCGCGGACTACGGGGTCGAGGCCATCCTGGTGCCCTCGACTGCGACCATCGGTCGGGGCGCGGCCCAGCTCGCCGGCTGGTGCGTTGCCTATGCTGACGCCGACCAGGTCCTGCTGCTTCCGGAGTGCCCCTGAACCCCGGAGCGCCTCCGCGATAAGTGGGGCTGATCCTCACGCACCGATGACGGCGTTTCCGGTGCGGGGTGACAAGGGGGGCTTATCGGGGCGCACCGAACCAGGGGGATCGGTGCATGTTGATTACTCAGGCTTATCCGGAACGGGACCCAGCTGGGTCGGCATCCTGGATGACCGCAACGCCGCGGGCTTCGACATCCGCGGCGTCACCTCGACCTTGGTGTCGGCGGCGTCGCACGGGGAGCGGCTCCGAGCAGCAGGTAGGTGACGTCATACACGAAGAAGCGGGGGAGCGAGACGGCGACGGCAATGCTGGCGGCCAGCCACCCGTACCGCGAGCGCGCGAGGGCGGCGGCACCCACCAGGGCGCCGGCGACGACCACCGCATACAGCGGCGGCCACGCCCACAGGAACGCGGCCTGCCCGGCATCGGTCGGGTAGGCGCCCAGGTCGTAGACCAGCAAGGCGGGAGCCCACAGGATGCCGGCGACGAGCAGGCTCAGCGCCGCGCGGACCCATTCCCGCCGGCCAAGGTAGACCACCGCGAGCAGGATCGGGAAGACCTTGAGCGAGGCCGCCAACCCGATGACCAGCGGTCCGGCGCGGCGATCCAGGCCGTGGACCAGCCCGGCCAGCATCAGGGCGTGGACGTTCCCGACCGCGCTGATTCCGATCAGGATCGGGGCGAAGAAGGCGATGGCCACCCAGGCGCGGGCTCGGATCAGCGGCACCAGCGCGAGGCCGGCCGCGGCGAGCAGCACCCCGGACCAGAGCACTCCAGCCAGCCAGCCGGGCAGGAACGTCCAGGGCACGGCAAGCCAGGCGAACCATGGGGCGTATCGGTACACCGACGACGCGTCGACGTTGGACAGCGCCGGATAGAGGGGCTCGCCGGCCCGCAGGCGGAGGGCGGCGTCCCAGTAGGCCTGCGCATCGGAGAGTGTCCAGGCGCTGACCGCCCAGTACAGGTTGACGATCCCGATCCCGACGATCACCGCCAACGCGACGATGCGTGCCAGCCGGACGACCGGTCCCTTAGCCACCGGCGGCTGCCGGTCGTGGCAACTCGCACGACCTGCGGGCGGCGACCCGCGCGTACCAGCGCTCGCCGACCCAGGCGACTGGCGGGAGGCGCAGCAGCGGAGCCCACAGGAAGGTCAGTGGAAGGGCCTCGGCGACCGCGATGACCGCTCCGAATCCGCCCCGCACCCGCGGACCCTCCACCGCCTGCAGCGCGCGGGCCGCCGCCTCGGGAGTCACCGGCAGGCCGTCCCGTGGCAGTGCGGTGCGGGCCAGTGGGCGGATGGCATCGAGCCAGTCGAGCCGCCGGAACCAGCGCACCCAGGCGCCGCAGAAGCCACACCCGTCGTCCCAGACCAGCGTCATCCGGCCGGGCGTCGGGTCGAGGAAGAGAACCAGCAACGGCAGCGTGAAGGCCGAGAAGACGGCCAGGGTGTAGGTGGGGTTCAGCCAGGCGGCGATCCCCACGTGCAGCGCAAGTGCCACCGGAAAGGCCACGTGCCGCCAGCGCGGCAGCCAGAGCGCGACGGCAAGGAACGCCTCCATGCACACGGCAAGCACGCTGAGCACGAGCATCGGCTCCAGGCTGCGCCAGTCAGCCGGCACGGCCAGGAACCCATCGCGGCGCAGGTATGACGCCACCACCGAACCTGACAGGAAGTCGGGGTTCAGTTTGGCCAGTGCGGCGTACCCGTACACCACGCTGACCTGGAGTTTGATGAGCGCCACCGGCCAGGCCGGGACTTCGAGGCGCTCCCCGCGCCGCCTGGCATCAAGGCTGATCGCCGCCCCCGAGTCGCCAACGGTCAGCAGCGCCGTGACCACGGTCATCAGGTACAGGTGGTTGGAGTAGAGTTGCTGGTCCGCCATCAGGGTGAAGGCCAGCATCGCGGTCAGCAACCCGCCCGACAGGCGGGTACGGAACCCGAGTAGCAGCCCAACCCCGGCCGCCAACCAGGTCCCGATCACCAGCCAGGCGATCGGTTCGATGACCGGCAGCGCCGGCCCGAACCAGGGGGCACGCGCGACTCCGGGCTGGGCCAGCCGCAGCAACGTCTCCGCGCTGTCGCGCAGCTCGAGCAGGATCGCCAGCGCGGCACCGATGCGGGCCACCGCCAACGGCCGGGATGGCCGCCGAGCCTCGCCGAGGGCGATCACTCGCCCGATCAGCGACACGCCACCGTCTCCGTCTGGGCGCCACCATCGGGCAGGATCCTGACGGCAGCAACCCCATCACCGCACAGGGCCGCCAACAGGAGCGAGCGGTAGTCCATCTCGACTCGATGCCGGGCAAACAGTTCTCCCAGGTCGACCGGCGTGGCCAGGCCCGCGTCGCTGATCGTCCACGCCGTGGGCAGGCCGGGCAGGGCGCTGTACATCTGCCAGCCGAACGGAGCCGGGCGATGGCCGAACAGTTGGACGGCAGGGATGCCGATCATGGCCGCCGCGACCAGGACAAGCAGCACGGCGCGGACAGTGGCCATCACGCGGTCCTCCGGCCCCAGCCCAGGCGCAGCGGTCCGCTGGCGAAGGCAGCGAGGTAGAGCAGGCCCACGGCCACCAGCAGCGCCTGGTACCCGGTGATGAGCGCCATGTACTCGAGCACTCCGCCGAGCATGGCACCCAGCAGGTTGGCCCCGAAGGCGAGGTTGGACGCCTCCACGTCGCGGAAGCGCTGGGCGAAGACGAGGTTGGCCAGGAAGATGGGTGCGAACGAGACGACCGTGGCCACGGCGAAGCGCGGCGCGGGATCGAGCGCCAGGAGCGACTCCACCGGCACCAGCCAGGAAACGACCAGCGTGCCCAGCAGCGCTCCGTACAGCACGGCCGGCCGCGGCAGCCGGACCCGGCGCGCCACCTCGATGGCCAGCAGCACCGCCAGCAGCACCCCAGCGAAGACCAGGGCATTGACGAACCAGGTGGTCCCGAAGAGCAGCGCGAACTGGACCACGTTCTTCGTTTCGAGGAGCAGGAACGCCGCTCCCATGCAGAACAGGTCCGCGTAGCCGCGCATCGCGCGGAGCGGGCCGGCAACGACCCGGACCACGACCAGCGACAGGACCAGGATGAGTCCCAGGGTGACCAGGTAGATCTCGGGGATGGCCAGGTCACGCAGGTACAGGAACGGATGATCGTCGGTTGCGGGCGTGCTGGCGGCCGCCGCGTCGCGGGCGGTCCAGGTCTGGTCGCAGCGCACCGTGGCCGGGTCGGAGGAGATCGTCAGGACCGCCAACTTCCCGACGCTGCCGACGCTGTCGAGACATGGCGCATGCCCATACACCGTGGCCAGCGTGCCCGCCAATCGGTCGATCAGCCAGTCCTCGCGGTAGTAGTTGTACATGGCGAACGCGCCGCCCGGGGCCAGGTGCGCCTGGGCGCTGCGCAAGGCCTCGACCGTGAAGAGGTAGCTTTCCAGGCGCAGGCTGGATTGCCCCGAGACCAGGGTGAGTGAGTCGGGGAGCGCGAACAGAATCAGGTCGTAGGTTTCGCGGCTCCGCTCCAGGAACGCACGTCCGTCATCGATGATTACCCTCACCCGCGGGTCGTGGTAGGGACGATCCGGATGGCGCAGGGCACCGATCTGCTGGAGCCGTGGGTCGATCTCCACCGCATCCACCAGCTGGGCGCCCTCGGACAACGCGACCGCCACATCCGTTCCGGTGCCGGCCCCCACGATCAGCACCCGGTCCAGGTCCACCGAGATGCGCTGGTACGGAACGAAGTAGACCGGGTCCTCCTGCCGACGCGTCTCCACCGACACGGCCGACTGGTGGGGGATCCCGTTCACGAACAGGTACGTCTCATCGGGTTCACCGGGATAGGAGACCGATGTCACCTTGTAGTAGGGCGACCAGCTCCAGGCCGAGACGAGCGACTCGCCCCCGAGCATCGCCACCAGGCCGAGCAGGGCACCGACGGCCAGCAGCCGAGGCCGCGGGCGCAGCAGGACCGCGAACAGGATCGCGACCACGATTCCCCAGGCCAGGGGTGGGGCCCAGGTCAGCGACAGGAGCGAGAACGCAATGATCCCCAGCAGGCTGCCCCCGATGTCGTAGCGGTAGGCGTCCAGGGGGGCGAATTCCACGAAGGTGCGCGCCACCCCCTCGGCGATCATGGCCATCACCCCCGCGGCCGCGATGAAGATGAACGGCAGGGTCACCCACACCGGCAGGCCGGTTGGCGCGAAGTGGCCGAAGTAGATCAGGTCCGCTCCGGACCGATCGATCCGGACCGGGAAGATGAGCACCAGCCCCACCAGGAACGCAAGCGCGGCCGGCGCGAACGGGAACAGGTCCACCCGGGCACGGCCCCGCAGGAATCCGATCCCGATCCCCAGGAAGCTGCCGAGCAGCACGAAGTTGCTGAAATAGGAGAGGTAGACCACGTTCGACCCGGTCCAGCGAATCAGCGCCAACTCGACGAAGAGCATCAGGGAACTGAGCAGGACCAGCCGGATCGGGTTGGAGAGCGGCAGCCAGTTGGTCATCTGCCGACCTCGGCAACGGCGCCAGGCGCGCTGGCCCGCTGCATCCGCCAGAGCGGCCAGCAAGCGACCAGGATCGCGAGCGAGTTCACCCAGACCGCGGGCAGCGCGAGCATGGCCGCCACCGGGATGGCGGCAGGTCGATTACGCCAGGCCGCGAGGCCGATGATGACCGCGGCGGCCGCCAGCCGGGGCAAAACCGGGATCTCGAACAGCGAGTTCGGTCCCGTCGCGCCGACATTGGCCACCAGCATCCCGAACCACCGCGTCCACAGGTCCGCGTCGATCGCGAACCCAATTGCAACCAGCCCCATGGTCGCGCCTGCGGCCGTCGCGAGAGTTCGCCACTCCCGCCGGAAGGCGAACCAGGCCAGCCCGATCCCCGGCGTCACCTTGGTCAGCAGGACCCACGCCCAGGCTGCCGGCCAGCGCATGCCGGCCACGATGGCCGCGCCGAGCAACAGGTGGATGTTGCCGCGGGCGATCTCGTTCGAGATCGGCAGCGCGAACAGCGAGATCGCAGCCAACTCCCAGCCCAGGATCCAGACCAGGGCAGCCATGCTTGCCGCCGAGAGAAGGGCGTAGAAGGCGGGGTAGGGCAGGGCCGAGAAGGGAGCGAAGCCCCACGCCACCCACGGCGAGTAGAGGAAGGCACCGCGGTCACCCAATGCGGTCCCGGTGTACAGGTCGGCCAGGGCGAAGCCCCAGTAGGCGTCGGAGTCGTACTCCGGCGAGGTGCCCAACTGCGACTGGAGCCAGATCCACCAGAAGACGAGCCAGCCGATGGCGACGGCCCGCAGCACGGTCCGCCAGCGCAGGGCAAGCAGCGCGCGCGGCAGCGACGGGGCGGTCATCGGCGGGACGGTAGGCAGCGGCGGCGCATCGGGTCAACAGTACCGTTGGCGAATGTGCCGGGTGAGCCCGGTGGGCTACCCTCCGGGCCATGCTGCCCCTGTTCCTGTTCGGACTTGCCGGCGTGCTGATGCTGCCCGGCCTGCTCACCGGGCCGTCGCTCGACGCGGCGGTGTTCGTGCATGTGGCCGGGCGGATGCTGGACGGCGCGACCCTGTACGTCGACGCCTGGGATCACAAGCCCCCCGGCATCTTCCTGATGGAGATGGCCTCACGCCTGGCGTCCGGCTGGCTGGGCAGCTGGCCGTCTGCGTGGTTGGTTAGCGTGATCTCGATTGCGGCCACCGGTTGGCTGGTGGCAATTACCGCCGGTCGGATCGGCGTGGGACGGCTCGGCCGTTGGCTCGCCGGCACGGCCGTGGTGCTCGCCTGCGCCCAACCACTCGTCTCGCTCGGCGGAGGCATGACCGAGCCCCCGGCGACGGCCCTGGCCATGGCGGCGCTCGCGCTCGCGACCGGCCCCATCCGCAAGTGGACACCGGCAGCGACGGGCGCGCTGTTGTCGGGCTCGATCCTGACCTCGTTCCTGCTCCTACCCGCCGTCGTGGTCGTGGGCGCCCTGACCATCGCGCACGATCGACGGATGGGCTCAGTCGCAGGGCTGGTCCTGGGGGCCGGGCTGCCACTGGCGGCGGTTGGGGCATGGCTCGCCGGCAGCGGAGCGGTTGCGGCCGCCTGGGACGCGCTGATCGTCTACAACGCCGCGTACCGCGATGCCAACCGGGCCGTCGGTTTCGAACTCTCGCGGCCGGTCATCAGTTGGTTACTGCTGTGCACGTTGTTCGTGGTACCGCCTGCGGCCCTCGGGGCCATGACCGGCTTGCGGGCGAGGGGCGAAAGCCGCGGTGTCGCCGCCGCATGTCTGGGATGGATCGGGGTCGTGGCCGTCCTGGTGGTCTTCCAGAATCGCGTCTTCGCGCACTACGCCGTTGCGGTCCTGGCGCCCGCAGGGGTGCTTTGCGCACTGGGCGTGGAGGGCGTCCGCGAGCGTTGGCGTCGTGCCACCGGCCCCCGCGCAGCCCGTCGTCGCTGGCTGCTCGGAGCGCCGTTGGCGATCGCGCTACTCGTATCGGTTGCCGCGGCCGCGGCCTTGGGCACGGCGAACGAAGTGTCGGGCCTCACACCTGGGCGCATCGCACGCATCGAAGCTGTCGCGTCGGCGGTCGATCAGTTGGTCGACCAACAGGCACGCGTCCTGGTATGGGGCAATGAGCCTCGCCTCTATCTCGAGCTCGGTCGCCCGATCGCGATTCGTTACCCCTACTTCTTCCCGCTCACCACGCCCGGATACGCGTCCGAGGCCCTCACGGCCAACCTCCTCGCAGAACTGCGCGCCAGTCCGCCGGCAGCCATCATCGACGCGGGCTCGTGGAGCCCAGGCGCCGCGGGATTCCTGCCGCTGCTGATTGGTCGTCCCGTGGCGACCACCGGAAGAGACGCCGACTTCCTGGACTCGATTCGGGCGTTCGTGGCCACGCGGTATGCCCTTGCCGACATCGGCGCCGGCTGGCCGATCTACGTCAGAAACGACCTCATCATCCGCCTCGAGGCCCCGGGCTCATGACCCGGACCCTGATCCTGGGCGGCGGAGCGCTGGGCCTGACCCTGGCCCATCGGCTGGTGGCCTACGGGGACGAGGTGATCGTCCTCGAACGCGAAACCGTGCCCGGCGGCTTGGCCTCCGGCTTCGAACTCGCCCCGGGGATCTGGCTCGACCGCTTCTACCACCACCTGTTCGCCAGCGACCGGCACGCAATCGGGCTCATCCGCGAACTTGGGCTGGAGTCCGACCTGCGCTGGAGCCGTCCGGCCACCGTCACGCTGCGCGATGGCCGCCTCCACCAGCTGGATTCCGCCACCTCGCTGCTGCGTTTCTCGCCCCTGCCCGTGACCGCGCGACTGCGGATGGGAGCCGCGCTGGCCTACCTCCGCGCCCTTCCATCCGCGGACCGGCTGGAGGGGCAGCGCGCCGCCGACTGGATCCGGCGTCGGATGGGGGCCGCCGCGTACGACACGGTGTGGGGTCCGCTCCTGCGCGGCAAGTTCGGCGCGCTCGCCGGGGAGATCGGGCTGCCCTGGTTCTGGGCCCGCGTTCACGACCGGACGGCGCGCCTCGGCTACCTGCGCGGCGGCTTCCGGACCATGTACCAGCGGCTTGCGGAGCTGCTCGTCGCCAACGGCGGCCGCCTTGAACTGGGCCGCGAGGTGCGGTCCGTACGGTCAGCCCCGGAGGGCGGCCTGTCGGTGACCCACGCCGCGGTGGGTGGCGCGGCGCTGACCGAAACCCTGCACGCGGATCGGGTGGTTTCGACCCTGGCCGTGGCCCTCACCTGCCGCCTGGTGGCGGAACTGCCGGAGCCGTATCGGGCCAGGTACGCATCCGGAACGGCGTACGGCGCCCATTGCCTGGTGCTCGCCCTGGATCGCGCGTTGACATCGGCCTACTGGGTCAACGTGAACGACCCGGGCTACCCGTTCATGGCCCTGGTCGAGCACACCAACTACGTGCCCGCGGCCGAGTACGGCGGCCGGCACCTGGTCTATCTCGGGAACTACCGGCCCATGGATGATCCGCTGCTGCGCACGCCCACCCCGGAGGTGGTCGCCCAGTTCGCGCCTCACCTGGCGCGCATCAACCCCGCGTTCAGCCCAGACTGGATCACCGATGCCTGGAGTTTCGCCGCCCCCTTCGCCCAACCGATCGTGACCATCGACTACCGCGAGCGGATTCCTCCCTTCGAGACGCCCATGCCCGGCCTCTTCGTGGCGAGCATGTTCCAGGTCTATCCGCACGACCGGGGCCAGAACTACTCGATCGACCTTGCCAACCGGTTGGCCGCCCGACTGGCGGACCGATGAACCGCCTGCGTCGTCCGCTCGTGATGCTCGGCATGGCCGGAGCGATCGGCCTCTCGATCGCCTGGCTGATCTGGGCGGTCGACGGCTTCACCCTGTCTGACGCGGCGGCATACCGAACCGCCGCCGAGCGCCTGCTGGCCGGGCAGGACATCTACACGCTGCCGCAGAGCCAGGACGAAGCGTTCCGTTACGCGCCCTGGTTCGCCGCGGCCTGGATCCCGATCACGGCACTTCCGCGGGGTATCGGCAACGCTCTGTGGGCCGGGCTGCTGCTGCTGGCCAGTGTTGCTGCGGTCGTGCCGCTAGCCCGCGGCGGGACGCTGTCGGCGCGCCTCATCGCCCTGCTGGGCGGGACGGTCCTGATCTGGACCGCGGCTCGCGGCAACGTCCACCCACTCGTCATGCTGGCACTCATCCAGGGAATGCCACGGCGTTCCGGTCCGCTGTGGGTGGCGCTGGCCGCGTCTCTCAAGGCGGTGCCGATCCTGTTCGTGCTGGTCTACCTGGCGAGGCGCGAATGGTGGCGCGCCGCGGCGACCATCGGGCTGACCGCGGTGCTTGTCGCGCCGATGCCGCTCCTCGGCTGGGAGCTCGGCAGCGTGAAGCCGGGCGAGAGCATCAGCCTCTACTACCTGGCCTCGCCGCTGGCCTGGGCCGCGGTGGCACTGCTCGGCCTCGTGATCGCCGTGATGGTCGCCTGGCGGCGCCCCGGCTGGGCTGCGACGGCCGCCGGCCTCGCCGCCATCCTGGCGCTGCCCCGTCTCCTGCTCTACGACCTGACCTACCTGCTGGTCGGGGCCAGAGAGGCTGATGAGCGGCTGAGTCGCGCAAGCAGCCCCTGAGCCTCCGCCGAGGTCAGGATCAGCAGGCCCGCGAAGGCGAAGGTCGGCAGGTAGTGATCCCACAGGTTGGGGATCAGGCTCAGCCCGGCGACGATCCCAATCCCAAGGCCCAGTCGACCTCGAGCCGGTATGGCAAGCAGGACGCCGGCGACGACGAGCGATCCCCATGCCGGCCACCACTCCAGCGATTCCCGTGCCCACGAGGTCCACAGGACCACGACGCCTGCCGGGATCGGCACGACGGTGCGAAGCGCGGCCGCCATTTCCGGCAACACGTCGGGGCCAAGCCAGACGAGAAGAAGTGCGCCTTGCACCGCCACGAACCCGGCAGCCCAACCCAGCTCTCGCCACCGTTTCTCGCGAACCAGGAGAAGCGCAATGAGCAGCGGCCAGACCTTGATCGCAATCGCCAGGCCCAGGAGGATCCCCGCGGCCCTGTGTCGGCCCGCCAGGTGCGCCCAGCAGAAGCCGATGACGACGAGCAGCATGAAACTGTTGACGTTGCCCAGCACCACGTTGCGGACGAAGAACGGCTGGATCACGTACAGCAGCCAGAACACCCCGAACCAGGTCAATGCGGTCCGTGTCCCGACGATTCTCGAGGCGAGCAGGCCGCTTGCCACCACCGCGACGGCCCCAGCCACAACCCAGACCAGCCCGCCGACCTCGTACCCGAGTGGCAGCAGTGGAATCGGCAGCACAGCTGATAGCGGCGGATTGTTGTAGACCTCGACGGGCATCTTCAGGTTGCCGACGGCAATCCCTCCGTCGCGGTACAACTGGCGAGCCACGAGATCGAGGGCGCCGGCGTAGTAGACCCGCCAGTCGTACAGAAAGACGCTGTCTCGGGCTGGCCCGAGTGCATAGAAGGCGATGCTCTGGACGGCGCGGATGACGAGCACCAACCATCCCGACCAGGCGGCGGCTCTCAAGATCAGGTGCGGGAGCCTGCCGCGCAACTCACGCGCGAACTCAACCATCCAAGCCTGCTGCCCTGGGCGCTACGAATCTCTCTTCGAGCGCGACCCCCAGCGCGGGCAGCACAGCCAACCAGTAGCCGTAACTTGCCCAGTCGGCGAGGAACAGAAAGATGATGAAGGCCGCGCTGCCCAGGATGACCATCACATCCCAGCGTCGGGAGAAAAGCCCCAGGGCGGCAAACGGAGCCGCCAGCCAACGAAGCATGGGCATTGCCAGGGCATTGGGTGTGGGGTGCGCACGTTCTGCAAGCCGGATCGTCTCGAGGAATGGACCGAGCCCGCCCCAAAAGAAGAAGAGGGGACTCCACAGGACTGCGGTTGATCCCAACAACACCATGGCTGCCGCGGGGCCGGCGAATCCTATCGCCGGCAGATACCAGGCAAACGCGTATGGCTTCAGAGCTGCAGCTCCGGCGAGCAGGATAGCGCCGAGTACGGGACGTGCCCGCAAAGCCAACAGGGCGAGGAGGATCAGCAGGCCGGGCGAGTAGTCATTGATGCCGGTGAACGTCAGGTAAACCGACGGGTACCAACCGGCAATCACCGCGAGGGTTAACCAGGCACGCTGCCGCAGGAGCACGGCCATGGTCGCCACGGCGGCCACGTATTCGATAACTGAACCGGGCAACCACCAAACGAGGCCAAGTGGTCCGTATGGGAACGGAGCGCCTGGAGGCGTTGTCGAGGCATACCCGACACCGTACGGGTTGCCTCCTGCCAGTACCCGCTCCCACGCGGACTGACTAACGGTGATCTGATCGCCATAACCGAAACCGACAAAACCCAGCCGCATGACGGCCGAGGCGCAGAGGATCAATGCGCCGACGACGAGGGGTCTGTTTCGCAGCTTTACCGCGGCGAGGACCATCGTCAAACCTGCGAGTGCTACCGGCGTTCGCTCGGCCAGCAACCACCCGAGCGGCTGAACTGCAAGTAGCGCAAACAATGCGAGACCGCCCAGATGCCGGGGTGCCAGGCGCACCGCGCCCGCTCGCAGCAGGCGGCGCATCGGTGGCACTGGCAGCCTGAGGTTTCCCATCCATACCTACCTTGCACAGAAACGATGGCCGCGGCCACCTTGGCGCCAGAGCCTGATGGGCTGATAGATTAGCGACGAATCCGACGCCGCAGAACGCCAGTGGAGGGCGGCCGAAGGTTGACCGGCTCCTGCGCCGTGGTGGGCTGATCGCCGCGTACGCCGAGACTGCATCCTCCCCGCCAATTCACCCCTAGGCGGGAAGGGTTCCGGAATCAGTGGCGGCTGACAAAGGGCCTCCGACTGACGATCGGACCATTCTGACGACTGTCGGCGGCTTCTAGACTCACGTCGATGCTCGTGACGATGCCTGCGCCGCTGCGTCTGGTGCTCCTCAGCTGCCTGATGCTGTTCGTGGAGCTGGCCCTCATTCGCTGGACCGGCTCCAACGTCGTGTACCTGTCGTACTTCAGCAACTTCGTGCTGCTCGGCAGCTTCCTGGGGATCGGGGTCGGGTTTCTTCGGGGTCGTGCAAGGACGAACCTCTTCCCCTACGCGCCCGTTGCGTTGGCAGCCTTCGTAGCGCTGGTCCTGTTCTTTCCCGTCGAGATCGATCGCTCCGGCAGCGATCTCATCTACTTCGCGCGGTTCGGAGCGACCGGCCTGCCAATCTGGATCACGCTCCCGGTCGTATTCGTCGCGGCCGCCGTGATCATGGCCACCATCGCCGAGGGAGTCGCCCGCACGTTCGTGGAGTTCGAGCCACTCGAGGCGTACCGATACGACATCGCCGGCAGCCTGCTGGGCATCGGCGCGTTTGCAGGGCTGTCGTTCACTTGGGCTCCGCCGGTGGCATGGGGGCTGGTCGTTGGCCTTCTCTTCCTTGTCCTGCTGCCACCCCGGCTGCGAGCGCTGCAAGCGACCGCCCTGATCGCGCTCGTCGTCTTGCTCGGCGCCGAGTCCACATCGGTCTTGACTGCCACGCCGACGAGCTGGTCGCCCTACTACAAGATCACCGCCGTCCGGCATGCGTCACCGTCGAGCGTGACGAGCATCAACGTCAACGGGATTCCGCACCAGACCATGTCCAGTGCCGAAGACAGGCTCCGCACCGAGCCCCTCTACCTCCTCCCATACCAGCGGGCGGTGAGCCTATCGCTGGATGAGGTGCTGATCGTGGGTGCCGGCACCGGTACCGACGTGGCCATCGCACTTGCCGCCGGAGCGCGTCATGTTGACGCGGTCGAGATCGATCCGGGGTTGCAGCAGATCGGGGCCACGGACCACCCGGATCGTCCGTACCAGGATCCCCGCGTCAGCGTGACCATTGACGACGCGCGCGCCTTCCTGGAGCGGACCGATGCCCGGTACGACCTCATCCTGTTCGCCCTCCCTGACTCCCTGACCCTGGTGTCCGGCCAGTCGTCGCTCCGCCTGGAGAGCTACCTGTTCACGCTGGAGGCCATGGAACGGGCGAGGGCCCACCTGAAACCGGGCGGGGTGTTCGCGATGTACAACTACTACCGCGAGGCCTGGCTGATCGATCGGCTCGCCGGAACCCTGCAGACGGTCTACGGACACGCCCCGTGCGTGGACACCGTGGGCGACGTGGGCCGGGCCGCGGTCCTGACCGTGGGGCGAGCGGCGGGGTCGGTCACCTGTCCCAGCCAGTGGCAGCCGACCGATGTCGCCGCCGCAGCCGCGCCGACGACCGACGACTACCCGTTCGTGTATCTGCGTGATCGCACCATCCCCGGCTTCTACCTGCTGACGATGGCCCTGATTCTCGCCACCTCCCTGCTGCTGGTGAGGGTGGTGTCGGGCCCATTCCGGCCGATGGGGAGGTACGTGGACCTGTTCTTCATGGGCGCGGCGTTCCTGCTGCTCGAGACGAAGAGCGTGGTGCAGTTCGCGCTTCTATTCGGCACCACCTGGCTGGTGAACGCACTCGTGTTCGGCGGCGTGCTGCTTTCGGTCCTGGCCGCGATCGAGGTTGCGCGACGGGTCCGGCTGCCGCGGCCGGAATACCTGTACGGCGCGCTGCTGGCCGCAATCGGGCTCGCGTGGCTTGTTCCGGTGGGGCTACTCCTGGAACTCGACATGGTGCCGCGTTTCGCGGTGGCGGTGATCCTCTGGTTCGCGCCGATCTTCGTCGCCAATCTCGTGTTCGCCGAGCGATTCCGAACGGTGGAAGCATCGAACGTGGCCTTTGGCGCGAACCTGCTGGGCGCGATGGTCGGCGGCGTGCTGGAGTACATCTCGCTGATGACCGGCTACCAGGCCCTGCTGATCGTGGTGGCGCTACTCTATGGATGCGCCTTCTGGAGCGGTCCGCTGCGCGGCCGCTGGCCGGGTCTGGCTCGTTGGACAGGGACTGCCGGCTGATGAACTCCCAAGCTCAGCTCGACCCGATCACCTCCCGGGTCCTGGTCGTGATCCCCACCTTCAACGAGGCAGAGAACCTGCCGCTCCTTGTTCCACGGCTGCTCGACCAGGGGCAATCGATCGACGTTCTGGTCGTGGACGACGGATCCCCCGATGGCACCGGGCAGATCGCCGAGGACCTGGCGCGCACCTACCCGGGCCGCGTCAGGGTTGAGCATCGGTCGTCCAAGGCCGGCCGCGGCGGTGCGGTGATGGCCGGGTTCCGCCAAGCGCTCCCTGACGAGCGATATGGGTGGTTCGCCGAGATGGACGCGGACCTCTCACATCAGCCCGAGGAGCTTCCCAGCCTCCTGGCCGCGTCGAGCGGCGCCGACATGGTCGTGGGTTCGCGCTACGTCCCCGGTGGTCGGATCGAGGGATGGTCCACCCGTCGGAGGGTGTGGAGCCGGACGTCGAATCGGATCATTCGCGCAGCCCTGGGCGTGCCCATGTCAGACTTCACCAACGGGTATCGGCTCTACAGCCGCCGCGCGGTGGAACTGCTGTCGAACGCCGCGCTGCGCGAGACCGGGTACATCACGCTGTCGGAGTGGGCGTACGCGATCCATGGGGCCCAACTGGTCATCCGCGAGGTGCCCACCGTCTTCATCAACCGGAGATTTGGCAAATCGAACATGTCGGCCGCCGAGGCGATCGGCGCCATCCGGGCACTCCTTCGGATGAAGGGCTGGATCGGGAGAAAGTGACCCATTCGATGTCGAGAACTGCGCTGATCACCGGGATCACCGGCCAGGACGGCTCCTACCTCGCCGAGTTCCTGCTCGAGCAGGGGTATCACGTGGTCGGCATGACGCGGCGCACCAGCACCGTGAGCGTGGAGCGGATCGCGCACCTCATCGATCGGATCGAGATCGTCCAGGGCGATCTGCTGGACCAGAACTCGTTGGCCGAGGCCGTTCGCCAGGCGCGCCCCGCGGAGGTCTACAACCTGGCCGCCCAGTCCTTCGTTCCGACGTCCTGGAACCAGCCGGTGCTCACGGGTGAATTCACCGCCCTGGGCGTCACTCGCCTCCTGGAGGCGATCCGACAGGTCGACCCGACAATTCGGGTTTACCAGGCCAGTTCGAGCGAGATGTTCGGCAAGGTGAGCGAGGTTCCCCAGCACGAGCTGACCAACTTCCATCCGCGCTCTCCGTACGGGGTGGCAAAGGTCTACGGCCATTGGATCGCGGTCAACTACCGCGAGAGTTACGGCTTGTACGCGGCGAGTGGGATTCTCTTCAACCACGAGTCGCCGCGGCGCGGGCTGGAGTTCGTCACGCGCAAGATCAGCGACGGGGCCGCCCGAATCAAGCTCGGCCTGACGGATCGCCTGGCATTGGGAAACCTCGACGCGCAGCGCGACTGGGGCTTCGCAGGGGACTACGTTCGCGCCATGTGGATGATGCTTCAGCAGCCCGAGCCGGATGACTATGTGATCGCCACGGGCGACCCCCACTCGGTCCGCGAGTTCTGCGAGATCGCCTTCGCCCAGGTTGGACTCGACTACCGAGACCATGTCGTAGTGGACCCGAAGCTTGTGCGTCCAGCAGAGGTGGACCTCCTGGTCGGCGACGCGTCAAAGGCCAGGGAACGATTGGGCTGGACCGCCACCGTGGATTTCCGCGGGTTGATCAAGATGATGGTCGACGCCGATCTTGCCCGCCTGGAAGAGGGGATTCGGCACGGCACCGTCACGGCGCGGCCGGGACTGCCGACCCCGTGAGGGCGCTGGTAACCGGCGCCGATGGCTTCGTCGGACGCTGGCTGACCGCACACCTGGCTGAGTCCGGGGACGAAGTCTGGCGAGCCGTGGGACCCGGACGCACCGCCGGACCTGGAGAGCAAGCCCTTGATCTGACTGATCCTGCCGCTGCCGCCGAGTTGGTCGGCTGGGCTCGGCCAGAGGTCATCTACCACCTCGCTGCGGTTGCCTTCGGGCCGGACGCTGCCGCGGACCTGGGGCGCGCAATCGACGTGAACGTCCGCGGGACGGCGTACCTGCTGGAGGCGGCCGCGCGTCTCGATGCCAGGCCCATGATCATGATTCCGAGCTCGGCCGAGGTGTACGGGATTGCGGGCGCACGGGCCGTCACCGAGCGGCAGACCATCGCCCCGGTCAACCCATACGGAGCCACGAAGGCCGCGCAGGAACTCATCGCACTGGCGTTTCACCGGTCGCGCAAGCTCGAGGTCGTGGTGGCACGCGCCTTCAACCATATCGGTCCGGGGCAGCGCGAGTCATTCGTCGTGGCCTCGTTCGCCATGCAGTTGGCGCGCATCGCCGCCGGTCGCGCCGAACCGACCTTGCGCGTCGGCAACCTCGAGGCACGCCGTGACTTCACTGATGTACGCGACGTGGTGCGCGCCTATCGATTGCTGGTGGTCGGCGGTCACTCCGGCCGCCCGGTGAACGTCGCCTCGGGACGGGCAGTGGCGATTCGGGCCATCCTCGACGATCTGGTCCGGCTGAGCGGCCTCCAGGTGACCGTGGAGACTGACCCCAGCCGACTCCGGAGCAGTGATCTGCCTGTGGTACGCGGGTCGGCCGCGCTTCTTTGGCGCCTCACCGGCTGGGCGCCATCAATCCCGCTGGAGACGACCCTCCACGACGTGTGGGAAGGGGCCCGTCGCGGCATCCTGCCGCAGAGCTAGGCAGGCGCACGCCGGGGCAACACCCTACGGCAGGTTCAGGTCGGGCTGGATGATTTCGATCTGCGGCTGGCCGAAGAGACCACCCAGCGGATAGTCCAGGATGGGGATCTGTTGGCCGGCCGCCTTCAGCCCGACACCGATCACCAGCAGCGCAAGCAGGAACACCAGGATCAGTCGCATGCCCCAAGAGTAGCGACCCGACGCAAGCAGGCGTACTTTCTGCGCATGCAGCGCCCCCGCCCGCGTCCCCGATCGCCCTCCCGCCGCCCAGGTCCGCTGGCCGCAGCGCTGATGATCCTGTTCGCCCTCTCCGCCTGTGCCGTGCCGTCACCGGCCCAATCGGAGCCTGCCGCGTCGGTCTCCCCCTCGAGTATCCCCGCCTCGCCCACGCCGCTTGCGAGCATGGCGCCACTCCCGCTGATCGTCACGCTGCTGGCGGTCGGCGACATCGGGTCGTGCGACGGCACTGCCGACGAGTGGGTCGCGGCAGTTGCCGCCGAACTTGCCGTCGCCACCGATGCAACCGTCGCCCTGCTGGGAGACCTCGCCTACCCGGATGGGTCAGCCTCGGACTTCGACGAGTGCTTCGACCCGGCCTGGCAGCCACTCTTCGATCGGCTGCGTCCGGTCCCGGGCAACCACGAATACGAGACCGATGCGGCCCAGGGCTACTTCGCCGAGTTCGCCGACCTGGCCGCGGGCATCCCCGGCGTCCCCGGCGAGGGCTGGTACTCGTATCGGTTGGGCGACTGGCTGATCCTGGCCCTCAACTCGAACTGCGAGGCCGTCGGGGGCTGTGGGCCGGACTCCCCGCAATACCGCTGGCTGGCGGAGCAGCTCGCCCTGCACCTCATCGCCGACGATGGGCGTTGCATCCTGGCGTACTGGCACCACCCGCGCTACAGCTCGGGGCGCCACGGGTCAGACCCGATGAGCGCGCCGCTCTGGTCGTTGCTCGCGGACGCGGACACAGAGCTGGTCCTGTCCGGCCACGACCATACCTACGAACGGTTCGAACCGATCGACGGCATCCGCCAGTTCGTGGTTGGCACCGGCGGCCGCAGCCTCTACCGGTTCGAGGGCGACCCGCTGCCCCATACCGAGGCCCGTGCGGATGACACCTACGGCCTGCTCCAACTCAGCCTGGAGCCCGATGGCTACGCCTGGCGCTTCGTCCCCGCAACCGATGCCGGCGGCGCGTTCACCGATGTCGGAGACGCCGCCTGCCACTGAGCGCGCTACGATCCGAAGTGCCGCATGACCCAGACCCCGATTGCCCCCGACCACGAGGGCGCCATCGCCTCCGCCCAGTACCGCCGCCATCGGCGCGTGCAGCGTGGTCGCGGCCACTCCCGGCCGCGCGTCCTCCAGCTCCTGGCCACGGGGGGCAACGGCGGCGCCCAGGAGAGCTACACCGGCCTGCTGCTGCACCTCGACCGGTCGCGCTACGACGTCCGTGCCCTCTCCCTGTCGCGCGGCTCCGCCGTGCAGCGGCTGCGTCGCCTGGGAGTCGAGGTCACGGTCCTGGACGAGCCCGATGACGCCCGCGCGGTAGAGGAACTGGCTGCCTGGCTGCGCCGCAACGAGATCGACCTGCTCCACGCCCACATGTTTCGAGCCGAGGAGATCGGGGTCAGGGCGGCGGTGGCGGCCGGCGTCCCGGTGGTGATGGCCACCGTCCACTCGAGCCGGGTCCGCTCCGCCCAGGATGTCACGACGCTTGCCGCGTTGAGCGCGGCACTTGACCGGCTGATCGTGCCCTCCGCCTCCATCCTGGCCAAGGTCCGCCACGAGGGTCGTGGAGCCACGCCGGCCAGCATCATCCCCAACGGGGTGGACCTGGATAGGTTCAGCCTGCCTGCCGGACGCTGCGCCTTCCGCGCCGAGTACTCCGTGCCGGACGGGGCACTCCTGGTTGGGGTCGTCGCTCGGCTCGAGGTCGAGAAGGGGCACCGATTCCTGCTCG
>JBKJYH010000042.1:0-27547 GCA_046715765.1 Candidatus Limnocylindria bacterium
AAGGGTTCGGGTGGTGGCCGCGGCGACCATCGGCCGATCCGGCGCGCAGTCGGTGGACGCTGCCGCTCTCGCCGCGCTGGGCGTGGTCGGGTTCAGCGACGACGGCTCGACCGTCGCCGACCCGGACGTCGCGGCCGCGCTCATGCGCAGGCTGGCCCGGCTGGGCCTGCCGCTGATGGAACACGCCGAAGACCCGACCCTCGCCGCGGGAACCGTCATGCGCTCCGGCCCCACTGCCACCCGGCTTGGCCTGGCCGGTTGGCCGCCCTCGGCGGAACTGAGCGTGGTGGAACGCGACATCGCGCTGGCCGAGGCGACCGGCGCGCGCCTGCACCTGACCCACCTCTCGACGGCCGGCGCGCTCGACGCCGTGCGCCACGCCAAGCAGCGCGGCCTGCCGGTGACCTGCGACGTGACGCCGCACCACCTGGCCCTGACCGACGCCTGGGTGGCGGGCGACCGGCGCTTCGCCTGGGAGCACTCCCAGGACTCCCCCCTCGACCCGGCCACCGCCTACGACGGCAACACCCGGGTCAACCCGCCACTCCCCAGCCGGGAAGACGCCCTCGCCCTGCTCCAAGGCGTGGCCGACGGGAGCGTGGACGCCATCGGCACCGACCACGCCCCGCACCCGCTCCAGCGCAAGGCGGTGGAGTTCGGCAATGCGGCGCCGGGGATGATCGGGCTGGAGACCGCGCTGTCGCTGGGCCTCGCCGCTGTGACGGCCGGCCGCCTGACCCTCCCCCGCCTGCTAGCCGCCCTCTCAACCCAACCGGCACGCCTGATTGGCGAGCCGCGCAGCCTGGCCATAGGTGCGCCAGCCGACCTCGTCATCTTCGACCCCGCCGCGCGCTGGACGGTCAGCCGCGCGGCCCTGGCATCGGGCTCCGCCAACACCCCCCTGCTGGGCCGCGAACTCCCCGGCGTGGTCCGCCTGACGGTGGCCAACGGACGCCTCACCTACCGGGATTGGCCCACCTGACCGGGGCGCGACAGATGTGGGACGATCCGGCCACGCATGTCCATCCGCTCCAACGAAGAACTCGACCCCAACCAGGGCCCGGGCTTCGGCTGCTTCATGTGGCAGGCGGCGCTGTTCGCGATCATCCTGCTGCTCATCCCGGTGGGGCTGTTCAGCTTCGGGTGGCCGGTCTGGCTGCTGGTGGTGCTGTTGCTGATCGACATGGGGCTGCTCTTCTTCGTGAGCATGACCGCCGTCTTCCTGCTGCGCGTCTTTTTCGCCGATCGGCGCAAGGGCCGAGGGCGCAGGATGGGGGTGGCCCGCGAAACCCAGGTGATCAACACCGATGCCTCCACCGATGACGACGAAGGGACGAACTGAACCGATGAGCGCCCCCCGCATCGCTGCCCTGCGCGAGCTGGCCGCCGAGGCCGAGCTCGAGCGGCGCGACTTCGTGTACGAGGCCACCGAGCAGCTGCGCCGCTTCCTGGACGCCAACCGCGAGCGGCTGCGCGAGATGGGACCGGTTCGCCTGGTCGACGACGACCAGGACTTCCTGACCTACGACCCGGTCAGCGAGACCTGGACCACCCGCCTGACCTACCAGGATCCGGCGGATTCGGAGTGGTACGACGAGGAGCAGACGGTCGAGGCGGTGAGCGAGATCGTGGAGCTGTACAACCCGGCCGACATCTTCGCCTGGTTCATCGCGGCGGCGCGGGACCCCGCCGACCACCTGCTGCCCGCCGACGAGCTGGCCGCCACCGAGGAGCCGGTGCCCGAGGAGGGCGAGGACTGGCAGGCCGGCCTCCCGCCGTCCCAGCAGCAGACCCTGGCCGCGCAGCGGCTCTGGCAACTGGCGGATGCGTATCGGGCCCAACTGGCCGAGCAGCAGAAGCAGGGCCTGCGCGAGTTCACCGCGAACTCGGAGGAGGTCCTCAGCAAGGTGGGTGACCTGACCCTGCTGGACGAGGCGGATGACGTCCTGATCCTGCGCAGCGACGGCCGGTTCGAGACCAGCCTGGACCTCTCTGACCTGCCCGCCGGCGCGGCGCTCAGCATCGAGCCGCACCGGGCCGGGATGACGGTCACCGATTCGAAGGTGATTGCCGACTTCTACGACCCCGCCGACCTGATGCAGTGGGTCACCGATGCGCTGACCGAGCGCTTCCCGGCGGTCGACTTCAGCGCGGTCTACGAGTGACGTGCTCCCGCTAACCGATCCACGCGCCGCGAGCATCGAGGAGTTGTTCCGCGCCGCCGGGGCGCTGCGCGCCGGGCACTTCGCGCTCAAGAGCGGGCGCCACTCCGACCAGTACCTGGAGAAGTTCGCCGTCCTGCAATACCCGATCCTCAGCGTCGAGATCGGCAGGCGCCTGGCCGATGCGCTGGAGGCGTGGCAGCCGACATTGGTGGTGGGTCCGACCACCGGCGGCGCGCTGTTGGCCCTGGAGACGGCGCGCCAGCTGGAGGCCCGCCTGGGCCGAACGGTGCGCGGCATCTTCGCCGAGCCGATGGAGCGCGGCGAGCGCGCCCTGCGCCGCGGCTGGCCGATCGCCGATGACGAGCGGGTGGTGCTGGTGGACGACATCCTGACCACCGGCGCCAGCCTGGCCGAGACGGTGGCCGCGGTCCGTGCCGCCGGTGCGGAGCCGCTGGCCGCGGCGGTGATCGTGGACCGCTCCACCGGGCCGGTGGAGATCGGCTGCCCGATCGTGGCGTTGGGCCGGATCGAGATCGGCTCGTGGGAGGTCGCCGACTGCGGGCTGTGCGCCGCGGGCCAACCCACCGTCAAGCCGGGGAGCAGCGCTCCGCCGATCTAGGCAGGCGCCCCGCCTGGTTCCTGCCAGGTGATCTGGGCGATTCGTGAGGGTGGGAACTCACCGTCGGCCGGGACGATGCCAGCCTCTGCCTCCAGCGGGATCCCGATCGGGGCGACGTAGTAGCGCCCGGCCAGCCGGCGCGCCTCGGGGTCTATCGCGAAGCCGGCACGCGCCCGGTGGAAGGTGACGGTCAGGTCGGCGGCCACCACCGGGGAGGATCGGGAGCCATCGGTCATGTCGATCAGGGTGGGGGTGTCCACCGCCAGCACCCGGCACGGACGCCCGGCGGCGATGGCATGCGTGCGCACCGCATTGAGCAGGTCCACCGCGCTGGAGACCGGCTCGCGCATCGGGCCGCCGGCACCGCTCCCTAAGAGCGCGTCGATCAGCAGGCTGGCCGGCGAGATCCGCGCCCGCATGGCGAGCAGGAGTTCCGGGGTGGGGGCCACGAACAGCTCCAGCGATCCGGCCGAGGCCATGGCCTGGAGCACGGTCCAGTTGTGCGCGGTCGGGGCGCCGCTGATCCGGGAAGGGTCCGCGGCCATGACGGCCAGGACGCGGCGGCCGGCAATCGCCAGGCGTCGGGCCGCCACCATCCCGTCGCCCCCGTTGTTGCCCGGCCCGATGAAGATCACGGTCAGCGGTGGCTCACTCAGGGGTCCGCCCGGGCCGCTCATCCCCTCGCCCAGGGATGCCAGCTCGACCAGCGCCACCTCGGCGACGGCGGCACCGGCGCTCTCCATCAGCGCGTCGGGGGAGAGGCCCATGGCCACGGCGGCCTCGTCGATCCGCCGCATCTCGTCGGCCCCGATCAGGACCGGCACGCTGCGCACCGGCCGTGCGGCCGGGTCGCTCATTCGAGCGTCTTGAGGTACTCGACCACGGTGGCGATCTCCTCCGGCGTCAGCGTGGGACCAAAGGCCGGCATCCCGCCCCGCATCGCGGGGTCGGAGACCGCCGGATCCGTGCCGGTGATCCAGATCGCAATCCAGTCTTCGGGCTGGTCCGCGTACAGCTGCTGGAGGTTCTCGCTGACCGGGCCGTTCTTCACGTCGAGCAGGCTTGGGAAGTTCCCCAGCCCGGCGAGATCAGGCCCGTGGCAACCCTGGCAGCCGGCCTGGCCCATGATCGCCAGCGCGTTCCCGCCACCCCCGCTACCTGACGGCGAAGGCTCACCGGCGATCGGCGGGTTGGTGCCGTCCAGGTTGGTGGCGAAGTACACAACGCCCGCCAGGACCATGACTCCCGACAGGGCAAGCGCCCAGCCGGCGACACCGCGCTGCTGGGAGCCGATGGGGGTATGGACCGTCATCGGTTCAGTTCGCCGCGCCGGCGCCGGCCGGCTCCATGGAGTTGGCGGGCTCGACCGGCATGGCGTACGCGGCCCGTCGCGCGGTGGTGTACTGGAGGAAGAGGTCGACCAGGCTGGCAAGGCCGCCCAGGGCGGCAAGTCCGAACCCGGCGGCCGCCGACCCGGCATACCAGACCAGGTGGCCCATCGCCTCGTCGGCGGGGGTGCCCAGTTCGCGCAGCGAGCCCTCTGCCAGGCCGCCGCTGAGCAGCGAGAAGCCGGCCCACGCGATTCCGGCGAAGGTGGCGTACAGCGCGACCGAGGTCAGGATCCCTGCGCGCCAGTCGCGGTGCAGCAGCCGCGGCAGCGCGTGGTCGGTGGTGCTCAACGCCGCGAACCCACCCGCGCCGGCGGTGACCCACAGCAGCAGGCCGGACTCCCACGCGGTGCCGCGCACGAATGCATGAACGCTGTCCAGCGAACCGATCGCCCCCAGCAGGGCGGTGGCGCCGACGAAGGCGACGCCCACCACGCCGAAGGCGAGCGCGCCCGGCGTGAGCAGCAGCGTCCAGCGGCCCGAGACCGTGAGCAGCAGGTTGGCGGCAACGAGCAATGCCGGGGCGAGCAGGATCAGGCCGGCGGTATTGCCGACCTGGGTGATGAGGAACGGGATGGAGGTGTCCTCCAGCGCGCCGAGGAGCGCCAGCGAGCCGAAGCTCACCCACAGCAGCCAGGTCAGCCAGGCGGTCCCGGCCGACCAGAGGGGATTGCCGGTGACCCGCGGGATGGCGTAGAAGAGGGCGCCCAGGGTCAGCCCACCGAACCCGAGACCGATCAGCATCCGCACGTAGACCGCGTCCCACAGCGCCCGGAGGGTCGGGTCGATGGCGATGAAGAAGTCGAGGGTCTCGACCGCCGCGCCGGTGCCCACCGCGCCGAGCAGCGCCAGCAGGCCGACGATCGAGAAGGCCACGCCGGGGTATGGGATCGCCCGAGGCGGCGTCAGCAGCATCTTCAGCATCGAGGCGGTGACGATCAGCAGGGCCGGAGCCAGCGCGCCGTCGATCGGGAACGGGAAGGCAGAGAGAATGCCGGGGGCGGTCAGGATCGGGACGTAGACCGCGGCCAGGCCGCCGAGCATGCCCATGTTCCACAGCAGCGCCGCCAGGAAGAGGAAGCGCGGGAAGTGCAGCGGCTTGCCGGTGAGCCGTGGTCCCCGGAAGAGCGCCGCCCCGATCAGGGCGTTGCCCAGCCAGCCGAAGACCAGCGCGTTCCAGAAGCCGAGGCCGGCGGTCGCGGCGCTGAACTCCACGCGCAGCACGTCGGGGACCACCACCAGCGGGATATCGAGCGACAGGACGACCAGGTCGGGAACCAGGCGCATTCCGGCCCACAGCGTACCGATCCCCAGCGCGGCCGCCAGCCAGACCACGCCGGCCACCGTGAAGGCGGTGGCTGCGCTATCAGGCCCGGCAGGAATGAGCGCGCGCCGGACCCTGGGCGGCTGGTCATACGGGCGCAGCTTCTTGGGGTTGACGGGCGGGCGATTGACGGCCATCGGCGCGGGCGATTGTAGCCGACCCTATCGGGCCGGCACCTCGCTCATGAGCGCCAGCAGGTTGGCATCGGGGTCGCGGAAGAAGGCCATCCACAGTTGGTGGTTCTCGTCACGGTGGACGACATGGGGCGTGTCGTCGAACGCCACGCCGCGTTCGGTGAGCGCCGCGTGGGCGGCGCCGATATCCGGCACCCGGTAGTAGATCACCGATTCCCCGCCGAAGTCGCGGCTCTCCGGATCCACCAGCATCAGCCGCACGTCGCCCAGGTCGAAGAAGGCCATCCCGGGGAACTGGAACAGGAACGGCATGCCCAGCGTGTCGCGGTAGAAAGCCACCGCGCGGTCCACATCCTGGACGGCGACCCGGACCTGCCCGATGCTCCGGATCCCCTCGAATGCCGGCTCCGCATCCCGGTCAGCCATCGGTCTCGGCCGGGAAGAGCGGGCAGGTCGCGGTCAGGGACATCTCGCGCGGCTCGACGCCGGCGAATAGCTCGGTCCCGGAGATGGAGAATGTCAGGACGCCGTCGGTGATGGTCGCCTCGCCCAGGACCACGGTCGCGAACGGCTGACCGGTCGTTGCTCCGTACTCAGCGCCGCTCTCGATGCCCCCAGCCGAGATGAGGATGCTGCTGTCGGCGCCGAACGTGTCGGCCGCGACGTGCTGAATGGGCGGATTGCCGACCGGCTGGAAGACGACGGCGCGCGGGCCCCCCGCGATCCCGGTGCAGATCATCTCGTCGGTCCCGTGGTAGTCGCCCGCCGCCGGACCGCCGACGAGCGTGAGCGACCAGGTCCCGATGGGAGTCCCGGTCGGGCCTGTCGTGAACGCCGGGGTCGCGGATGCTGCTGCCGAGGCCGGTGCCGATGCTGGTGCCGATGCTGGAACCGATGCTGGGACCGAGGCAAGCGGCTGCGAGGTGCTCACCGCAGGAGTGCAGGCGGCCAGCGTAGCCAGGATGGCGAGGGCCAGGACGAGGCTGAAACGCGGCGGTCGCATCGGTGCACCTCGGTACGAGAGTCTGGGCGGGCCGATGCTACCAGCCGTCGCGCGTCCTGCCCATCGGTTTGACCGATCCGGTCGCGACCCCTAGCATGGGTCACCGCGGGGTGGAGCAGCGGTAGCTCGTCGGGCTCATAACCCGAAGGTCGTCGGTTCGAATCCGTCCCCCGCAACCAATCAGTTTGTTAGATCGGACGCCGCCTCCCGCCAGGCGGCGTTCGTGCATCCCGGCGCAGTGCCGTTCAGCGACCGCCACGGAAGAGTCGGCGCATCAGGAACAGGCCGATCACCCAGGCGGCAAGCGCCATGCCCGCCATCTGCGCCACGTCGATCGCCGGCTGCCAGGACGCCTCGCCGTCGCGAATGACCCATGCACCCGCCGGAGTTGCGATCGCGCCGAATCCACCCCCGCTACTCTCGGCGTCGCCCCCTCCCCCGCCGCCTCCCTTCACGGTGGCCGCCGGGATCACCAGGATCCCGTCGCGCTCGATCGGGTCGCCGTACACCCGCCTGACGGTCATCGCGTCCCGCGCGCCGGCCAGCATCTCGTCAACGTTCATCGGTTGAGACCTCCTGCATGTGCTGCCCAGTCTAGGGCGGTCGGCCGGATTTGCAGGTGGAGCACGTAACTACGAAGCAGAGCCCAATTGCGGCCCTCCGGACCCGATTTCGGCCGTTTCCCTGGCGGCTTCTTGCGCCCGATGCAAATCCCCGACAACCGCGGCCGGCTGCCTCGTAGATAGTTGCTGGAGGTGCAAATCCGCGAGTGGGTCGCCGGCAGCGCCGGCCAGCCTCAGGTCGGCCGATGCGCCCCCGGGGTCATCTCGAGCATGGCGTGGTGGATCCGGTAGTGGTCCAGCAGGGCCAGGTAGGGATCGGGGTCAAACGCCTCGGGGCCCAGTACCCCGCGGCCCGCCCACGCACCCGAGCTGAGCAACTCCATGGCGATCACCGGGTTGAAGCCGGTCTGCCAGCCGACCACCTGCGAGCCGGTGGCGCGCAGCGACTCGGCGGCATCGGCCATCTGGTACAGGAACACCTCGCGCGGCTTGGCGTCCTTGACGCCGATGACCCAGGTTCCGACCACCGCCCGGCCGACCATCTTGTCGCCCATCGTGATCGGGTCCGGCACCACCGCCGCCACCACGTCGCGCGGCGAGACCTCCACCCCGCGCACCCGCACCGGCTCCACTCGGTCCAGCCCGATCTCGTGCAGGAACTTGAGCTTCTCGATGAAATCGGCGCCGAGGGCGTACTTGAAGGTCACCCGCCGCACGCCGGGGAGCCAGCGCGGCACTAGCAGCACTTCCTCGTGCTCGACGTTGACGCACTCCACCGGGCCGATCCCCTCGGGGAAGGGGAACGACTCCGGGGCGCTGAACGGCTCCGTGGTCCGCCACCCACCCACGGCCGCGTCCCAGATCACCGGTGGATTGAGGCACTCCTCGATGGTTGTCCAGATGCTGAAGACCGGCGCGAAGGCGTAGCCGGGGATGTGCAGGTCGCCGCCATCGCGGATATGGACCTCGTGCACCTCGTCGAAGAGGTTCTTGGCGGCGTGGGCGGCGAAGACATCGGTCAGCCCGGGGTCCATCCCCATTCCCAGCAGCGCCAGGCGCCCGGCCGCCTCCCACTCCGCGGCGCGCGCGAACTGCTCGTCGCCCAACTTCACCCCGGGGCGCGACAGGGAGACCGCCATGTCCATGTAGTTCGCGCCCGCGGCCAGCGCCCCGTCGAAGATTGGCATCACGAAGCGCGGATCAACCGCGTTCATGACCAGGTCAACCCGATGCCGACGCGCGACCTCGGTGACTGCCGCCGCGTCGCGCGCATCGATGCGCTCCACCGGGAAGCGGGCCGGGTCGCCAAGTTCGGCGGCAAGGGCGGTGACGCGGTCGAGGTCGACATCGGTGAGGACCAACGACTCACACCACGGACGGGTGGCGCACATCCGGGCGATCGCCTCGCCCACGGTGCCGACGCCGATCAGCAGAACTCTCATCGGCTGAAGATCTGGCGCAGGGCGAAGAAGACGTTGGCGGGCCGCTCAGCCAGGCGACGCATGTACCACGGGTACCACGCCTCGCCGTACGCGATCAGGGTCTTGACGGTGTATCCCTCCCGCGCCAGCCGCAGTTGCTCGTCGGCGCGGATGCCGTACAGCATCTGGACCTCGAAGGCGGTGCGCGGCATCCCGGCGCCGGCGGCGTAATCGGCGAATCGCCCGATGAGCGCGGTGTCGTGGGTGCCGAGCGCCAGCCGCAGCTCACCCCTGGCAGCAGCGGGAAGCATCAGCACGCACAGGGACTGGAAGGCGGCATCCACCTCTGCCTTGCGACGGAAGGCCAGGGCCGCGGGCTCGTCGTACGCCCCCTTGACCATCCGGATCGCCGGCCGGAGCGGGAGCAGGGCGTTGACATCGGCCGGGGTGCGGCGCAGGTAGGCCTGGAGGCAGATCCCGATATTGGGGTGCTCGGCCTTCAGGGCCCGATACAGGTCCAGGCTGGGGTCCACGTACGCGCTCGACTCCATGTCGATCCAGACCAGCCCGCCGCCCTCGGCCGCGTGGGTCGCCAGCGAAGCGAGGTGGGCCAGCGCGGTGCCCCGATCGTGGTCGAGACCGAGCTGGGTGGGCTTGACGCTGACCTCGCCGTCCATCCCGCGCGCCCGGATCTTGTCCAGCAGATCGTGGTAGTGGGTCGCGACCGCCTCTGCCTCGGACAGGTCGACCAGGTTCTCGCCGAGCCGAGTGAAGAGGATCCCGATCCCGGCCGGGCGGAAGGCTTCGGCCGCATCGAGTGCGGCCTCGGTCGTCTCGCCGGGCATGAAGCGTTTCGTTGCGCGCCGGATGAACCAGATCCGCGGCAAGAGCCACTTGAAGAAGCGGCTGCGGGCCATCCAGAGCAGGATCGTGCGCATGGCCCGATGATGGCACCATCGCAGACCGGGCGGGCCGTTAGCTCAGCGGCAGAGCAGGGGACTTTTAATCCTCGTGTCGTGGGTTCGAATCCCACACGGCCCTCCAGCACCGCGCGGTCCGCCTAGCCGCTGGGTTCCAGCCTGAAGGTCGGGGAGCCGGTGCGCCGGCCCGGCACGGTGAGGACGGCGGTGAACCCAACCCGCCGCCAGAGGGGGCCGGCGGCGCGACGGAGGAACGCCATCGCCCGCGATCGGGACGTGGCCGCCTGTGTCCTACTCTGGTTCGACATTGCCGGTGCTCCCGTCGACCGTGACCCGCATGCCGGTGCGCAGTCGGGCGGTGGCATCGCCGCAGCCGACGACGGCGGGGATCCCATACTCGCGGGCGATGATCGAGGCGTGGGAGGCGGCGCTGCCGACGTCGGTGACCACCGCGGCCGCCCGGCCGAAGAGCGGCGTCCACGCCGGCGCGGTAAGCGGCGCGACCAGGATCTCGCCGGGCTGGAGCTGGTCGAACTCGGCGGGACCGCGAATGATGCGCACGGATCCGCTCGCCCGACCGGCCGACGCCGGCGAGCCCGACACCAGCGCTCGCTCGGATCGAACGGCACCGACCATCCGCGAGAAGCCTCCCCACATCTCCCTGGTCATGCGGGTAACCCGGCCAACGAACAGCGGGGGCACGAGCCGAGCCTGCTCCACGCGGGTAGCGCGCCGGATGGCGGGATCCACGCCCGCCGGCAGCGGCTCGCCCCCGAGCGCCGCCAGCGCCTCTGGCCGGGTCAGGAAGAAGGCGTCGTCCCGCTCCGCGATCACGCCCCGCTCGGCCAACGCCTCGCCGATGCGCAGCACCGCGCGTCGCATGGCCGGCCAGGCGATGGTCAGCTCCCTGGTCTGCTCGTCGCGGATGGGGACCAGGCGCTGGGCATCGCCCAGCAGGCGGCGGAACGCCCGCTGGCGCCTGGGTGAGGAGGCGAGGGCCGCAAGCGCGGCCTCCTCGGCCGCGCGCCGCGTCTCGACCAGGCGCGGGTGGTCAGCGGTCGTCCCGGGCGGGGTTGCGGGGGCCGGTGACGCAGCGTGCCACCAGTCGAGCGACACAACGGCATGCTGGCCCGGATCAATCGGCGGCTCGAAGCCGGCCAGCAGCGGCAGGTGGCCGCCGCCCAGCGTGCTGGCCAGGTGCCTGCGCCAGAACAGGGCGAGGTTGATCTCCAGCTTATAGGCGGCACCGGTCAGCGCGGCGATCGAGGTGAAGTACTCCCCGGCCAGGTCGGCCAGCCGGTCGATCAGCGCCGGCAGTTCGGCCACCGCTAGCGTATCGACCCGGCCCTCGGCATCGGCCGCCGCCGCCCGGTAGCGCGGCTGGAGGTCCTCGCGCCAGTCGCGCTCGAAGAGCGGGACGCTGTGGCGGGCGGTGGGAGGGAAGACTCCTGCCATGCGGCGCGGTTCGCGGACCAGGTGGACCAGGATGGCGGGCAGGCTGCGCGCCATCGACCGCAGCGAGAACCAGTTGAGCGAGTAGAAGTACCAGCCGTTGACCACCACGTGGTGCGGGCGGGGCGCGCGCTGTCCGGTCCACTTCAGGAGCCGCGCGTGGAGGCCCTCTTCCATCATGCTGAGGAGCCAGGACTCGAAGAGCGGCGTCACTGGCTCGAATATCCACTCCCCGAAGCGCAGGTTACGGGTGAAGACGCCCGGCGCCGGCGACACCCACGAAACGTCGGGCGGGAGCGCGGTCATCGGCCTGGCCTGGAGGATCCACAGGTTCCCCTCCGCGTCGATCGCCCACTCAATGTCCTGCGGCATGCCACGAAGGTCGGCGATCCGCCGGGCCTCGCGCGCCGCCTGGACGGCCTGCTTCCGATCAATCGCATGCTCGGGCGTGCGGCGAGCGGTGGCGACGTCACCTGCGACCACCCACTCGTCACCGGGGGCCGCGCCGGAGACCAGCCGTTCCCCGAGGCCGCGCACCGCGGTGATCACGCAGGATCCGCGGTCCCCGCTGATCGGATCCGCGGTCAGGGCCACGCCCGCCGCCAGCGGCCGCACCATGCGCTGGACGATCACCGCCATCCGGCCATTGCCCCTCGGGCCGTAGGCCTCGACGCGGGTCGCGTGGGCGCTGGCCAGGCAGCGGTCCACCGCCGCGGCGATCCCGTCTGCCGGCACCTCGAGCACTGTCGCGTAGATCCCGGCGTACGAATGCTCGGCACCGTCCTCGGCGATCCCGCTGGAGCGGACCGCGAACGGGCCACTCCCGAGGCGCTCGACCTCGCCCCGCAACAGCGCGCCGCGTTCATCAGCCGGCAACTCGGCGGCATCGGCCGTCAGCACCACACCATCGGGTACCTTGGCGCCCGTCGCCAGCAGTTCACCGAGGCTGGCGGCCTTGCCCCCGACCTGTGCGAGATCGGCCATCCGCACCGCGTCGAGTCGCCGGACCACCGCCGCGCTCATCGGCGGAGCTCCGCGGCGGCGGCGACCGCCGAGCGCACCGCCCACTCCACGTCATCGGCCACCTGGTCCACCGACAGGCCGAGATCGTCGCGCCACATCCGAAGGGTCGAGGAGGCGGTGAGGACCACAACCAGCCGCGTGATCCGGTCCCGATCCCCCTCCGCCAGTTGCGGCACGATCGAATCGGTCAGCGTGCGGAACGTGGCGAGCCGATCCGGCATGTTGCTTCGCCGCACCTCCCCAGATGCCGGGCTGGCCATGGCCGCACGGGCGAGGTCGTCGAACGCATCCAGGTGGTCGAAATACGCGCGCACGCCGTCCCGGAGTTCATCCATGGATCGGGGCGGGGTCGGCCGGTTGCCACCGGCGCGGCTGACGAGGTGCGGGTAGACCGCCGCGACCAGCTCGGCCTTGGTCGCAAAGTGACGGTAGGCGGTGGGGACCGATACGCCGGCCTCACGCGCCACCGCGGGAATCGAGAGGCTGGCAATGCCGTGGGCCATGACTCGGACGGTGGCATCCAGGATCCGCCTGCGCGTCCCTTCCGCCTGCTGCGCCCGCAGATCCGAGCGGTAGGCGCGCCCCGTCTCATTGGCTATACGAGTCATATTGTGCATATACGACTCATGTCAAGAGTCGCGCCAGCCCGCGACGATGCGCGGTGGGCCGGCGCCTCGCCGGCGAGGAGATGGGATCAGGTGGCGGCTTCGGGTGCCTGGCGCGCCTCGCGGGTTTGGATCGCGACCTCGTCCCCGCAATCGCAGCGGAAGACGCGATAGCCAACGAGCATCTTGCGCTCCGGATCGAGATCGTCGGGGGTGGTCGCCTCACGCTCCTCCATCGGGTCCCACGCGTCGCCGTGCTTGTGGAGCAGCTGGGTGACATCAAAGTGCAGCATGGCTGTCGGATCCTCCCAAGAAGCCTGGACCGATGCGTTAGGCCTCCAGTCTGACCGATTCGGGCCTGGTCGGGAAGCCCCGGGCATGCGTCGAGGGCCGCCCCGGCGGGGCGGCCCTCGTAATTGGGTCTTGGGTTGGCGCCCGGAGATTAACTCCCGGGCACGTAGAGCAGCAGCAGTTGGCCTGCCTCGCGGCGGATGGTGTAGCCGCTGATCACGGTGCCCGTGATCGGGACCGTGTAGGAACCTGTACCGAACGACTGCTGGGTCGCATGACCCTGGACGTCGAAGACCCACCAGCCGGCACCGAGCCAGGCCGACGCATCAACGATGCCACTCGTCTCCGCACTCGTGCTGTAGGCGGTCGTACCGGCCACCTTGGTCCAGCTCCCGCCGAACGCGTATCGCCAGATGTCGTTGCTGCTACTGGCGTCCTCTTGGACCATGATGCTGTCATGGCCCACGGCCAGGTTGTCCGGATTGCGGAAGAGCTCGGTAGTCGGATTGCTGTCGGCCAGGATGGTGAACTCATCCACCACCGTCGGGTCGTCAGCGTTCAGAACCATCTTGAAGATCCGGCCGTACGAGGTCGTGCCGGTCCCGGCGGCTCCGCGGAAGAGTCGACCCGTGGTGGTGCTCTCGTGAAGCCGATCGGTTCCGGTGTCGGCGAAGTAGATCGTCCGCGTGTCATCCGGGTCATAGGCAATGTCCTCGACGCGCACGAACTGGAATACGTTGTTCGCGTTCGACCACGCCTCCAGAGATGCCTGTGGAGCATTCGTGCTGGTCGGGGGATAGCTCTCGGTCCCTCGGGCGATTCCATCGGGAACCGGGATGAACTGGCCGGCCCAGGTTTCCCCGACAGGGATGTCAAGGTAGTCGTTCGCGTCGTTGAAGGGGTCGCTGGGAGCAACCGATCCGGCCTCCGTCGCAGTCACCTGGAACGCCCAGAGCTCCCCCTTGTCCTGCTTCAGGGCGCCGGGGCTGTCGGCCAGGTACATGTAGAGCTGGGACGATGGCGCGCTGAACGTGTCGTCCCCAGAAACGGCGACGATGTCATCCCAACCGCCGGGCACGACCACGGTGTTCTCGTGGTTGTGGCGGCCCATGCCGGGGATGGTCTTGTAGGCGCCCGTCGCCGCGTCCAGCCAGACCGAGAGCCCGGCCTGCCGGTACGGGGCGATCGCCGGATCAGCATTCGGTGCGCCCGGCGTGACGGCGAGGACGTCATTCGACTCCTCGTTCACGAAGAACGTGTAGTCGTTGAATCCTTCGGCCGGTCCGGCCATGAATGCCGAGCAGAAGCGGATGTACCCGGCGGAGGCCGGCAGCATCTCTTCCAGTTCGACGATCAGACCGGTCTTCAGGTCGAGTCGTGCCCGCTGGACCGACGAATCCTCGTGGTCCGCGAAGCCGCTGAACGGAACGCGCGACTGCTCGAACGCGACGAAGATATCAATGAAGCGCTTGCCGTTTCCGACCGGCATGATGCCGAGGCCGTCGGGGATTCCCTCGAACGTTTCGCCGTCGAACGTTTCGCCGCTGCTGATGAGCGGAACGATGAGGCTGTCGGCCGGCGCCGTTCCGGCGAGTGTGGCCTGGGCGAGGACGGGATGGGGATGGCCCTGCGCGCCGACGGCCGAGACCGGCAAAGCGACGGCGAGGGCCGCGGCGGCCAACACGGCGCGCGCGCGGTTGCTGCGAGTGAAACGAAGTGGGGTGGAAGCCACGATGGACACTCCTCCTGCCAGGGGTGGTGCTTGATCGGCTCCCGAATCGGGGCGCCGGATGCGCGCCGCCAATTGGGAAGCCATGGTGCCCCAAGTCGGGGGTGTCCGGCGAGGAAAACTGCGCATTCGCGGTGCGCACGTGCACCGCTTCGTTCGCCTCCTCCGTGCCGGCACCGGCCTAGCTGAAGAAGACCAGTCGCACCCCGAGCACCACCAGCAGCACTCCAAACGCGCGCTGAATGACCTCGCTTGGCAGGCTCAGGCCGAGACGCGCGCCGAGGTAGGCGCCCACCAGGATCCCGGCACCCAACAGGGACGCGTGGAGGACGTTCACCTGGCCGGCCTGCCAGTACTGGATCACCCCGAAGAGGCCGACTGGCAGCAGCAGCGCCGCGAGAGAGGTCCCGGCCGCCTGTTGCGCGGTGAGGCCAAGAACCAAAATCAGCAAGGGCACGATGATCACGCCTCCGCCGATCCCGAACAGTCCGGACATGACTCCGGCGGCGAGGCCGATGAGCGCCACCAGGGCAGCGGGCATGAGAAATCCTCCAAAGCGTTCTTGATGCGCAATCCTGAGGCAATGCGCACCGGCGGGGAAGGGTTGCAGCGGGCCTTGATGCACCGTTAACGATGCGATGCGGTCGGGTTGATGCCTCCGCGCCACGCTCCTCACACCACACCACCTGATTTGAGGAGAATGATCCGTGCGATCCCGCCCCACCCTGCTCGCCGTCGGCGCCGTCGCCTCAGTGCTGCTGGCCGCCTGCTCCGGCGCATCCCCAACGCCCGGCAGCTCGCAAGCCGGAAGCGCGACTGCCGCGCCGAGCGCAACGACCGTCTCCGGGGAGATCTACGTCTCTGGGTCGTCCACCGTCGAGCCGATCTCGACCCGAGTGGCCGAGAAGTTCCAGGCCCTCAACCCCGAGTTCGGCTACACCGTCGAGGGGCCCGGCACGGGCGACGGCTTCGCCCTCTTCTGCAACGATGAGACCGATATCAGTGACGCGTCGCGGGCGATCAAGGACGAGGAGGCCCAGGCCTGCGCCGACAACGGCGTGGAGTACGTCGAGATCCAGATTGCGTACGACGGCCTGTCCGTGATCACCTCGCCCGACAACGCCGCCATCAGCTGCCTCTCGTTCCTCGACCTGTACGCGCTGCTCGGCCCCGAATCGGGTCCGACCGACACCGATCCGGACGGCTTCCAGCTGTGGTCCGATGCCAACGCGCTGGCCGCGGAACTCGCGGCCCAGTTCGGCACGGACTACGGAGCCTCCCACGCGCCGTATCCCGACCTCGACCTGGATGAGACCGGGCCCGGCGAGGAGTCCGGCACCTTCGACAGCTTCGTGGAGATCGTCCTTGCCAAGATCGCCACGGCCCGGGATCAGGAGTCCACGACGCGGGCCGACCACTCCGGTCAGGCCAACGACAACGTGATCATCGAGGGCGTGGCCGGGTCGCCATCGTCGCTGGGCTGGGTCGGGATGGCCTTCGCCGAAGGTGCGGTGGGGCAGGTCAAGACGATCGCCATCGACAAGGGTGCCGGCTGCGTCGAGCCGACCCCGGCGAACGTGGCGGACGGCTCGTACCCGATCTCGCGGCCGCTCTTCATCTACGCCAACCTGGCCCGGGCGACGGCCAATCCGGCGGTCGAGGCCTACGTTGACTTCTACCTGTCCGATACGGGCATCGCCTCGGTCACCGAGACGGGCTACGTCGCCCTGCCGGCTGACCAGCTGGAGGCCGCCAGGGCCGCCTGGGCCGGCCGCTAACACAGCTCCTCCGCTCCGCGGGCCGGGTGGGTCGCCAGACCTGCCCGGCCCGCTTCCTTCCATCCATTGATACGGGTAGTCTGGACACGCCGCCATGAACCCCGCTGCTCACGCCGAATCCGCCCCATTCTCGGTGGCCGACCTGCGCGGTCGGCGCGGCCGTCGCTGGAAAGAGTCCGCGATCCGGGCAGGGTTCCTGGCGGCCGCGGCCACCACCGTCGTGATCAGCCTGCTGATCATCGCATCGCTGGCGGGCCAGGCCATCGACTTCCTGGCGAGGGTGGACCCGGCGCAGTTATGGGCCGGTGGTTGGTTTCCACGCCGCGACATGTACGGGATCCCCACCATCGTGGTCGGGACCCTGCTGATCGCCGGCATCGCCATGCTGGTCGCCACGCCGCTCGGCCTGGGGGCGGCCATCTACCTGGCCGAATACGCTTCGCCCCGCGTGCGATCGGTGCTCAAGCCGGCACTCGAGGTGCTGGCCGGGATCCCGAGCGTGGTGCTGGGCTACTTTGCCCTGACCGTCCTGAGTCCCACCATCGTGGACCCGGCCTGCCCCGGCAATACCGATATCTTCAACATGGCCGCGGCCGGGATCGGGGTCGGGATCCTGATCACGCCGCTGATTGCGTCGGTGGCCGAGGATGCCATGACCGCGGTCCCGCGCTCGCTGCGCGAGGCGTCGTACGGGCTGGGGGCGCGGAAGCGGACCACCAGCGTGCGGGTGGTGGTCCCAGCCGCGATCTCCGGGATCGTGGCAGCGCTGATCCTGGGCGTGTCGCGCGGGATCGGTGAAACGATGGTCGTGGCGATCGCGTCCGGCGCCGGGAGCGGGTCGCTCTTCACGCTCGACCCGTGCGGGGGCGGACAGACCATGACCGCCGCCATGGCCTCGCTGGCCATCGGCTCCGACCAGGTGCGCGGCGCGTCGCTGGCATTCCCCAGCCTCTTCTTCGTGGGCCTGCTCCTGTTCGGGATGACGCTCACCCTCAACCTGGTGGCGGACGGCTTCGTGCGCCGCTTCCGGAACCGCTACTGATGGCCGGTGCCGTCACCACCGCCGCGCTGGTCCGTCGCACCCTGACCGGGAAGCGACGCGACACCGCCGGCGTGCTCTTCGAGATGCTGATCGGCGGCCTGCTGCTGCTGGCCGTGGCCGTCCTGGTCTGGCTGTTGGCGGTGATCGCCATCCGGGGCCTGCCGGTCATCGGCGAGCGCGGCCTCGACTTCGTGACCAGCGGCCTCTCATCGGACGCCGCCAAGGCCGGGGTCGCGCAGGGGATCGCCGGCTCGCTGCTGCTGATGGTCTTCGTGGCGCTGATCTCCTTCCCGCTGGGAATCGCGGCCGCGGTCTACCTGGAGGAATACGCCAGCGAGGGCCGATTCACGCGGCTGATCAACACCGTGGTCCGCAACCTGGCCGGGGTGCCCTCGGTGGTCTACGGGCTGCTGGGCCTCTCGATCTTCGTGGTCGCCCTGGCGGACGTGACCGGCCCCGGCATCGCCAGCGGCCGGTCGCTCATCTCCGGCGGGCTGACCATGGCCATCCTGGTCCTGCCGATCGTGATCATCACCGCCGCGGAAGCGCTTCGGGCGGTGCCGTTGACCATCCGCGAGGCCGCGTTCGGAGTGGGTGCCACGCGCTGGGAGGTGGTCCGCCACCACGTCCTGCCCTACGCCGCGCCGGGGGTCCTGACCGGCACCATCCTGTCCATGGCGCGCGCGTTCGGGGAGACAGCCCCGCTGATCCTGGTCGGCGCGGTGATCGGTGGCCTGTCGACCCACCAGGAGGGCGTGCTGGAGGTCCTCCAGGGCCGCTACACGGCCCTGCCAACGACGGTCTACGACTGGGCCCGCAAGCCGGCCGCGTTCGCCGAGAACACGTACGCCGCGATTGTCGTCCTGCTCGTCGTCCTGCTCCTGGTCAACGCGCTGGCGGTCATCCTTCGTAATCGATTGGAGCGCAGGTGGTAGAGATGCTGACCGTCCGCGATCCTGATGCGCCGCCCGGGCTGGACAGCGAGGCCCCGCACGGCCCCACAATACGGCTCGTGACCGGAACATCAGGGTCCACCGCGTCGGAGGTCAGGATCGAGCCCCGCCCGATTGACCAGCCGTTGGCGGATGGGCCCCCGATCTTCGAACTGCACGACGTGTCGTGCTGGTACGGGCCGACCCGCGTGGTGCGCGAGGTCAGCCTCGAGGTGCCCAGCAACCGGATCACCGCGATCATCGGTCCGTCCGGCTCCGGCAAGAGCACCCTGTTGCGGGCGCTCAACCGGATGAACGACCTGATCCCCAGCGCGCGGATTACCGGGCGGGCCCTGTATCACGGGGTGGACCTGTACGACCCGGCGGTCGACCCGGTAGAGGTCCGACGCCGGATCGGGATGGTCTTCCAGAAGCCCAACCCGTTCCCCAAGTCGATCTACGACAACGTCGCGTTCGGGCCACGGGTGGGAGGCTACCGGGGGGAGATGGACGCGCTGGTCGAGGCGAGCCTGCGACGCGCCGCGCTGTGGGACGAGGTCAAGGACAAGCTCCGCTCGCCGGGCACCGCGCTGTCGGGCGGCCAGCAGCAGCGTCTGTGCATCGCCCGCGCCATCGCGATCGAGCCGGACGTGATCCTGATGGACGAGCCATGCAGCGCCCTCGACCCCATCGCCACCCTGCGGATCGAGGAGTTGATGCACGAACTCAAGCAGAACTACACCATCGTGATCGTGACTCACAACATGCAGCAGGCAGCCCGCGTCAGCGACCTGACCGCGTTCCTGACCTTCGGTGAGGATCGAGCCGGCTACCTGGTCGAGGTCGCGCCCACGGAGCAGCTCTTCACCCGGCCGGCCCTCCGCCTGACCGAGGACTACATCACCGGCCGGTTCGGGTAGGCTGACCGATGACCCAGGACGACCCGATGCAGGACCAGCCCGGTCTCGAGGCCAACCCGAGCGCCGCCGATGACCCGGTCGAGGGCCAGGCGCGTCCCCACCTGCGGACAGCCTTTGCAGATGCGCTCGACACGCTCAAGGACGACGTCCTGCGCCTGGGATCGCTGGTGGAACGCGCCCTGGAACGGGCGTCCCAGGCGATGGCCGAGCGCGACGTGGACCTGGCCAGCCAGGTCCGCCGAGATGACGCGGCGGTCAACGAATTGCAGCGCCAGGTGAACGGCGAGATCACCGCGATCATCGCCCGGCAGGGCCCGGTGGCGCGCGACGTGCGGGAACTCCTGGCCCTGTACCACGCCGCCGCCGAGCTGGAACGGATGGGCGACTACGCGGTCAGCATCGCCAAACTCGCCATCCAGCTCGCCTCCGAGCCGGAGTTCCCGCTCTTCCCCCAGCTGCCGCGGATGGAAGAGTTGTGCCGCAGCCAGTTGCACGCCGCGATGCGTGCCCTGGTCGACGTGAGCGAGGAGCAGGCCCGCGCGGTGTGCGCTGGCGACGACGCATTGGACCACCTCTACAACGAGGTCTACGAGAACGCGATGCGGGTCATGGAGGCGACTCCCCATCGCGCACGGCAGGCGACCCACATGCTCTTTGCCGCGCATCACCTGGAGCGGCTCGGGGACCGGGTCACGAATATCGGTGAAGACGTGGTCTTCCTGGCCACCGGCCAGGTGGAGGATCTCAACAACTGAGCCGCCCAGCCCGCATCCTGGTGGTCGAGGACGACCGCACCCTGCGCCAGGCGATCACCTACAACCTGTCCCGCGAGGGGTACGAGGTGCGCAGCGCGGTGGACGGCGAGCAGGCGCTCGACGCGGTGCGCAGCCAGCCCGCCGACCTGGTCCTGCTCGACGTGATGCTGCCCGGGATGAGCGGCCTGGAGGTGTTGCGCGCGATGCGCGCCGAGGGGATCGACACCCCGGTCCTGATCGTGTCGGCCAAGGGCGAGGAGATCGACCGGGTGGTGGGGCTCAAGGTGGGGGCGGATGACTACGTCACCAAGCCCTTCAGCCGGCCGGAGCTGTTCGCGCGAGTCGAGGCGGTGTTGCGCCGTCAGCGGCGTGCCGGCCAGGCTGCCCCGTCGGGCCCCGACACGATCCGCTCCGGAGCGTTGCAGATCGACCGACTCGCTCGCCGCGCCGAGTTCGCCGGGACAACCCTGGCGCTGACCCCGCGCGAATTCGACCTGCTCGCCCACCTGGCTGCCAGCCCCGATCGGGTCTTCACCCGCGACCAGCTCCTGTCGCGCCTGTGGGGCCATGACTTCGATGGGGACTCCCGAACGCTCGACGTCCACATTTCGTGGCTGCGCACCAAGCTGCGCTCGATCGACGGACAGAACCACCTGCGTACCGTGCGCGGGGTCGGGTACGCATTCGCGCCCGAGTCCGCGACACCGTGAGTGAGGGCGCGTTCGACGCGCTTCTCGGCGCGGCGCGCCAGGCGCTGCTGCTCCAGGTGGACGGCCGGCTGCGGATCCTGCGAGCCGGTGGAGCCGCCGCAGACCTGGCCGAGCGGACCCCCGACGAGTTGGTCGGGATGAGCCTGATCGCTGCCCTCGGCTCAGTCGCACTGGACACCATCGCGCGAGACGCCCTGGCGACCGGGCGTCCGGCCGTCGGGCAGGCCTCCCTCGGCCAGGGCGGGGCCCGCGAATTCGAGATCGAGGCGGTGCCGGTGCCGGTGCCGCCACAGAGCCTGATCCTGATCCTGCACGAGATCACCGCCCTGCGACGCCTCGAGCGCGTGCGTCGTGATTTCGTGGCAAACCTCGGACATGAGCTCCGAACACCACTGGCCTCGATCAAGTTGCTGGCCGAGACGCTCGCCTCCGGATCGGTCGAGGATGCTGCGGCCGCCCGTGACTTCGCGGTGCAGATCGAGCGCGAAACCGATCACCTGGCCCAGCTGGTGGACGAGTTGCGCGATCTGTCGATGATCGAATCGGGCGATATCCCCCTCGTGATTGAGCCGACCGAGCCCGACCGGGTGGTCGTGACCCTGATCGAGCGGATCGGCCCGGTGGCTGATCGGCGGGGAGTCCTGGTCCGCGCTCGCAGCGGGCCGCCGGACGCTGCCGGCGTGCGCGCGGCAGCGGACGGTCAGCGCCTCGGACAGGCGCTGCTCAACCTGGCCCATAACGCGGTGAAGTTCAGCCACGCCGGCGGTGAGGTGCGGGTGGGCTGGGAGCTGCACGAGGACCGGGTGCGCTTCCTGGTCGAGGATGATGGGATCGGCATCCCGGCTGCCCACCGGGATCGCATCTTTGAGCGCTTCTACAAGGTGAGTCGGGCGCGGACCCGCGACGAAGGGGAGGAGCTGACGGTGGGTGGCTCGGCGGGCCTGGGCCTGGCGATCGTGCGCCACATCGCCGCGGCTCACCGTGGCGGGGTGGGCCTCGCCAGTGAGGAGGGGGTCGGTTCCACTTTCTGGATCGAGGTTCCTCGGGCCGGTTGACCGCTGCGGGGGTGATATGGTTGCCCGGTCAATCATGGCGACCACTACGACGATCCCGTCCCCGCGTGACCCGCGCCTGGCCAGTTGGCGCACGTTTCTGTTCGCGCACGCGCAGGTGCGCCGGGCCCTGGAACGCGAACTCCAGTCGGAGCAGGGCCTGAGCCTGGCCGAGTACGAGGTCCTGCTGATGCTGGCCTACGCCCCCGAGCGCCACCTGCGCATGGGCGAGCTGGCTGAGCGCCTCAGCCTGTCGCGCTCCGGGGCCACGCGGCTGGTTGACCGCCTGGAGGCCGACGCCATGGTTGCGCGGGTCAACTGCGAGACGGACCGACGCGGCCAGTGGGCACAGCTCAGCGACGCCGGGTACGACCGCCTGCGGACCGCTTCGCCAACGCACCTGCGCGGCGTGGGTGAGCACTTTCTCGACCGGATTCCCGCGGCGGAACTCGACGGGCTGCGACACACCCTGGAACGGGTGATCACCGAGACCTGGCCGATGCTTGACCGGCCCGCCGACGCCCCGGCAGGCTAGGGCAGCTCCCCGGCGGCCTCCGCCCGAAGGCTGCGCACCATCCCGGCTCGCGGATCATCCGGCGCCAGGACCAGGAACCGATCAAAGGCCGCGAGTGCGGCATCGGCATCGGCCTCGCCGCGCCACGCAATCAGCCCCTGGAAGAAGGCGAGGTCCGGATCATCGTCACCCACGACCAGCGCGAAGGCATCGGCGGCGGCCCGCGCATTGGTCCAGTCGTCGGCACGGATGTAGGCCGTGATCAGGCGCCGGTAGGCCGACTCGTCCTCCGGATCGAGGGCAAGGACCGCCAGCAGCGCCACCGCGCCGCGCTGCAGATCCACCCCAGCCTCACCGGCCAGGTACGCATCGGCCAGGCCCGACAGGGTCGCGATGTCGCGCGGGTCGCTGGCCAGGACGCCCAGCAGGCGGGCGATCTCGGCCTGGCGCGCGTCCTCCGCAGCGATGGCGTCGGCCAGGGCCTGGTCGATCACGGTCCGCTCGCCGAACCCGATCGGCGCGGGCAGCCACCAGCCGACTGCAAGCGCCACTGCCAGTCCGACACCCAGGAGCACGGCCGGCCGGCGCGCGTCGCGCCCGTTGCGGCCCGCTGCGGTGGGCGTGGGTGCGGCCGCCCCCAGCTCGGCCAGCGTCTGGGCGGCGGCTGCCTGTGCCTCGGTCCGCTGTTGACGGTACGCGGCGTCGTCGAGGGAGCCGGCGCGGCGGTCGGCCTCCACGTCGCGCAGGGCTTCGAGTGCAATCCGGTGGCGCAACCGGGCGTCGGAGGCGTCGCTCGGCGGGCGAGGCTCCGCCCCGCCGCGGATCCACGGCAGCGCAATCCCGGCCCCGGCGGCAACGGCCACCAGCCCCAGCAGCACGAAGGAGCCGAGCTCAGGCATCCAGCTCCTCCAGTTCGCGCCGAACGGCGTCGTCAGGGGCGATGGTCTGGCGCGGCCCCGGCGCCGGCGCGGGCCGGCGGGCGAGGACCCACCATCCCGCCAACAGCAGCCCGAGCCCGATCGCAAGCGCCGGGACCCAGGTCGCCCAGGGGCGCGGCGGCAGGAGCAGGATCCACTCGCCGTAGCGGTCCACGAAGTGCTGCCTGACCTCGGCGGCCGAGGCGCCCGCGGCGAGCTGCTCGCCGATCTCGGCGCGGATGGCCGATGCCGCCGCGGTCCGCGAATCGGCGACCGACAGGCCCTGGCAGTCCGGACAGCGCAATTCCGCGGCAAGCTGGGAAGCCAGTTGAGCAGGCCCGGCCGGTGACTCGGGACGGAGCAGCGCGATGGCCCCGATCCCCGCCAGGGCAAGCAGGGCCGCCCCGGCAAGGAGGAGCAGCTGTCGCCTCATCGGGCTACCCCGATCAGCGGCAGCAGTTCGTCGAGGTCCGCCTCGGTCAGCGGGCCGATCTGCCTGGCCCGGACGATGCCCGCGGCGTCGACGAAGAAGGTCTCAGGCGGACCGGTGATCCCCAGCTCGATCGCCATCCGGTCACCGGGATCGAGCAGGTTCGGCCAACCGCCGTCGCCATATCGGGCCAGGAAGGCGCGCGCGTCCGACACGGTGTCCTGGTAGAGCAGGCCGACCAGCGCAAGTGCGCCGGCATGGCGTCGCGCCGCATCGGTCAGGACCGGGTGCTCCACCACGCATTCGGGGATGCACCAACTGGCCCAGGCATTGACCATGAACGGGGTCCCGGCCAGGTCCGCCGTCGAGAATGTTTCGCCGGTCAGGGTGGTGCCGGACAGGACCGGCATCGGGCGCCCGACCAGGGGCGAGGCGATGTCGCGCGGGTCGCGCCCCAGCCCGGTGAAGAGCAGCCAGGCCACGGGCAGCACCAGCACCGGGACGAGCAGCCAGCGCAGCCGGCTCACGGCCTGCCCCCGGCCGCGGCCACCACGCGTTCCAGGCGCCGGTCCGGCCATGCCGCAAAGAGCGCGCCCAGCGCCAGGATCCCCGCACCCGCCCAGATCCAGGAGACCAGCGGGTTGACGAAGATGCGCAGGGTCACCGAACCGGACGTCGGATCGTAGGCCAGGAGGGTGACGTACAGGTCCTCGCCAATCCCGGCTCGCACCGCCGGCGTGGCGATCAGCGAGCTGGAGTTGGGGTAGTCGCGCAGGGCGGGCCGCAGGGTAGCCCCGTCGGCGAGGGTCAGCTCCACGCTGGTCTCGAGCACCCGGGCGTCGTCGACGAGCGGCGCCTGGACCAGCCGCGCGTTGGTGATTCGATAGTCGCCCAGGCTGGCCGTCTCGCCACGAGCCAGGACCGCAGTCGTCTCCTGCGCCGCGCTGCCCGAGATCGCGATCGCCACCGCCATCACGCACACCCCTGCGTGGACCAGGTAGCCGCCGTATCGGCGCCGGCCGCGGGTCGCCACCCGCCACGCCGCCAGCGGGACCGGCTCGGACCGGCTGCGTCCTCGGGCGAGCGCGCCGCGCAGCAGCTCATCGCCGGCCACCGTCACCACGAAGACCGCCAGCCCGATGACCGCCAGGACCGCCACCTCGCGCAGGCCGCCGACCATCCCGGCCACAACCGCCAGCACCCCGCCCAGCACCGGCAGCCCGAAGCGATCGACGACCGTGCGCCAGCTCGCACCACCCCACGGCAGTGCGGGGCCAACCCCCATCAGGAACAGGAGCGCGATCAGCATCGGTCCGGCCACCCGGTTGAACCACGGCGCCCCGACGCTGACCTTGGTCCCGCTCAGCGCATCGACCAGCAGCGGGAAGAGGGTCCCGAACAGGACCGCGAAGGTGATGCCCAGGAAGAGCACGTTGTTGAACAGGAAGGCCGATTCGCGACTCACCACCCCACCCAGCGTCCGCCGGTCGGCCAGCGCGGGGAGCCGCCACACCAGCAGGGCGGACGAGCCGGCCAGGGCCAGCAACACGGCCGTGCCGAACCAGGCACCGATCGCCGAGGCGGTGAAGGAGTGGACGCTCAGGACCACGCCGGATCGGGTCAGGAAGGTGCCGAGCAGGGTCAGCACGAAGGTGGCGATCACCAGCAGGTGGGTCCAGGCCCGCAGGCTGCCGCGCCGCTCAGCGACCATGCTGGAGTGCAGGAACGCGGTGGCGGTGAGCCACGGCAGGAGGGCGGCGTTCTCGACCGGGTCCCAGGCCCAGTAGCCGCCCCAGCCCAGGACCTCGTATGACCACCAGCCACCGGCCACGATCCCGAGCGTCAGGAAGATCCAGGGGACCATGGTCCAGCGGCGGACCAGGCTCAGCCACTCGGCGTCGGTGCGGCCGGTGATGAGGGCCGCCATCCCGAAGGCGAAGGGCACCGCCATCCCGGTGTAGCCCAGGTACAGGAGCGGTGGATGCAGCCCCATGAACGGGTGGTTCTGGAGCAGGGCGTTCGGGCCGAGCCCCTCGGCCGACACGGGCGTGATGCGCACGAACGGGTCGCCCGGCCAGACCATCACCGCCAGGAAGAAGGAGAGCCCGATGGCCAGCACCGCGCCTACCCACGGCATGAGCGCGGCGTGGCGGTCCCGGTAGCGGAACACGACGGCGGTTGCCCAGACGCCGGCCAGGAGTGCCCAGAACAGGATCGAGCCTTGCAGCGCCGCCCACAGCCCGATGACCGAGTAGAAGAGCGGAGTTGTCGTGGCGTTGTTGCGCACCACGTAACGCACGCTGAAGTCGTGGGTCACCAGCGACACGACCATCGCTGCGCAGGCCAGCCCGATCAGGAGCAGGGTCACCAGCATCGCCCGCCGGGCGCTGCCCAGCGTGGCGGGATCGCCACGCCGTCCGCCGATCACGAAGGCCCCCGCCGCGTACAGGCAGGTCGCCAGCGCGACCACCGCCGCCGCGTGGCCCAGGCTGGGGATCATCCGCTGGGCGCCACGTAGACCTCGTCGTGCTTGACGATCACGGAGGTCGCCTCGAAGATCCCGTCCGCGCCGAGCCTGCCCTCGACCACCGCTCCCCGGCCGTCGCGGAACGAGGTAGGCGGAGCGACCGAACTGTGGACCGTGATCCTGCGCACGTTATCGGTGAGGACGAAGGTCAGGTCGGTGGCCGGTCCGGAGAGCGAGCCCTCTTCCACGAGCCCGCCCAGGCGGACGGTCTGGCCGACCGCGGCGTCCCCCCGCGCCAGCAGCTCGGTGGGGGTCAGGTAGTAGACCAGCGCGTTGCCCATCCCGCCCCACGCCAGCCAGGCCACGATCGCGGCCAGCGCGGCGATGGCCAGCCAGATCCCCCACCGCCGACGGGGAACCGCGACGGGAGGGGGCGGCGGGGCGGCGACGGTCATTCGAGCGGATCAGCTCCGACGGCGTGGCGGATCCGATCGGCCTCGCGCCGCGCGGCGCGCAGCCGGCGAACGAGGGTGACGGCGTACAGCCCCAGGCCACCCAGGATCACCCCGTACGCGGCGATGATGAACCCGATGTCGGTCACCCGGCCACCTCGCCGGAGCGAGCCGCGCGCTGCGCCGCACTGATCCCTCCCAGTCGTCCCTCTTCCTCGATGGTCCACTCCAGGCGGGCCAGCTGGTAGCGCCGCAGCATGAGCCAGCCCCAGGCCAGGCTGAAGGCCAGCAACTGGGCGAGCAGCGCGGCGACGAACAGCATCGGCGCCGCCGGGTCCAGCACGCGCTCGGGCGACCCGATGGTCGGGCCCTGGTGCAGGCCGCGCCACCACTCCACGCTGAAGTGGATGATCGGAATGTCCACCGCGGCGATGATCCCCGCCACGGCGGCCCGGGTCGCGCGTCGGGCCGGGTCCTCGATCAGCTTCCGCAGCAGCAGGTAGCCGATGCCGAGGGCCAACAGCAGGGCGGTGGTCGTCAGCCGCGGATCGCCCCACGACCAGAAGACGCCCCACACCGGGCGGCCCCAGGTCATCCCGCCCCAGATCGCAAAGGCCGTGAACATGACGCCCAGCTCGGCACCCGAGACCGCCACGGCGTCGAAGCGCAGGTCGCGCCGGACGAGATACGCCACCCCGGCCATGGCGCTCACCCCGAAGGAGAGGTAGGCCACCCAGGCCGAGGCAACGTGGGGGTACATGATCCGCTGCGCATCACCCTGGTTGAGGTCGGCGGGCACCACGAACAAGCCGAAGGCCGATGCGCCGGTGATGGCGGCGAGGGCCAGGAAACCAAGGATCCGGGTACCCATCACTCCTCCAGCAGGAAGCCGTAGCCGGCAGCGCCGACCACCAGCATGGCGAGGTCGAAGACGACCAGCA
>JBKJYH010000043.1:0-29494 GCA_046715765.1 Candidatus Limnocylindria bacterium
GGCTGAGAAACACCACGGGCGCCCTCGTGGGGCGCCCGATGATCGGCGTGGAACCGGCTTCCCGCCTAGGTGATGTCCTCGACCTCCAGGTCGTCAAGGTCGGTCTGCTCGGTGAGCTTGAGCCACACGAACAGGCCGGCCAGGATAGTCAGTGGCACGACCACCAGCGCCGCAAGCAGGGCGCCGATGCTGATAAAGATCCACTTCACGAACTTCATGGAAACCTCCTGGTGTTCACCCGCCGGCGCCCGGCGCGTGGTCCCGCAGCTGCGGTGACGCGTTGATCATAGCCAAGATCTCGTCATGGGTGAATTCAGCCAGCTGGTGAGCCACGCCTCCGCCGTCGCCGGTCTCGAGGGTGCGGAGCACGAACGCACCCTCCTGCTCGAGGAAGAAGACGTCGCGCGGACGGCGGGCATCGAGCCAGCGACCCATGACCCGGAGCGCCTGCTCGTAGAAGGAGGGCACGCCCGTCTCGGGGTGGGCCTCGATCCCGCTGCCGCGTCGCGCGATCGCCTCGTCGAGCAGGGTGCCGAGCTGGTCATCGGTCAACTCGATGGTTCGCTTGGAAAGCGTGCCGGCAGAATCCGACCACGATCCGGAACTGAAGGCCAGGCCCTGGAGCAGGATGCCGCCGTCGAGCTCGAGCAGCAGGATCTCCTTGAGCCGCTCCCGGTCAGCGTACGCACCAACGGCGCGCAACACGTCCTCCCAGTCCTGGCGCGGGGTTCCGTCGTAGATGCGCATCGAATGCTCGCTCCCTGTTCGCCTGCCCGCGGCGCTTGACGGCCAGCATAGCGCACCCGATCTCGGCCCCCCGCGGCGTCACTCGGTGCGGGAAGTCCCCGCGTCCGCGACCGCGATACGCGCCGCGACCCGCGCGTTGTGCACGATCAGCCCGATGTTCGCGCGCAGGGTGCGACCGCCAGACAATTGGGCCACCCGGGCGAGTACGAACGGGGTGACCGATCCGCCACTGACACCGGCCCGCGCGGCATCGGCTGCCGCCTGGGTGATCCAGGCTTCGACCTCGTCGGCCGGGATTGCGACGTCCTCCGGCGGCGGCTGGACGAAGAGCAGGGCGCCCACGCCGGGCAGTGACAGGTGCGCCCGAAGGGCGGCTGCAGCTGCTTCGTGGCCGTCAACCCGGTGCGGAACCCGCAGCCCGCTGGTCGGGGAGTAGAAGGCCGGCAATTCGTCCACACCCAGTCCCACCACCGGCACGCGGCGGGTCTCGAGCAGTTCCAGGGTGGCGGGCAGGTCGAGGATCGACTTGGGGCCGGCACACACCACCCCCATCGGGGTCGCGGCCAGCTCGTCGATGTCACTGCTGACGTCGAAACTGGCCGCCGCCCCGCGGTGCACGCCGCCGATCCCGCCGGTCGCGAAGAGGCGAACCCCGGCGGCGTGAGCGATCCGCAGCGTCCCGCTGACCGTGGTCGACGCCAATCTGCCGGCGGCCAGCAGTGGACCGAGGTCACGCGACCCGGCCTTGAACGCGCCCGATCTCGGATCGGCCAGCCGTTCCAGCACGGCGAAGGATGCGCCCAGCAGGAGTCGGCCGTCGTCCACGGCGGTGGTGGCCGGCACCGCCCCTTCGTCGCGGACCGCGGCCTCGGCGGCGAGTGCCGTCTCCAGGTTGTGAGGCACCGGCAGCCCCTGGGCAATCAGGCTCGACTCGAGCGCCACCACCGGCCGTCCCTCGCCCAGCGCGGCGCGGACCTCGTCCGAGATGCTGAGCGGCAGCCCGGTCGGAACCCCGTTCACGCCACGACTGCCTGGGCACCGATCACCCGGGCGACCTGGGCCCCGAGGCGGCTGCCGCGTTGCATTGCCGCATGGAGCGCCTCGACGGTCGGTGGCCATGCTTCGTCCAGCAGGGATGCGACCACCGTCGCAGCGTAGGCGTCGCCGGCCCCAGTGGGGTCGACCAGCGCACCGCGGAGCTCATCTGCGGGGACCTCGACCTCCGCTGCAAGGCCGCGCCCCCTCGCCCGCGACCCGCGCGGCCCATCGGTCACGATCAGGACCAGCGCCAGGTCCGCGCCGTCCGCTTTGCCCACTTCGGCCAGCGGCGCCAGTTCGGGGCGACCCAGAAAGAGCAGGTCCACGGCCGCCGCTGCCAGCCGCAATCTGAAGCTGGCCGCGTGCGCAGGGTCCACCACTGGCGCGCCGCCGACGCTCAGCCGTACATCGGGCGGTCGGCGACCCAGAGTTTGGGCCAGACCCTCTCCGGTGGCGTCATCGGCGAGGGCGTACCCCGAGACATGCACCCACTCGGCCCCGGCGAGGAGCGATGCGTCGAGCAGGGGCAACCCCCGGCGATCCGAGCGCATCGTCCGCTCTCCGCCGACCACCGTCGCGACGACCACGCCACTGCGAGACACGCCCGCGTTCGCGAGTTCGACGCCATCGGCGGATAGCCGATCGGCCAGGATCTGGCCCGCAGCATCGGTCCCGATGGCGCACACCAGGCGGGTGGCGACACCCGCGCGAGCCAGTCGGACCGCGACGTTGGCACCCTGGCCACCCGGCTCCAGCTGAATCTCCGCAGAAACGTCGCTGCCGGGAATGGGCTCCGCCGCCGAGCGCACGATCACGTCGAGCGTCGCGTCCCCGACCACCACCACCCGCGGCGCGGTCACCTCACCACGGCTTCCGGCTGGAGTAACCCTCATCCGTGGCGTGCCAGTGGGCGACCGCCGGGTCGGACAAGCGCCAGCACAGCCACACCGGGCGCCCGTCACGCTCGCCGGGGAAGTCCACCAGTCCCATCTCCAGGTCCCGCACCTCCACGCCGAGTTGGTCGAGGTGCATCAGCAGGCCGCGGATCCCCTCGCGCAGGCTCGCCACCTCGGTCTCCTGTCGCGCCTCGTCGGCCGGCGACACGTTCCCGTTGCCGGAGAGGCTGCGATGGAGTTCGGTGTGCGCCTCGTCGACCCGGCGCTGCTCAACCGCGACCTGGAGCAGCACGGCCCGCACCTGTGGCAGCAGGGCGTTGGCCTGCTCGATGGTGTAGCGCATGACGCGCCGGATGGTAGCAGCGCCAATTCGGGAGCGGCTCTGTTAGGATCGGGCCGCCCTTTGGTGAGCGGGCCTGCTCCGCGCCGCGACGGCGCCCGTTCGCGCTTCGCCGAGGAGGTCCGCCGGTCCATGACCGATGCGCAGCGGCCACACGCAGGCCCCAACGACGAGCACCCGCCCACCGGCGGCGACCCGTACACCGACTACGACGACTTCAACCTGCCCGCCTATCACGGCTCCACCACCTTCCAGAAGTTGCCATTGGTGACCGATGCCGCGGCGCTGCTCGCCCGTCGCCCTGATGTGGCGATCGTAGGAGCACCGTTCGACGACGGCTCCAGCCACCGCCCGGGAAGTCGGTTCGCGCCGCGGGCGATCCGGGCCGCGACCTACCACGCGGGTTCCATCAACTCGCTGCAGCTGGGGATCCAGCCGTTCGAGTGGCTCGACGTGGTGGATGCCGGCGACGCACCAGTGACGCCCGCCAACCTGGCCCGCGGACACGAGGTCATCCGTCGCAAGGTCGCGGAGGTAGCCGCCTCGGGCGCGATCCCGATCATCCTGGGTGGTGACCATTCGATCACGTTCCCGTCCGCGAGCGCGGTGGCAGAGGCGATCGCACCCCGGCGCCTGGGGATCGTCCACTTCGATGCCCACGCCGACACCGCGCGGTCCACCTACGGCGTGCTGGCCTCGCACGGGACGCCGATGCGCCGCCTGATCGAGTCGGGGGCGGTTGCCGGACACAACTTCGTGCAGATCGGCCTGCGCGGCTACTGGCCGCCACCGGAGACCCTGGACTGGATGCGCGCGCACGGCCTGCGGACCCACTTCATGACCGAGATCGAGTCGCGCGGTGCAGAGGCCGTGGTCGCGGACGCCATCGCGGAGGCGCTGGATGGTCCCGAGATGATCTACCTCTCGATCGACATCGACGTGCTCGACCCGGGCATGGCGCCGGGCACCGGGACGCCCGAGCCGGGCGGGATGCTCACCCGCGAGCTGCTGCGCGCCGTTCGCCAGGTGGTCACCCGCGTGCAACTGGCCGGGATGGACGTGGTCGAGGTTTCGCCTGCGTACGACGTGAGCGAGATCACCGCCGCCGCGGCGCATCGGTGCGTGCTGGAGGCGATCAGTGCCCTGGCCGCTCGCCGGCGCGACGCCGGGGAGCCGCCCAACGCAACGCGGCTCTAGCCGGTGGCGGTGAAGCTGGTCTCCGCCGCGAAGTCCCCGTTGCGGTCCACCACAACGCGATACTCCCCTGCGCTCAAGCTCGGGAAGCGGAAGTAGATCCAGCCGCCGCAATCGGGTCCACAGTCCAGGTCCACCAGCGCGTAGTCGGCGTCGCCGACTGGCTGGTTGTCGGCGTTGAAGAGGGACGCGGTCAGGACGTCGCTGTCGTTGCCGTGTCTGAACGAGATCCACACCCACACGTCCCTGGTGACCACGCTGCCCGACGAATTGCAGCCATCGCCGCTGTTGGGGCGCGTGGCGCAGGGCTGCACCTGCGAGGTGAAGCCATCCGGGAAGATGCCAGGAGGCAGCAGCGTCGGTGCCGGAGTTGCCTCCACGCTGGGGGTTGGTTCGAGGGTCGGGGTTGGCTCCAGGGTGGGCGCCACGCTCGGGGCCACGCTGGGCGCCTGGCTAGGGGTCGGACTCGCGTTGGCGGTCCCTGGTCCCAGGACGCCGGCCAGCAGCGCTCCGCCGATCACCGCCACCAGCCCCAGGCCGATAAACGCGCCGACCACGGCGCCACTCACCCCGCCGGAGGCTTCCTCGTACTGATCGGGCGGGGTGGGCGTCCAGCCACGGTCAGCATCGTCGCTCCAGGCCACGCTGGGCGGCGCGGAGACCGGCGGGGGCGGCGCGGCGCGCTGGATGGTCCGCGGAGCGATCGGCTCCACGAGCGGCCTGGGCGCCGGTTCGATGGGAGGTTCTGGTGCGACGACCGGGGCGGGCTCGGGCTCAGCGGCAGGCGGCGTTGGTTCTGGTTCATGCGCGACGACCGGCATCGGCTCCGGCATCGGCTCCGGCATCGGCTCCGGGATCGGCTCGGGGTCCTGGTAGTCGGCGCGGGGCGGCATGCCGCCCTTCGCCGCAGCATCGCGCCGCACCACGGCGTCGAGGGGATCGGGCACGAACGGGACATAGCCGCGGGACGCCGCCTCGCGTTCGTCGGGAGTCGCTCCGGGTCGGATGGGGGCGTCCATTCCGCGGCGCTCGCGGATGCGCTCATCGATCGAGCTGCGGTCCATGCCCGGTGGTCGGGCGCGCAGCGACGCCGGCAGCGGCTCGCCGCACTGGGTGCAGAAGATGGCCGGCGGGGTAGCGCCTCCGCAGAAGGGGCAGGTCACCTGGCCGGGCGTCGAGTTGGACATCGGACGCGCATTGTGCATCGGCGCACCACCTGGCGCCAACGCCCACGAATCAGGCGCCGGGGCGCTTCCACTCGGAGCCGTCGCTGAAGCGCTCCCGCTTCCAGATGGGCAGCCGCTGCTTGATCGCCTCGATCACGAACCGATTGGCCTCGTACGCCTCGGCCCGATGCGGGGCCGCGACCACGATCGCCACCGCGGCCTCCCCGATCGGCACCACCCCGTGCCGATGCACGACCGCCACCGCGCAGCCCGGCCAGCGGGACTCGGCATCGGCCGCGATCTCGGCCAGGACCGAGGCCGCCATCTCGGGGTAGACCTCGTACTCGAGCTCGAGCACGGTCCGGCCGTCATCGGCGGTGTCGCGGGCACGCCCGATGAACGTGACCACGGCCCCATGTCCACTGCCGGTCACCGCGGCCTCGAGCGCAGCCAGGTCGATCGGTTCGACGGTCAGGCCGGTGAGCGGCGCGCCGCCGCTGACCGGTGGCAGGAAGGCAACCGTGTCGCCATCGGCCAGCGGGGTGGTCCATGCCGCATGGACCCCGTTACGCGCGGCGTGCACGAACGCACGGTGCGGCACCAGGCCCGGGTAGCGCCGCGCCAGCTCGGACCAGGCATCGTCCAGCGAGGCGCCGGCGGGCAGCTCCAGCGCGACACGGCCGGCGGCTGCCTCGCGCAGGGTGGCGAACAGGCGAGCGGTGAGTCGGATCGGTTCCGCAAGACTCACACCGGCACCCCGGTGATGTACGACAGGGCGGCACCGGCGATCGAGCCGGCCATCACGAATGCCAGGCCGATATAGAGCAGCCCGGTGGTTGACTGCAGCGAGGCGGCGAAGCTGGCGAGCATCGCCAGCACGCTGATCCCGATCGGCAGGACCAGGCCGACCGCCAGCCGCAGCCAGGCCAGCCAGGCATCGGCGCCGGTCACCGGGGAGGCGCTCACGGTCAGCAGCGCGACGGCGAAGAGCAGCACCTGCGCAACCAGCGCCGCGCCCCAGGCCCAGATCATGCGGCGCAGCGGCGTGGGCGAAAGCTGCGGCGTGACCAGGTACCAGTGCCCCAGCAGCATGGCGCTGGCCACCGTGCCCAACGCGACCGCGGACAGGACCAGTTGGACGGCGAAGAGGGCCGGGCTGTGCGTCCCGCCGGCCGCGGCAAGCGCAACCAGGCCGGCGACGCCTGCCACGCCTGCCGCGATCGCGATCCCACTCCGCGGCCAGTTCGCGATGCTGGCCACCAGGTAGGCGACGCCGCCGACGGCCAGCAGCTCGCTCAGCGCGCGGCGCCATTCGGCGGTGGGATCAGCCGCGGTGCCGGACGGGAGCGCGAACTCGGAGAGGAGGGTGATCCCCGCGAAAAACGCCAGCAGGACAGCCATGAACAGCCGATAGCCGCGAGTCGTGCCACCCAGCCGCTCGATCACCCCCACCACCAGGAACGAGCCGCCAGTCAGCTCCGCCCAGAAGATCCAGTTGACGAACGGGAAGGCCTCGAGGGTCATCGCACCAGGCTGCCGGTCAGCCCGATCTCGACCCAGCCCGCATCGGTGACCCGCACCGGGAAGGTCTCGATCGGGTCGGTGGCGGGCAGCACCACCGCCGCGCCGGTCCGGATGTCGAAGCAGCCGCCGTGCCAGGCGCAGACCAGGACCTCGTCGCGCGGGTCGAAGCCGGCCTCGGAGAGCGGGAAGTCCTTGTGCGAGCAGTTGTTCTGGACGGCGAAGAACTCGCCGCGATGGCGGACCAGGACCACCGGCCGCCCGTCGATCTGGACCGGGATCAGCTCGCCGTCACGCAGCTCGTCGGCGCGCACGACGCGCACGAACCGGGCACTGGGAGCGGCCAGCTCGGACACCGAGGCTTCGCCGCCCTACAGCGGCCGGGCGAAGGCCAGCAGGCGGGGCTCGGTCATGTCCTCGATCGACCAGCGCAGCCCCTCTCGGCCCAGCCCGGAGTCCTTGACCCCGCCGTAGGGCATCGCATCCGTGCGCCAGGTTGGGACGTCGTTGACGATCACGCCTCCCACCTGCAGCTCGTCGTGGGCGAACAGGGTCCGCTCCAGGTCGTTCGTAAAGATGCCGCACTGGAGGCCGAACTGGCTGTCATTGAGCGCTGCCACGCCGGCGGCAAAGTCCGCCACGGGGAAGAGGTTGACGACCGGCGCGAAGACCTCCTCGCCGCACACCCGGGCGTCCTTCGGGACGTCCACCAGCACGGTGGCGGGGTAATAGAGGCCGTCCGGCTCGCCGCCGGTCAGCGCCCTCGCCCCCGCGCCGAGCGCCTCGTTGACCCACTCGTGGGTGCGCGTTACGGCCCGGGCATCGACCATCGGGCCCAGGTCGGTGGCGGGGTCGAGCGGATCCCCCACCTTGACGCCGCGCACCTTGTCCACGAAGCGGCGGGTGAACTCGTCGTAGATCGAGGCCACCACGAAGATGCGCTGCACGCTGATGCACACCTGCCCGGCGTACGCGAACGCGCCGAAGGTCAGCCGCGCCACGGCCCAGTCGAGGTCCGCGGTCTCGTCGACCAGCGCCCCCGCGTTGCCGCCCAACTCGAGGACCACCTTCTTCTTGCCGGCCTCGGCCTTCATCTTCCAGCCGACCGATGGCGATCCGGTGAAGCTGAGCAGCTTGAACCGATCGTCCGCCACCATCGCGTCGCCGGTGGGCCGATCCATGGGCAGGATGCTGACCGCTCCGGCGGGGAGGTTCGTCTCGGCCAGGTAGTGCGCCACCCGGAGCATGACCAGCGGGTCCTTGGACGGGGGCTTGAGCACGATGCTGCACCCTGCCGCGATGGCCGGCGCCACCTTGTGCGCGGCCAGGTTGAGCGGGAAGTTGAACGGGCTGATGCCGGCCACCGGGCCGATCGGGTAGCGCCGCACGATCCCGCTCCGCCCCCGGTTGGCCGCCGTCCAGTCGAGGGGGATCCACTCCCCGTTGATGCGGGTCGCCTCCTCGGCCGCGATCCGGAAGGTGAGCGCGCCGCGCGCGACCTCAGCCCGGGCATCGCGGATCGGCTTGCCCGACTCGCGGGTCAGCAGGTCGGCCAGCTCGTCGGCGTTCTCGGTGATCCGCTGCGCCACGTGGGCCAGGGCGTCTCGCCGCTCGAAGCTGGCCAGGCGCCGCGTCTTCTCAAATGCCTCGACCGCCGCCACGGTGGCGCGCTCCAGCTCGGCGGGCCCGGCCTGCCAGGTGGTCGCCACCAGCTCACCGGTGGCGGGGTTGCGGACCTCGAGCGGGGTGCCGGCCTCCACGAACTCGCCGGCAAGGTAGATGGGAACGCTCGGGGCGCCGATCCGGGTGGTCATCGGGCGCATTCTACGATCCCGATATCATCCGGCCGTGAATTGGACCTTCCTCTTCCTGGAGATCATGGCCACCCTGATCTTCATCGGTGCGGCATGGATCGCCCTCCGCCGTGGGCGCCTGCCGTTCCTGGTGCTGATCAGCGCCGCGGCCTACGGGCTGTTGCTGGAGGAGGGGTCGCAGCTGATCTTCGAGACGTACCGCTACAGCCCCGAATGGACGCTGATGCTGGACCGCGCCCCGCTGGTCATTGGCCTGACCTGGGCGCTGATCATCGCCGGCGCGATGCGCATCACCGATGCACTGGGCGTGCGGCGCTGGACGGCTTCGTTCGTTGACGCCGCGCTGGTGATCATGCTGGACCTCGCCTTTGACGCGGTCGCGATTCGGATGGGGATGTGGACCTGGGTCGACATCGGGCCAACCGACGGCTGGTTCGGGGTGCAGCCCGGCAATTTCTACACCTGGCTGTTCGTGACCTTCGGTTTCAGCCTGCTCTCCCGATGGCTCCGCGATCCCGCCGCTCGACGGCGCAGCCTGGAGTGGCTGCAGCTGCTGGTTCCGGCTCCAGCGTTCGGGATCCTGGTCGCTTCGATCGTTCCATACACAGCGGTCAGCGTCGCGACCAACGCGCCCGCCGGGGGGCCACTCTGGCTGTCAGCCCTCGCCATCGCGCTCTTCGCGCTGGTTGCATGGCGTGGCGTCTTTGGTTCGGGGCGCCAGCCGCCCGAACGACGGGCCGTGGCCATGGTTGACCTGCGGCTGGCCTTCTTCACCCGGCTCTCGATCCAGGCCTTCTTCCTCGGGGCATTGGTGGTGATGGGATTCGCCACTCAGCTACCCGTGCTCCTGGCGGTGTCGGTTGCGCTCCTGGTCCTCGAGTTTCCGCTCGGCCTGCTGGTGAACTCCCGGCTGGCTCAGGCTGGCGCGCCATGAGCGGCGATATCGGGCCGAACCTGGACGCGACCATCAGGTATCTGCGCGACCTGATCCGGATCCCATCGGTCAATCCGCCCAACGGGGGCGACGGGGAGACGCGCGCCGCGGGCTACTGCGCCGAGGTGCTGACCAGTGCCGGGATCGCAGCCGAAGTGCTCGAGGAGACGCCGGGCAGGGGCAGCTGCTTCGCACGCCTGCCCGCGACCGTCGCCCATCCCGAGCCGCCGTTGATCCTGCTCAGCCACATCGACGTCGTGCCGGTGGAGGCCGCCGGCTGGAGCCGCGATCCGTTCGGCGCGGAGCTGATCGACGGGGTGGTCTGGGGCCGTGGGGCAGTGGACATGAAGAACATGGTCGCCATGGAGCTGGAGGTGATGCTCAGCCTGGCCCGTGCCGGCGGCGAGCGGCGACGCGACCTAGTCTTCGCGGCGCTGGCGGACGAGGAGGCGGGCGGCAGCCACGGGGCCGGCCACTGGGTCGGGGCCCGGCCCGACCTGTTCAGCGCGGCCGACGGACGCGCGGCGCTTGCGGCCCTCAACGAGGTGGGCGGCTACTCGATGACCATCGGCGATCAACGCACCTACACCATCCAGGTCGCCGAGAAGGGGATCATCTGGGCCCGGCTGCACGCGACCGGGACGCCCGGCCACGGCTCCATGCCGCACGCCGACAACGCCGCGGTCAAGCTCGCGGCTGCGGTGACCAGCCTGGCTGCCGCGGCCCGCCCGGCGCGGGTGATTCCCACCGTGCGTGCCTTCTTTGACGCGCTCGGGTTGGGCATGGCGGCGGATGCGGCCGCCCGTGGCGACGACCTCGCAGCCCGCGCCTTGCTGGAGGCACAGGTCTCCGACCCGGTCCTGCGCCGCTCCCTCGACGCCATGCTGCGCGACACGGTCACGCCCACGGTCATCCATGCCGGGACCAAGATGAACGTGATCCCGGGCAGCGGGGAGGGCGAGGTGGACGTGCGCACCCTGCCCGGCACCGACCAGGCGGCGTTGCTCGCCGAACTCCAGGCGATCATCGGGGACGCTGCCACCCTCGACGCCGCGCTGGCCCTGCCCCCGGTCGAGTGGCCGGCCGACGCGCCCATCGTCGCGGTCATGACCGATGCCCTCCGCCGCGCGGACCCCGACGCCAGCGTGGCCCCGATGATGATCACCCCCGGCACCGATGCCAAGGCGTTAGCGACCATCGGGATCCCGACCTACGGCTTCGCGCCCCTGCGCCTGGATGCGGACACGCCGTTCCTCTCCCTCTTCCACGCCCACGACGAGCGGGTGCCGGTCAGCGCCATCGGGTTCGGGCTGCCGGTCCTGCACGAGGTGGTCGAGCGCGTGGTCCGGGGTGCGTGACACCCCTCGGCTATACTCGGTGAGACCTTCTCCCACGCTTGCGGAGCGCCCCACATCGACGCCCACGACGCCCCCAACCCCCCGGTCGCGCCCGACGCCGCCACCGCGCCGCGGCGCCACGCCTTCGTCTTCCCCGGCCAGGGGAGCCAGTACGTGGGCATGGGCGGCGCCCTGCTGGAGCGCTCCCCCGAGGCCCGCGCGGTCATGCAGCGCGCCGACGCCACGCTCGGCTTCTCGCTCTCCAGGCTAATCGCCGAGGGGCCTGCCGAGGACCTGGACCTGACCGTCAACGCCCAGCCCGCGATCCTTGCCACCAGCGTGGCGTACCTCGAGGCGCTGCGGGCCGAGGCGGATCGGGCGGGCGTGGAACTGGATCCCGCGGCACTGGCCGGACATTCCGCGGGGCAGTACGCGGCGGCGGTGGCCGCCGACGCCATCGGCTTTGAAGAGGCCCTGCACCTGGTCCGGGAGCGGGGCCGGATCATGCAGGAGCACGGCATCGAGGGAGGGATGGGGGCGGTCATCGGCCTGACCGATGAGCAGGTTCACGACGTGGTGGCCAAGGCGCGCGAGCACGGGGAGATCGGGGTCGCCAACGCCAATGCCCCGGGGCAGATCGTGCTGTCGGGGGTGATCCCGGCGCTGGTCTTCGCCCTCGAGATGAGCAAGACGATCGGCGCGCGCAAGGCTGTCCAACTGACCGTCAGCGTGGCCAGCCACTCCCCGCTGATGCGTCGCGCCCGCGAGGAATTCAACGCGGTCCTGTCGCGCGTCTCGTTCACCGCCCCAGAGGTCCCGATGCTCTCCAACGTCCACGCCAGCCTGATCCAGACCGCCGACAGCCTGCGCCGCGAACTCAGCGAGCACCTGGTCCACGGCGTGCAATGGACCGATACCGTCCGCCGCATGGCGGCCGATGGGGTGACCGAGTTCGTGGAGGTCGGGCCCGGGCGGGTGCTCACCGGCCTGATCAAGCGGATCGTGCCCGATGCCAACGCCCAGGCCCTGGATGGCCCCGGCGATGGAATGTGGTTGCCCCAGGCGGCTGAGGCCGGCGCGTGACGCGCCGGGTGGTGGTCACCGGGCTCGGTGCCGTCTCACCGGTCGGTAATACCGGGGCCGCGTCGTGGGAGGCGCTCCTGGCCGGACGCTCGGGGGTTAATGAGATCACCCAGTTCGACGCTTCCGAGTACCCGGTCCACGTGGCAGGCGAGGTGCGCGACTTCGACCCGACCGTGGCCATGGACCCCAAGGACGCGCGCCGCCACGACCGCTTCACCCACTTCGCGGTGGCGGCTGCCGGAGAAGCGCTCCGCCATGCGGGCCTGCTGGGTGCCGGCGACATGCTCGACCCTTCGCAGGCGGACCCGGACCGCTTCGGGATGGTGCTCGGCACCGGGATCGGCGGGATCGGGCTGATCAGCGAGGCACTCAAGACGCTGACCGAGCGCGGGTTCGGCCGGATCTCCCCGTTCCTGCTACCCAACGTGATCCCCGACGCGGCCTCGGGGATGGTCGCGATCCAGTTCGGGATCCGCGGCCACAACCTGGCGGTGGTGAGTGCCTGCGCCACCGGCGGCCACGCCATCGGCGAGGCGATGGAGGCGATCGTGCGCGGCCAGGCGGACCTGATGCTGGGCGGGGGAGCCGAGGCGGTGATCGTGCCGCTGACCTACGCCGGATTCACCCAGATGCGGGCCCTCGGCTCGCCGATCGACCCCGACTCGAAGGAGTACAACCCGGCCATCGCCAGCCGTCCGTTCGACGCCACCCGCGACGGCTTCGTGGTGGCGGAGGGGTCCGGGGTCCTGGTCCTGGAGGAGCTCGAGCACGCCCTCGCCCGCGGCGTGCCGATCCTGGCCGAGGTGGTCGGCTACGGCTCGTCCTCGGACGCGTTCCACATGGCCGCCCCGGCCGAGCGCGGCGAGGGCAACCAGCGCGCCATGAAGGCTGCCCTGGCCCGGGCCGGATTGGAGCCCGAAGCGGTCGACTACATCAACGCCCATGGCACCAGCACCCCCCTGAATGACCGATACGAGACGATGGCCATCCGCGCGGTCTTCGGCGCCCACGCCGACGCACTCGCGGTCAGCTCCACCAAGAGCATGACCGGCCACATGATGGGAGCCGCCGGGGCGTTCGAAGTGTTCGCGTGCGTCCAGGCCCTGGTCAGCGGCTGGCTGCCCCCGACCATCAACTATCGCCACGCCGATCCCGAGTGCGACCTCGATTACGTGCCCAACCTTGCACGCCAGGCGAACCCCAGGGTGGCCCTCTCCAACTCGATGGGCCTGGGCGGCCACAACAGCACCGTCATCGTGCGGAGCTACGAGGCGTGAACCGCGCCGACCCGCGGCGACGGGCGGTGGTCACCGGCTGGGGCGCCATCACCCCCCTCGGCAACGACGCCGACACCTACTGGCGCAACCTGGTCGCGGGCATGAGCGGGGTGGGACCGATCACCCAGTTCGACGCCTCTGCCGAGGAGGTGCGGATCGCGGCCGAGGTGCGCGACTTCGACCCCGCGACCTACATCGACTTCAAGGCCGCGCGCCGGATGGCGCGCTTCGCGCAGTTCGCGGTGGCGGCCGCGGCTCAGGCCATCGCCGGCTCGGGGCTGGAGGTGACCGATGCCAACCGGGACGACATCGGGGTCGTGGTCAACACCGGCGGCGGCGGGCTGGAGGAGGTGGCTGACGGCCAGATGACCTACATCGAGCGCGGTGGGCAGCGGGTCAGCCCGTTCATGGTGCCGATGCTCTCGCCGTCGATGGCGGCCTGCCAGATCAGCATCCTCAACAAGCTGCGCGGCCCGGTGATCACCTCGGTTGCCGCCTGCGCGTCGGGAGTGCAGGCGTTCATCGAGGCGCAGCGCCTGATCGAGCACGGTGACGCGGAGGTGGTGATCACCGGCGGTACCGAATCGGCGCTGATGCCCGTCGCCTTCGCCGCGCTGGCCAACATGGGTGCCCTCTCCAAGCGCAACGACGATCCAACGGGAGCCAGCCGGCCGTTCGACGCCACCCGCGACGGCTTCGTGTACGGGGAGGGGGCGGGGGTGGTGGTGATCGAATCGGCCGAGCGCGCCGAGCGCCGCGGGGCAACCATCTGGGCCGAGGTGGCCGGCGGCGCGATGACCGGCGACGCATTCCACATCAGCGCCCCCGAGCCATCCGGCCATGGCGCGACCAAGGCCATGCAGCGTGCCCTGCGCGACGCGGGCGTCGAGCCCGAGCAGGTGGACGTGGTCTTCGCCCACGGGACGAGCACCCCCTTGAACGACGCGACCGAGACCCGCGCGATCCGCGCCGCCTTCGGCGACCACGCCGGGCGGCTGGCGGTCACCTCCAACAAGAGCATGATCGGCCACACTCTGGGCGCCGCCGGGGCGCTGTCGGCGCTGGCCGCCATCGGTGCCATCCGGGACGGGGTCATCCCTCCGACCATCAACTACGCCACCCCCGATCCGGACTGCGACCTCGACTACGTCCCCAACCTCGCGCGGCGCGCAACCGTCAACGCGGCGATCGTCAACGGCTTCGGCTTCGGCGGCCAGAACGCGGTCGCCGTCTTCCGCCGCTACGAGTAGCGCCGCTCGGCGCTCGGCGCTCGGCGCTCGGCGCTCGCCGCTCGGCCGCTCACCCGGCTCACCCGAGCGCCAGATATTCGCCGGGAGAATGCGGGGACGGGATTCCGGTGGTTTGACCGCCAAACTCGTCGCCTGCTGAATACCAAGGCCCGATGTGGCGCCGATCCACGAATCGGGAGTCACTCCACGAATTTCTGGCGCAGAACCCGCCTTGCGGCGAAGACGCGGCGACCCGCTCCGTGCCGCTACAGATCCCCGTCGGCGGGGTCGCCCAGGACCACCATCTCCGGCTCGTGGCGCGGCCCATGGCCCGGCAGCGACCGCACCCAGTCGCGCAGCGCGCTCTCCGCGGTGGTGAAGGCCAGCTCGGTCCACGGGATCTCATCGGGCCCGAAGTCGCGGACCTCGGAGGTCTCGACCCCGGGCAGCGCTTCTCCGCCGACCACCTCCGCCTCGTAGACCAGGGTCACCACCGCCGTATGCGGCCGTGAATACGCGCCAATGAGTCGCCCCACCTCCACCCGCAGCTGGGTCTCTTCTTCCGTCTCGCGCCGCGCGCCCTCCTGGGCCGACTCCCCTACCTCCAGGAAGCCACCCGGGTAGGTCCAGCGCCCCGCGCCCGGCTCAATCGAGCGCCGGGCCAGGTACACCCGCCCGCCGCGCACCGGGAGGGTGCCCACCACCAGCCGGGGATTGCGCCAGGTGACGTGGCCCGCAGGACACACCAGCCGGGGTCGCTGATCCTCCTCCAGGACCCTCGTCACCAGCTCCAATCCACAGGCCGGGCAGAAGATCGGTTCCTCGCCCAGGGTGAGCGGATAGCCGGGACGGGCGTCGTGTTGTGGCACGTCGCGAATCCTAACCGCGGGGTGGCAGAATGCGCGGAATCGTGACAGCCGCCGCAGCCGCCCTGCCGTCCGCGCCGTCCCCATACGCGATCCTGCGCAACCAGGCCTTCCGCCGGCTCTGGACCGCGCAACTGGTCTCGACCGTGGGCGACGCGCTCACCAGCTTGGCCGCGGGGATCATCGTCTTCAAGATCACCAACTCGGCCCTGTCGGTGGGCCTGATGCTGATGGCCACCGCCGTCCCGACCCTGGTGGTGGGCCTGATCGCGGGGGTGGTGGTCGACCGATACGACCGCAAGAAGATCATGATCGTGGCCGACCTGGCGCGGGCCGCGATCGTCGCCACCGTGCCGTTCCTGGTATCCCTCGACAACCCGGACAGCATCATCTGGCTGTACGTGGTGGTGATGCTCTCGGCATCGATCACCCAGTTCTTCTCGCCGGCCAACGAGAGCGTGCTGCCCGAGATCGCCTCCGACGAAGAGTTGGGCGCCGCCAACGCGATCATGGCCATCGCCCAGTTCGGCTCGACCGCGGTCGGCTTCGCCGCCGCCGGCTTCCTGGCCAGCACCGATTCGATCGAGATCGTCTTCTGGCTCGACTCGGCCACCTTCCTCTTCAGTGCGCTGATGATCGGCCTGGTCAAGATCAACCCCCTCGACGTGCAGGAACACACCACCCTGGGCGAGCAGATCCGCAACATCGGGTTCGGCGCCAAGTTCATCTGGAACACGCCCATCCTGCGCAGCCTGAACATCGTGCGTGTCCCGGTCCTGATCGCGTTCGGGATGCAGAACGTGCTGCTCCTGCCCTTCGCCATCCGGGCCTTGGGCGCTTCCGAATTCGAATACGGCCTGCAGGAGGGACTGACTTCGGTCGGTTTCGTTGTCGGCAGCCTGCTGATGGCCCGATTGGCAGACCGATTACGCGAAGGCCAATGGCTGGTCCTGTCGTTCATCGCGATGGGGTTGATGGGCCTGGCCTATTCGTTCCAGACCGTGGTCTGGGTGGCGATCGCGCTGATCGCGATCTCGGGGCTGATGAACGCGCCCTCGTTCGTAGCCGGCCGCCTGATCAACCAGCGCAACACGCCGCGCGAGGCACGCGGCCGGGTCTTCAGCACGTCTTACGTGCTGCGCGACATCGTGTACCTGACCGGCATGGCGCTCGCCGGCCTGGCCGACATCTTCGACGTGCGCGACCTGTTCGTCTATAGCTCGCTGGTGGTCATCGGTGCAGGTGTCATCTCCGCCGTCCTGCCGGGGCTGGGCCTGCCTGCCGCCGAGTGGCGCCGATCGATCAGCCTGCTGCGCGGCGCGGCCAGCGCACCGGGGATGGCCATTGGTCGCGCGCCGACCGCCGCCGACCTCGAAACCCTTAGCGGCTACCTGCCCGTCCTGCGCGGCCTCACCCCGCGTGACCGCGACGCGATCACCTCGCGTGGCCGGATCCGCGAGGCCGCCACCGGGGCCGCGGTCATGCGCGTCGGCGACAAGGGCGAGGCCGCCTTCTTCGTGCTCGCCGGCAAGTTGGTGGCCGGCACCGCGGCCGAGGGTGGCCCGCGCCGCACCCTCTCCTCGATGGGCCCCGGCGAGATCTTCGGTGAGATCGCCACGCTCACCGGCAGCCCCCGCACCGCCGACGTGGTGGCCGAGGAGCCATCCACCCTGCTGGAGATCCCCGCCGACGTGCTGCGCCACCTGATGGCCTCACCCGAATTCGGGCAGCTGGTGCTGGGCAAGATGTCCGAGCGCCTCGCTCGATCCGCCACCATCGGCGACCTGCCGCGCTTCGGCGGCCAGGACCGCGCCACCCTGCGCCAGCTGCGCAAGGAAGCCGCGGCGGCGGCTCGCCACGCGGCTGCGCCCTCTCCCGGGCCCGTGCCCGAGGCTCCCGCCGCGAGCTGAGCGTTCCCCGCGCCCGGCCCGGCCCTGGTGGCCGCCGCTTGACGCCAGAAATTCGCCAGGTGAATGCGAAGACGGGATCGGAGCCTTTTCAGCGCCAATACCATCGCCTGGCGAATGCCACGCCCCAGTTTGGCGCCGAAGGTCGGATCGGCATTCTCTCCAGGAATATCTGGCATTGAAAGGGACGGCCGGCGGCCGCGCCCCCAGCAGCCCGTCCCTACCATCGCGCCTATCGCCGCGCGACCGCCAGCAGCGCCGCCGTGGCCAGCACCAACCCCGCGGCCGAGACTCCGAAGGCGGGCAGGTAATCCCCCCACGTGTCAAACGCGAAGCCCCCGAACCAGACCACGGCCGAGCCGCCGATCGGGTAGGCGAGCGCGAAGATCCCCGACAGAAACCCGAATCGCGGCCCCGCGAATCGATCGGCGAAGGTCGAAAGGCGGATCAAGAGCAGCACCGCCAGCCCGGCGCCGTACAGGGCCGCGCCGACCATCAGCCAGGCATCGGCGGTGGGCCGGCCGGCGCCGGCCAGGATGACCGCCGCCATCCCCAGTCCGGCTGCGACGAACGCGACCAGGGTGCTGCGGGCGGCGCCCCATCGGTCGACCATCGGTCCACCGATCAACTGCCCGCCGACATACGCGAACGAGACCACCCCGAGCGCCACAGCCGCCACCGTGGCGCCGTACCCAACCGACACGGCGTGCGGCAGCAGGTTCTGGTAGATCCCTTCGTCCACCAGGCCCAGCGCCACCGACGAGATGAAGACGAGGACGAAGACACCGATGGTCCCCGCGCCCACGGCTGCATCGGGCAGCGCGGCCGGTGCTGCGTCCTCCCCGGGGACGGGCTCCCGCGGATGGAGCCGCAGCACGCCGGGCAGGATCAGCAACGGGGTCGCGGCCAGGGCCAGGGTCGCCATCCGCCAGCCGAGCTCATCGACCAGCAGCTGGGCCACGATCGCGTATAGCCCGGTTCCCAGCCCCAGCCCCGCGTACGCGATCCCATAGGCGGTCGCCCGCTCCCCGGCGAAGTGTCTCCCGATCAGCACGTTGGCGCCCAGGTAGACCAGCGCCTGACCGGTGCCCAGGATGGCGGCGAAGGCCACGTACGCATGCCACAGCTCCTGCGCCTGGCCGAACAGCGCAAACCCGACCGATGACAGGCCGATCCCCACCACCAGCGCCGGCCTCGGCCCGGTGCGGTCCACCAGCGCTCCGAGCGGCGGACCGATGACCGCGGTCCAGAACAGGATCGCGACCACGATCCCGGCCAACGCAGCCCGGTCCGCATGGAGCTCCTCGGACAAGGGGAGCACGAAGACGGGGAAGGTGTAGACCAGGCCCCAGACCACCATCATCGCCGCGCCCATGCCGAAAGCGGGCCGCATCCGCATGAACGTCGAGTCACTCATCGGTTCCGCACGCTAGCACGCCGCCGCGACGCTCTCCGCCGCCCTTCCGGCGCCAGATATCAGCCAGGCGAATGCGGAACGGCGTTTGCGCCGACTTGACCGCCAGACATGCGCCGGGCGAATGCCAGCCCCGGATCTGGCGCTGTTCCGCGAATCCAAATTCGCTCCACGAATATCTGGCGCAGAGCGCCCCGGGTCACTCCCCTAGAATCGCGGCCATGCCCGCAGCTGCGCCACTCCCCGTCCAGCTGTACAACTCCCTGACCCGCCGGGTCGAGGAGATGCGCCCTATCAGCGCGGGCCACGTCGGGATCTACACCTGCGGCAGCACGGTGTACCAGTACGCCCACATCGGGAACCTGCGCACGTACCTCTTCGGCGACCTGCTCCGCCGCACGCTGGAGGTCGCGGGATATCGGGTCACCTACGTCAAGAACGTGACCGACGTCGGGCACATGCGCGACGACCTGACCGATACCGGCGAGGACCGGATGGTTGCCGCATCGCTGCGCGAGGGCAAGGACCCGATGCAGATCGCGGCCTTCTACACCGCCGCCTGGCTCGACGACGAGAAGCTGATCAACATCCGACCCCCCGACGTGCTGCCGAGAGCCACCGATCACATCGGTGAGATGCTCGAGATCACGCGGGCCCTCCTCGACAAGGGGCTCGCCTACGAGGTGGGTGGCACGGTCTACTTCGACGTGCGCGCCTTCCCGACGTACGGCCGGCTATCGGGCCAGCGCGTGGACCAGGGCCGTGCCGGCACCCGGGTGGAGGTCGAGACCGACAAGCGCCATCCGGCCGATTTCGCCCTGTGGAAGCGCGCCGAGCCGGGTCGCCTGATGAAGTGGCCGTCCCCCTGGGGCGAGGGCTTCCCGGGCTGGCACGTGGAGTGCTCGGCGATGAGCATGAAGTACCTCGGCGAGCGGTTCGACATCCACACCGGCGGGATCGACCTCAAGTTCCCGCACCACGAGGACGAGATCGCGCAGAGCGAGGGCGCCACCGGGCATGGGGTCGTCACGCTCTGGATGCACGGCGAGTTCCTGACCCTGGGCGACGCCAAGATGGCCAAGTCCGCCGGCAACATCATCCGGGTCTCGGAGCTGCCGTCGAAGGGGTTTGCGCCGCTCGACTTCCGGTACCTGGCGCTGACCGCCCACTACCGATCCAAGCTCGACTTCACCCAGGACGCGATGCACTCTGCCGCCTCGGGCCTGCGTCGCCTGCGCCGGGCGGTGGCCGCCGATGCGGGGGCCGATGCGGCGGACTCGTCGGCCGACCTGTCGGCCGGACCGATGGCCGGCTACCGCGCCCGCTTCATCACCGCCATCACCGATGATCTGGCGATGCCCGCCGCCCTGGCCGTGGCGCACGCGGTGGCCAGTGCGGAGGACCTCTCCCCGGCGCAACGTCGCGCCCTGCTGCTCGATTTCGATCAGGTTTTCGGCCTGGACCTGTCGGCGCCCGCCGAGGGCGAGGCCGGGGAGCTGCCGGACGCCGCCGTCGAACTGCTCTCCGCCCGCGCCGCCGCCCGGGCCGCGCGCGACTACGCCGCCTCGGACCGACTGCGCCAGGAGCTGGCCGCGCTGGGCGTCGAGGTGCGGGACACGCCCGAGGGCCAGGTCACCAGCCGGCGTTCCTAGCCGGCGGCCGGCGCCCGCGGCCCCGCTGCTCGCCGTTCGCGGCTCGCGGCTCGCGGCTCGACGGCCAGATTCTCTTCAGGTGACCGCCCGGGCCGATATTGGCGGTCGAAGCCCGAGCCGCTCTCTCCTCACGAGAATCTGGCGGTAGAAGAAGGGAACGGCGCCACCTATCCGCTCAGCGCATGCGGAACGCCGCTGCGGGCCGTTTCTGCGCCAGACTCTCCGCCTGGCGAATGCAACGCCCCGTTGTGGCGCAGTTCTCGCAGCCCGCATTCACTCGGCTGATATCTGGCGCGCGGTCGCCCCGCGCAGCGCCAGCTCGACGCCCAACACCGTCCAGCCGACCCCGTGCACGAACACGCCGAACAGGGCGATCGGGCCGAAGATGGACCCCGGCGACACGGCGGCCGGCCGCCGAAACCCGACCTGATCGACGCTTCGTCGTCGGTGTCGGGCGCCTCTCGTGCTGCACGAACGACCTCGAGGCGGGGAGCCGGATCGGTGAGTCGGTCCGGCTCTGTACCTGACCCGCGACACACAACCTGACGCGACCCGCGGCCTAGACTCGCCCCATGACCTCCGTGGCCGAGCAGCACCCCCTCCCCGAGACCGACGCCGACTGGGACGGCTGGGTCTCCGCCACGCGCACTCGCAACTGGCTGGGAGAGGACCCGCTCCTCGACTGGCTCGAGCGGTTCGGGCGCGACCACGGGTTCACGCCCGATGACGAGCTTCCCGGCTACGACCCGCGCACCAGCATGCGCGACTTCGTGATCGCCAAGGGCATCGCGTTCGAGGCCGCGGTCCTGGACCTGATCCGCCGCCAACTCCCCACCGTGCGGATCGCGGACGGGCCGCAGGACTCGCGCGACCTGGGCAAGGCGCAGGCAACCGTCGAAGCCATGCGCGACGGGGTGCCGATCATCGAGCAGGGCGTGCTCATGGACGCGACGCATCGGACCTACGGCGTGGCGGACCTGCTCGTCCGCTCGGACCAGCTCAACGAGATCGTCCCCGGCACCCTGACCGATGAGGAGGCCGCCCTCCCCGCCCCCGGCCTGGGCAACGCACCCCACCACTACCGCGTGGTGGACATCAAGTACCGCACCCTGCACATCCTCAAGGACGGCGGCACCGCTGCGGACGCTGCGCACTACGCGGCGCAGGTCTGGATCTACAACCAGGCGCTCTCCCGCAGCCTCGAGATGATCCCCCCGGCCGCGTTCCTGCTCGGCCGCAACTGGGAGCAGGGCAAGCAGCGCGGCGAATCGTGCTTCGAGCAGTTGGCCCGGGTGGATCACGACGGCCGGCTGAGCACGAAGGGCGACCTGATTGCCACCGGCGCGCTGGCCGCGGTCGAGTGGATCCGCCGTCTGCGCCAGGAGGGCGCCGACTGGTCACCGCTCCCCACCCCATCGGTGCCCGAGCTGTACCCCCATGCCCGCCACGGCCAGAACGAGCCCTGGCACTCGGCCAAGGTTCAGATCGCCACCGAACTTGCCGAGCTCACCCTGCTGCCCGGCATGAACCCGCAGTTGCGCCGGGATGCCCACGCCCGCGGCATCACCCGCTGGACAGACCCGCGCGCCACCGCCGTCACCCTCGGCGTCACCCGCGGCCCTGACAAGACCGATGCGGTCCTGCACATCAACCGCGACGCCCCACACCACCTGGTCGCCCCGCAGCGCTTCGACCGCGCCGATCCCGCCTGGCGGACCCCCGCGCCCGCTGAGTTCTACGTGGACTTCGAGACGGTCTCCAACCTGGCCGATGACTTCAGCCGGCTGCCGCTGGTCGGCGGGCAGCCGCTCATCTTCCAGGTCGGCTGCGGCTGGCTCGAGGACGGCACCTGGCGGTTCAAGCAATGGACCGTCGACCACCTGACCGAGCCCGATGAGGGGCGGATGATCGACGCCTGGACGCGCTTCATGTTCGACCACCTCTCCGCCCGCGGCCTGTCATGGACCGATGCCCGCCTATACCACTGGTCGCCGGCCGAGACCTCGTTCCTGGTGAGCGCCTACAACTCGGCGCGCGAGCGACACCCCGAGCGCAGCTGGCCCGAACTGCCCTGGTACGACCTGCTCCAGCAGGTGGTGCGCGCCGAACCGGTAGCGGTCACCGGCGCGTTCAACTTCGGCCTCAAGGCGATCGCGACCGGGATGCATCGGGCCGGGCTGATCAAGACCACCTGGACCGATGGCCCGGTGGATGGGCTGGGCGCCATGATCGGTGCCTGGTCGTGCGAGGCGGAGGCGGCCCAGACCGGCGTGACCCTGGCCGAGGTTCAACTGATGCGGGAGATCGGTGCCTACAACGAGGTCGACTGCCGCTCCATGGCCGAGGTGCTGGCCTGGTTCCGGGCCAACCGCTGAGGCCCTACCCCGGCGGTGATTGACGAGTTGTACGGTACGCTGTACCGTACAACATCATGAAGACGGTACCGATTTCTGAGCTCCGGCAGCGAGTGGCCGACGTCATCGACGAGGTCCGGGCCAGCGACGAACCGACCGTCGTGCTGCAGCGGTCGCGACCGGCTGCGTACATCCTCAGCCCGGACCGATACGAGCGCGACCAGCAGGAGCTCACCTTGCTCCGTCGTCAGCTCTTCGTGGCCGAGGTCCGCGAGGCCGAGGAGGAGTACCGAGCCGGCGCGACGCCTCGCTTCGACAACGTCGAACAGCTCCTCGACCAGCTCCGTTCGTAACGGTGCGGCTATCCGCATCCAGCCGGTTCCTGCGCAAGGCGAAGAAGCTGCGGGAACCCCAGGCCTCGATGCTGCGAGCGGCGCTTCGCCGTTTCGCCGCAGACCCAAAGGAAGCGCTGCTCCACACGCACAAACTGAAGGGCGAACTCGCCGCCTACTGGGCCTTCACCGTTGACGACGACCTTCGCGTCCTCTTCCGCTGGGACGGTGACGAGGCGATCCTGCTGAATCTCGGTTCCCACGACGAGGTGTACTAGGCGACCGCCTCCACGCTCGGCGTCGCTTGGGGCTCCACGTAGGCCATGTACTCGACCACGGTCCGATAGCCCAGGCGCTCGTAGATCGGGAAGCCCATGGCACTGGCCTGGAGGATGGCCACGTCGCAGCCGGCCGCCGCGCCATCGGCCACCACCCGACGGGTCATCGCCGCCCCGTAGCCGTGCCCGCGCACATCGGGGAGGGTCGCGATGCTGTAGACCCCGATGGTGCTCCCGGTGCGAACGCCGGCTCCGGTGGTGACCGGCCGGCCATCGGTGTAACCCACGTAGAAGGTCGCTTCCTCCGCCCCGAGGACGGCGAGCGGCATGACGGATCGCATCAGCGATTCTGGGATCTCGAACCCGGCCGCCGCGGTCCGAACATGCTCGTCGAGGCTTGCCGCATCGGTCACCCGCCTGATCTCGAGTCGCTCCGTCACCGCGGAGGATCGGTCATCGGGGAGCGGGTGGAGCGCCATGCCGGGCAGCCATGGATCCGCGGAGAGCGGGATCAGCCCCAGCTCGGCCATGAGCGGGACGAAGCGGTCGTCGGTGCCGACCCGCAGGTTCACCGCGAAGCGGGTGCCGCGGGTGCGCATCAGGTCGACGGCCGCGCGCACCGGATCCGGGGTCGTCGCCTCGCCGTCCACCACGACCTGGTTGAAGAGCAGGAACTCGATCCCGCTCGAGATGATGGCCACCCCATCGGAGCGCCGGACGAGGCCGTCGGGCACCTGCCCCGCCAGGAGACCCATGGTCGCGATCATGTTCTCGTGGTGCAGGGCGGCGAGGCGTGCAGCCAGACGCCCGGAGAGTCGCTCGGGGTTCATACCGCGATCGTACCGGCCCAGGCGGTCACCTGGCGAGAATTTGGCGGTCAAGTCACGCCGTCAGGCGGGCGAGGCCACCGTGAGTCCCAGCCCGCGGGCGGCATCGGCCTGGCGGGAGTCGTAGGTCACGAACGCGTCCAGTTCGTCGCCCAGGACGAGGGCAGAGGCCAGGTGGATGGCATCCAGCGAGCGCAACCCCACCGGCTCGAGCACGGCGGCGCTCGCCGCGATCCGCTCGTCCAACTCGACGAACTCCATGACCGCGAGGAGCGCCTGCGCCTGGGCGAGCGCGGCCGGGCTGGCGCGCCGGACCGCTCGCAGCAGCTCCACGGCGAGCACCCGGCTGCTCATACGCGTCACATCGCCGGCCAGGAAGCGCCTGACCGATGCCGACTCCGGTTCGCGGACCACCACCTTCACCGCAGCCGACGCGTCCAGATAGACGCGACGCGTCACCACTCTTCCTCGTCGCGCATCTCGCGCAAGACCTCGGAGAGTTGCTTGCCGGCAATGGGCGGCAGCGGTTCCGGCATCTCGTCCCAGGGACGCGTGGCCGGCGTGATCCGGCCCTCGGCCAGCAGGCGCTCGTAGGTCGAGGTCGGTCGGTCGGGCAGGGGCGTGAGGTGGGCCACCGGCTGCCCGCGCTCTGTCACTTCGTAGGCGCGCCCCTCCTCGCGGACGTGCTTGAGATAGACCGATAGGTTCTGGCGCAGCTCGCGCACCCCAACCCGCGTGGTCCGTGGCTCCTCGTCACTCATGACGCACAACGGTAGCACATGACGGTCAAGGGCGAAAGGCTGCGTGTCGTTGATGGGTGTAGTATCCACGTCCTATCTGTACGGGCGACACCTGGAGAGCAGACCGTCGTGACCACCTCTCGAACCAAGCGAACGTACAACCTGTCGGCGTCAACCGTGGCGACCGTCAAGGAACTCGCCGGGGAATACCGGATCGCGTCGAGCCAGGATGCCGTCATCGAAATGGCCGTTGAGCGCCTTGCCCGGTCGGTTCGGGACGAACGTCACGCGGCCGCCTGGGCCGATGCCGCTCGCGATCCAGAGTTCGTCCGCGAAAACGAGCAACTGGCAAGGGAATTCGCCGCCGCGGAACGCGACGCGTGGGCGGACTGACCCCCGGGACCCCGCTCCGCTGGGCGGTCGTGCTGGGTGACCTCGATCCCATCGTCGGCAGCGAACAGGCTGGGCGACGACGGCTCTTGATCGTGTCGTACGAGCCATTCCACAGCGGCCCAAACGTCACGGTCTGTCCGATTTCCGGGAGGGCGCCGAAGCGGCCCGGAGAGGTCCCGCTTCCCAACGGCCACGCGGGCCAGACCAGGGACGCGGTCATCCTGGTCCATCAGCTGCGGACCATCGCGGCGTCCAGGATATTCAGCTGGGAGGTCGTTGGCGGGCACGGTGTCGAATACGTCACGGATCCTGCGATCCGAAGGGCCGTCCGGGCCGCGTTGACCGAGCATTTCGGGCTCGATATCCCAGACGTCGAGGACGGAGCGGCGCTCGCCTGACCAGCGGCACGGTCACCTGGCGAGAATCTGGCGGTCGAACGGAACGAGCGTGGTGACGGACGCCGGCAACGTTCGGTCTGTGCGCCGGATATTCGTGGAGGGAATGCGGAACGCCCCTTCGGGCGGTTTCGGCGCCATAACCCACGCCTGGCGAATGCCACGCCCCCCTTTGGCGTAGTTGTCCGATCGGCATTCAAGGGAGTGATATCTGGCACCCAACGCGCTCCGGGAGGTGAGGATCTCCCATCATTTCGACGGGTCCGCCACGCGAGGCAGGCCAGGTCAAGAACCTGCACCTGCTGATGAGCAACTGCCACGCTAACTACGGCACCACCAACGCCCGGGAGATCGCGGCGATGCTGGAAGAATCCGCGGCTAGCGCTTGATCGGCTTCGGGGGTCGGTCACCAGCCTTGCTGGCGGGCTCGCCGCGCGACGGTTTGGGCGCGCGAGTCACCGAGGCACCATCCGGGGAGGTCCGGTGGTGCTTGCCGCGCACACCGGAGCGGAAATCGCAGTCGTGCCGTTCGCGCGTCGTGGCGCGCCTTGCGAAGATCACGCGGATCTTACTCCCGCGCTCCGTGTGGCCCACCACCAGTACCCGACCTGCCGCTGAGGTACCGATGGTTCGGATCCCCGATCGTCAGTTCGTACCGACGACCGCTTACCGCGGAGTTACCGGCCGTTCACGCGTACCATGCCATCTGCCGCAGGAGGAAGGGGCATGGGACCGCGCGAGGGGTTCGACGTCGTCGTCGTCGGTGGCGGCGCGGCCGGCTGCGTGCTGGCTCGCCGCCTCTCGGAGCGCGGTGACCGCAGCGTTCTGCTGCTCGAGGCCGGCCCGGACCTGCGCGGCGCAACTCCCGACGCGTTTCGTGATGGCTGGCGCCTCCCGGCGCTCCAGACACTCCCAGACTGGGGTTTCCAGTCCGAGCCCGATGCGGCGGGCGCGACCGGGCCCCTGCGCCGTGGCCGCTTGCTGGGAGGCACATCCTGGCTCACCCGCTTCGCCATGCGCGGCGCGGCGACCGATTTCGACGCCTGGGCCGCGGCCGGCAACCCGGGCTGGAGCTTCGAGGACGTCCTGCCGGCCTTTCGGCGCCTGGAGGCCGATGGGGACTACGGCGACCGCCCCTGGCACGGCCAGGATGGCCCGATCCCGATCACCCGCTACCTCGACCATCAGCCCTCCAAGATTCACGCCGCCGCCCTCGAGGCGTTCGCCGCGCTGGGCCACCCGACCATCGAGGATCACAACCAGCCCGGCGCGGTGGGTCTCGCCCGTGTCCCGATGAGCTCGCACGGCGGGCAGCGAGTCACGGCCCTGGATGCCTACCTGCCGCCGGATTGGTCGTCACCGCTCACGGTTCGTCCGGACTCGCCGGTGGACCGGGTGCTTCTCGACGCCGGCCGCGCGACCGGCGTGGCGCTCGTGGATGGGACCGAGATCCGGGCCGGTGCCGTCATCCTCGCCGCCGGCACGTACGGGAGTCCGACCATCCTCATGCGGTCGGGCATCGGTCCCGCGGATCACCTTCGATTGGTGGGCGTCGAGGTCCGCCTCGACCTCCCCGGCGTCGGCGCCAACCTCGCCGACCACCCCGGTGTCGACCTGGACTCCGGCTGGCGCGGCACAATCAGCGACGGCCCGATCCTCAACTCGATCGTGACCTTCAACAGCTCGACGACTCCGAGTGCGCGAGGGCCAGACATGATGTTCTGGGCCTCCGATCCGGCTGGCGACGAGCCGCGCTTCTACTTCGACCCGATCCTCCTGCGGCCGCATGCGCGGGGTTCCGTGCGCCTGCGCTCCGCGGACCCGTCCGAGCCACCGCGGATCACGCTCCCCGACATCCGCGAGGCGGCGGACCTGGAGCGGCTGGAGGAGGGGTATCGGCGCGGGCTGGAGCTCGCCAACCGACCGGAGATCCGGCGCCTGAGCACGGAGCCCGCACCATCCGGTCCCGCATCGGCTGCCGCCCTGCGCCGGGCCGTGGTCGAGAATGCGTACTCGCTCCCACACGTCGTCGGGACGTGCGCCATGGGGCCGTCGCCGGAGGGCGACGCGGTGGTCGATGCGCTCGGGCGGGTCCACGGCGTTGCCGGCCTGGCGGTTGTCGACGCCTCGATCATGCCGGAGCCTCCGTCGGGCTTCCCGCACATCATCACGATCATGATCGCGGAGCACCTGTCAGCCAAGCTCGCGGCAGTCCTCTGAGGCGCTTGACCAGGGTCGCAAGATGAGCCGATGGCGAGCTGCGGGTCTTCGACCGGTCCGCCGCCCAGGGCCAATCCCTGGCCGCGGTCCTCGTCACGCGCACCGGCGACCCCCGCTCGCGCACGGTGGCGCGCCTTGCGGAGATCACCCCCTGTGATGCCGTGCTTCGCGGCATTGCGCCGAGCCTTGTCCGCGTCCCACGCGACGTCCACCCGGCGAGGGTATGGAGGCAGCGCTCACCGGCGGGTTAGCCGTCCTCAGCTGGCGACCTTCAGCAGCGCCAGATATTCGTGGAGCGAATGCGAATCGCTAGTTTCGGCCCGATTCGGCCGGGTTCGGCGCCAAACCCACGCCTGCCGAATGCCACGGCCCTACTTGGCGCAGTTCGCCGCATCGGCATTCACCTGCCTGATATCTGGCGCTCACCCCGCTCCGCGAGCCGAGGCTCTGCCTAACGGCGCTGCGACCCCCGACGGGCCTTGCCCCACTCGTCGCGCGAGCGGGCCAGGTTGGTACCGCGGAAGTGGACCGTCTTGCGAGACAGCTCCGAGGCGGGCGCGGACATCAGCCGCGACTCCTCGGCCAAGCTGGCGCCCAGGGACCGCATCTCGGCGTCGTCGAACGATGCAACGGACACCTGGGCCCACTGCAGGGTAGCGCCGGCCTGGCGCAGCTTCCCGGACCGGTTGAGCTGGACCGCGGCCTGGCGGGCGTGGGCGACCTGGAGTTTGGCAACGGCGCGCTCCACGTCACGGTTGGGCTTCTCCGCCTTGCAGGCAGCGGCAGCGGCGGACTCGAAGTCCACCGAGCAACCGTCCGCCTTGAGGATGCCGTCACGGTCCGCCACGGTCAGGAAGAGGGTGGTCTGGGCGCCGACCAACGCGGCCGGGGGGAAGTCCACCGACAGCACCAGCTCCACGTCCTGGCCGGCCACCATGTCGCCGACCAGCAGCTGCAGCTCGCCGGCAACCCCCGCCTTGGCCGCCACCGGGGAGAGCGGGCGAACGTCCAGGCCGGGCACGTACTTGACGTCGAGCACCACCTGGCGCGCGACCGTCTCGAGCAGCTCGCCCAGCTCCCCGGTCATGTAGTCGGGGATCTGCTCCGGGCGCTCCACGTAATAGAAGTGGCCGCCGCCGGCATCGGCGATGGAGGTGAGCAGCGACTCGTCGAAATCGGCGCCCACGCCGAAGGTGGAGGTGGGCACGCTCGACGCGCGCAGGTCGGTCGCAAACGCAGCCAGCACGCTCGGATCGGTCTCGCCCACGTTGGCCAGGCCATCGGTGAGCAGGAGGACGCGGTTGACGCTGGCCGGATCCAGGTGCTGCTTGATCACCTCCGACCCGCGGGCCCAGCCGGCGTGCAGCGCGGTGCTGCCTCGGGCATCCACCCGCTGGAGGGCGAGCAGGGCGTCGTGCTTGGCCGACTCGGTGGCGTGGTGGCTGGCCGCGATCGTTTCGACGTGATCGTCGAAGGTGACCACCGCGAAACGGTCCTGCGGGGTCAGGCCGGTGAGGGCGCGCTCGACCGCGTACCGGGC
>JBKJYH010000044.1:0-3607 GCA_046715765.1 Candidatus Limnocylindria bacterium
CGCCGCTGAGGCGGGCCTGGTGATCCTGTCCGCGGCGCTTGCCCGTCGCGCCGTTGAGCGCTTCCTGACCGATGAGCGGGCTACCGCGGCGGAGGTCCCCGCCGCAGCGTCGTACGCCGGAACGACACCCGCGCCAGATTGAGCTAGGTGCAGATGTAGTCGGCGACCAGCGGCTCGCCGCTATGGGGCCCTGCGGCGGACGGCGCAGCTGGGCGGTCCGGAGCGTCCCTTGCTAGACTCCCCCACAACGCATCGGCCGACCCACACCGAATTCGGGGGCGAGTGGCGGAACGGCAGACGCGCCGGCTTTAGGAGCCGGTGTCGCAAGACGTGCGAGTTCGAATCTCGCCTCGCCCACCACGCAAACAGGAGTCGCCTTGGTCACGGTCTCGTCCCGTTCCGCGCCTGGCTCCAGGATGGTCCTCGAGATTGACGTCCCCGCGGACGAAGTCGATCGACACTTCGCCACGGCGTACCGACACCTGGCCGAGCGGACGAGGGTCCCCGGTTTTCGGCCCGGCAAGGCACCCCGTCACCTGATCGATCGGGTGGTGGGCCGCGGCTCGATCACGGCCGAGGCGATCGATCACCTCGTCAACGACGCATACGACCGCGCGCTGGACCAGACCAGCATCATCCCGCTCGACGCGCCCGAGGTGGATATCGACCCCGCCACGGTCTCCGAGGGTGCCGCGGTTCGGTTCACCGCGACCGTCGCGGTCCGTCCCGGCGTGACCCTCGGCGCGTACACCGAGTATCCGTTCCGCCTCGAGCGCGAAGCGGTGACCGATGAGCAGGTAGAGGCTGTCGTCGGCGACCTGCGCGAGCAGCAGGCCACCCTCCATCCGGTCGACGCGCGGCCCGCCGCCAACGGCGACCTGGCATCGGTCAAGTTCGTCGGATCGGTGGATGGCAAGCCCTTTGAGGGCGGCTCGGCCGACCGACTGCCGCTTGTCATCGGAGAGGGGCGGATGATCGCCGGCTGGGAGGAGCAACTGGTCGGGATGGCGATCGGGGAGACGAAGACGATCGCGGTCACCTTCCCCGATGACTACCGGGTCGAAGACCTGCGCGGCAGGTCCGCCTCGTTCGAGGTGTCGTTGCTGGACCTGCGCGAGCGCCATCTGCCCGACTTCAACGATGACTTCGCGCGCTCGGTGGGCGAGGTCGCCGACATGGACACGCTGCGGAGCGAGATCCGGGACGCGCTCGGGCGTCGCGAGGACGCCGAGGCCCGCCACCGATTCTCGGACCGGATCATTGACTTCGCCACCTCCAACGCGGACGTGGAGCTGCCCGAGGTGATGATCGCCAACGAGGTCGAGATCATGCGCGATGAGCTGCGCAGCCGGTTGACGGCGCAGCGCATCGGGATGGAGCGCTACCTGGAGCTGGCGCGCCAGACGCCCGAGGAGCTGATCGCCGAACTGCGCGAGCCCGCCTCGCGCCGGGTGAAGTCGCTGCTGGTCCTGTCCGCGATTGCCGAGAAGGAGGGTATCGACGCCACCGACGCGCAGATCGACGCCGAGATCGCCGAGCAGCGCGCCCGCTATCACGACGAGCCGCGCCTGGTCGAATACCTGTCGTCCCGGCGGGGCCGCGCCTACCTGCGGATGACGATCCGCAACCGTACACTGGTCGAAACCTTGATCGATCGCGCCCTGGGGGCCGGCATCGCCCCCGCCACCGAATCGGAGTAGACGCATGCTGGTCCCGATGGTCATCGAGTCGAGCGCCCGCGGCGAGCGGGCCTTCGACATCTACTCGCGCCTGCTCAAGGAGCGGATCATCTTCCTGGGCGACGCGATCGAGGATCACGTCGCCAACCTGGTCATCGCCCAACTGCTCTTCCTCGAGAGCGAGGACAGCGAGAAGGACATCAGCATCTATGTCAACTCGCCGGGTGGGGTGGTCACCGCCGGACTGGCGATCTACGACACCATGCAGTACCTCAAGGCGCCGGTCAGCACCATCTGCATCGGGCAGGCGGCCAGCATGGCATCGGTCCTGCTGTCGGCAGGAGCCAAGGGCAAGCGATTCGCCCTCCCGAACAGCCGGATCATGATCCACCAGGGCTCGGCGGGGTTCCGGGGCAACACCCCTGACGTCGAGATCCAGGTGCGCGAAGTGATGCACCTCACCGAGCGACTCACCAGCATCCTCGCCTCCCACACCGGGCAGGCATACGACAAGATCAAGAAGGACTCGGAGCGGGACTACTACCTGAGCGCCGAGGAGGCCAAGGCCTACGGGATCATCGACGAGGTCTTCGTGGGCAACAACGCCTCGCTGATCAGCCTGGCCCGGGCCGCGGGTGGCAAGGTGCCGACCGCTGCCGAGGCTGCCGCCGAGGAGGCCAAGAAGAAGTAGCGGCCCGGGCTGCGCGGGCGGGCATCGGGTTGCGCAGGTTCCCTCGCTGATTAGCCCTGGTTATCAACGTGCACCCATCGCTCCGTTCCGGTGCGCCTTGATTACCCCTCCTTATCAACGTGCACCCATCGCTCCGTTCCGGTGCGCCTTGATTACTCCCGCTTATCAGCACCGGAGCCCCCCCCAACCCCCGTGCGGATTCCCGGTGACACGAAGCACCCATCGGCTGGGAATCGGGGAGGGCCGTGCTATCCTGCGGCCGCGTCCCCTCGACCCCGCACCAGGGAACGGAGCAGCCGACCGATGACCACCAAGACCAAGGTTCCGTACCGCTGCTCGTTCTGCGGGAAGAGCCAGGAGCAGGTGCGCAAGCTGATCGCGGGCCAGGGCGTCTACATCTGCGATGAGTGCATCAACCTGTGCCAGGAGATCATCGACGAGGAGATGGCCGAGGCGCCCCGCGTCCGGACCACCCCCGCCACCGTGCCTGCCCCGAGGCGGATCAAGGAGAAGCTCGACGAGTACGTGATCAGCCAGGAGCAGGCCAAGAAGGTCCTGTCAGTGGCGGTCAACAACCACAACAAGCCGGTGAACGCCGGCCCAGCGGTCGACGAAGTGGAGCTCGGCAAGAGCAACGTCCTGCTGGTCGGGCCGACCGGCTCGGGCAAGACCCTGCTGGCCCAGACCCTGGCCCGCGCCCTGGACGTACCGTTCTGCATCGCGGACGCCACCAGCCTGACCGAGGCCGGCTACGTGGGCGAGGACGTCGAGAACATCCTGTTGCGCCTGATCCAGGCGGCCGATTTCGACGTGCAGCGCGCGCAGCGTGGAATCGTGTACATCGACGAGATCGACAAGATCGCGCGGAAGTCCGAGAACCCGTCGATCACCCGCGACGTCTCGGGCGAGGGCGTGCAGCAGGCGCTGCTCAAGATCATCGAGGGCACCATCGCCAGCGTTCCGCCCAAGGGCGGCCGCAAGCACCCGCAGCAGGAGTTCCTGCAGGTCGACACCACGAACATCCTGTTCATCTGCGGCGGTGCATTCACCGGCATCGAGGACATCATCGAGAACCGCGTCGGCCAGAAGCAGATGGGCTTTGGCGCCAAGATCGCGTCGAAGAACGAGAAGAAGATCTGGGAGTACCTGAAGGATGTCCAGCCGGAGGACCTCCTCAAGTACGGCATGATCCCCGAGTTCGTCGGCCGCCTGCCCGTGATCGCGCCGCTCCATGAGC
>JBKJYH010000045.1:0-9498 GCA_046715765.1 Candidatus Limnocylindria bacterium
CGTCGAAGTCGATGTCGATGTCCGGCAGCGCACGCGCCTCGTTGATGAAGCGCTCGAAGAGGAGCTTGTGCTCGATCGGGTCGACCTTGGTGATGCCCAGGCAGTAGGCCACGATCGAGTCGCCGGCACTTCCCCGCCCCTGGCCGATGATCCGGTTGCGCCGCGCGAACTCCATCAGGTCCCACACGATCAGGAAGAACTCCGCCAGCCTGGTGCGCTCGATGATCTCCAGCTCGTGCGCCAACTGGCTGAGCGCCTGCTGAGTAATCGGCCGATAACGGGCGCGTAAGCCCTCGTTGGCAAGCTGGTACAGGTATGAGTACGGCGTCTCGCCCTCGGGGACCGTGAAGCCCGGGAACCGATAGCGCTCGAAGTCGAGGTCCAGCCGGCAGGCCTGACCGATGGCCGCGGCACGCGCCATTCCGGCCTGCCATGCCTCGCGGGCCCGATGATCCGGCAGGCCGGCACCGATGGCCGCCAGCTCCGCGCCGCCCTTGAGGCGGTAGTCGGCGCTGGGCAGCAGCAGCTCGCGGGCCTGGTCCAGGCTGGCGCCGTGCCGGATGCAGATCAGCACGTCCTGCAGCCGATGCCCGCCGGCCTCGGCGTAGTGGACCGCGTTGGTGACGACGGTCGGCAGGCTGGCCTCGCCGGCCAGCGCGGCCAGGGCGCTGACCAGCCAATCGTCGTCGGGGCCGAGGTGGTGCGAGAGCTCGACCGCGAAGTCCCCGTCAGGGAAGTGGCTGGCCCAGCGCTGGGCGGCCGCCAGCGCCGCTTCCGGCTCCCCGGCCAGCAGCCGGCGCGGGATCTCCCCGTTGCGACAGCCGGAGAGCCCCAGCAGGTGGCCGCGCCCCTTGGCCAGCGCCTCCTCCACCGTGGCCCGGGCGAAGATGGGGAACTGCTTGGACCCCGCCAGGTGGCCGCGGCTGGCCAGTCGCGAGAGGGCGGTATAGCCGGCCGAGTCGCGCGCCAGCAGGACCAGGTGCTCCCCCGGCGCCGGGCCGGCGTGATGTTCTCCGGGCCACCCTCGGCTGGCGTTGACGCCGCGCAGCGGGTCGTTCAGCTTGCGGCCGCGCCGCGCCAGGCGCAGCTCCCCCTCGTCACGCGGAATCGCCAGCTCCAGCCCGATGATCGGGATGACGGGTGCCAGCCCCGCCACACGCGCCTCGTCGGTCCGGGTCTGGGCCGCGGCCTTCCAGAGGCGGACCGCGGCGTACAGCCCCGCGTGATCGGTGATCGCCAGCGCCGGCATGCCCAGCTGTGCCGCGCGCCCGACCAGGTCCTCGGGGTGGCTCGCCCCGTCGAGGAACGAGAAGTTGCTGTGGGCGTGGAGCTCGCAGTAGGCGGCATCAACGAGCGCAGGGGCGGGCGTGATGGCGTCCGGCTCAGGCATCGGACTCCGGAGTATAGAACGGATGTTCTAGCATCAGAAGCAAGGCCCAGCGTGGGGTCCCATCAGGTTTAGGATCGCGACAGCCGAAATGTGAACCATTCGCGCCGCACGAACGCCATCATCCACGAGCAGCCCGGCTGATCCGGGCGGAATGGAGGATCAATGGCTCAGCGTGAGTTGGTTGCGCTGGCGAGGAACGGTGACCGAGAAGCGTTCTCGGCACTGGCCGCCAGCGTGTTCGACCGGCTCTACGCGACGGCCGTTCTCATCCTTCGTGACCACTCGATGGCGGATGACGCGACAGAGGAGACGATCGTGCGTGCCTGGCGCGACCTGCCATCCCTGCGCGATCCGGATCGCTTCGATGCCTGGCTGAGACGCCTGCTGGTGAATGCCTGCCGCGACGAGGGGCGGCGGCAGCGGCGCCGGCGTCCGGAGATGACGCTGCTCCCCAGCCACGAGCCGACGATCGGCGATTCCAGCTCAGCACTCGCGGATCGGGATGCGCTCGAGCGTGGCTTCCGGCGGCTGACCCCGGAGCACCGCACCGTGATCGTGCTGCACTACTACCAGGAGCTTTCCTTGTCCGAGGTTGCCAGTGCGACCAGCACCCCGCTGGGGACCGTCAAGTCGCGCATCCACCACGCAACCCACGCACTTCGAGCGGCGCTCGAAGCCGATTCCCGCAGCGTCAACGCGACGAGAGGCGACACCGCATGAACCGCAATGACCACTTCGACCAGACGCTGGCCACCTGGCTGCGTCGTGAGGCGCCTGAGGCACCCGATCGGGTGCTCGAGGCGGCACTGGAGCGCGTGGCCGCGCAGTCGCAGCAGCGGGGCTCGCTGCAGGGCCTCATGGGAGGAGACCGATTGACCACTCTCACCCGCGTCCTGGCGGTCGCCGCCGTGGTCGCGTTCGCCGCATTCATCGGCTATCAGTTCTCTAACTGGTCGCCCAACGTCGGTGCCTCGCCGTCGCCATCAGCCTCTGCTTCACCTTCTTCACCTTCAACGGAGCCACCCGCCGCCCTGGTGTTCCGGCTGGAGCGCCGCTGGTTCTGGGGTCCGGAACATCTCGTCACCCTCCTGGAGGACGGTCGCATCATCACCACCAATCCTGCGGTCGAGCGACGCCTGACGGCGGCTGGGGTCCAGCTTCTCCGCGATGAGCTCGATGCGACAGGCCTGACCTTCCTCGCATCCGCCGATTACTTGCCGGTTCTCAACCCCGGCGTCGAGCCGTTTGGCTACGATGGCGACGGAGCCGCCCTCGAGGTCGGTCTGCCCGGTGGCGGAACGGCCATGATCACCTGGTTGCTGTTCCCGGATACCGAGGACCGCTTCCAGCCGCAGCCTGAGGCCGAGGCCCTCGAGCCACTCCTCGCCCGCCTGACAACGCTCGAAGACTGGCTGCCGGCGAACGCCTGGGCCGATGCGAACGCCAGACCGTACGCGCCGCGGCAGTACCGGATCCTCATTACCAGCGACCCGTGGGGCGGCAGCCTGAACGACCTCCCGGTCGAGAGCTCAACCGTGTCCTGGCCGCTGATCGAGGAGATCGATGCCGTCGGTGCCGCCGTGCAAATCGTCGCGCAGGAGCCTCCTCACGGCGATGGCACCTCACCCTTCCGTTGCCGCGTGGTTAGCGCTGGGGAGGGTGCGCCGGTCATCGAGGCGCTGGAGTCCGCCGGAGCCACGTTCGATGGGTACTCGCCCCTGTTCCCTGGGGGGTCCTTCGGGCTCGGGTATCGAGCGACCAGCCGCGTGGTCACCATCGGCATCGAACCGATCCTGCCCCATGCCGACGCGAGTTGCGGAGTGGAAATCACCTTCTGAGCGTCAACCAGCCGACGAGACCCTTGCCCGAGCCAGGGTCCGGCTGCGTCATGCTCGGCTATCCGACCGGAACAGCCCGTCAGGCCGGGGTCGGACCGCTGGAGCGCAACTCTCGGACCACCACGGCGGCCAGCACCGCAGCTGCCACGGCGCCACACGCCGCCAGGATCGGATAGCCGAAGGCGGCCACCACCACCCCCGACGAGGTGCTGGCAAGGCCGGCGGCGACCCATACCAGCGTATCCGCAATCCCCTGGCGGCGGACCTTGTCGGGACCCTCGCCATGACCGGCCAGCAGGGCACTGCCGGCGACGAAGCCCATGTTCCAGCCCACCCCCAACAGGAAGAGTGGCAGGGCCAACGCGATACCACCGCTCAGCGGCGCGACCGCGGCCAGCACCCCGGCCGTCGCGAGCGTCACGAACGCCGCACCGACCATGACCGATGTCCCGAACCGGTCGGTGAGTCGCCCCGAGATGGGCGACACCGCGAACATCCCCAGGGTGTGGGCGCTGATCACGAAGCCGACCGTCTCCAGCCCGTGCCCGGCCTCGTGCAGGTGATAGGGGGTCATGGTCATGATCAGGGTCATCACCAGCTGGCCCGCGACCAGGGTCACGATGGCGGCCCGGGTGGCCGGTCGCGCCACGAGTTCGCGAAGCAAGTGTCCGTAGCTAAGGCGCGGCAGGGTTGAGAAGACCGCAGCCGCCGGCCGATCCGGAACGTGCGGCCCCAGCGCGGCGACGGTCAAGGCAAGGAGCATGACGACCACGATCGCGAACATCCCGGCCGTCAGCGGATCCAGTCCCTGGCCCGCTCCGAACGCGCCAACGGGTCCGATCAGGTTGGGACCGATGACCGCGCCGATGGTGCTGGCCCACACGATCAGCGCGATGGCACCCGCGCGACGCGCGGGTGCCACCAGTTCGGCCGCGGCGTAACGGGTGACCTGGATCGCCGCGTTGCCGACGCCGAATCCCACCGAACCGACAAGCAGCAGCACGAGCGACCCGCTCAGCGCGGATGCCAGGCACAGCAGCGCGCCGAGCATGGCGATGCCCAGTCCAAGCCGAATGCCGGCCACCCTCCCCCGTCGAGCGTTGACCACGGCCAGCCCGGACACGCCCAGGGCGGTACCGCCGATTGCGAAGGCGCTGGGAAGGCCCGACGCGCCTGCCCAGCCGGCCTGCTGTGGGGCGAGCAGGGCGGCGACCGTGAACACGGAGATGTAGGCGATGCTGACGAGGCTGGCGGTGACGAAATGGGTGGTCATCGCGCCGCGCATCGGCGGACTATACGCGGCGGCCGCGGGACTGCGGCATCATCGGGCCATGGAGTTAGAGATCCCCACCCTGCAGACCGAACGGCTCGTCCTGCGCCCCTTCCGCGAGGAGGACCACCTCCCGCTTCACGCGCTGATGCAGGACCCCGAGGTCGTGCGCTTCATCAACGAGGGTCGACGACCCAGCCTGCAGGAGGCGTGGCGCGCCATCGCCGGCTGGATCGGGCACTGGGCACTGCGCGGCTACGGGGCGTGGGCAGTCGAGGGGCGTGCCAGCGGGGAGTTGATCGGAAGGATCGGCTTCATCAACCCGGCCGAATGGCCCGCCCTCGAGCTGGGCTACATGTTGGGCAGGCGGTACTGGGGCCGTGGCTTTGCGAGCGAGGGCTGCCGCGCGGCGCTGGAGTGGGGCTTCACGACCGCGAAGTTCGAGCGGGTGATCAGCCTGATCGACCCGGCCAACACGGCATCGATCGCGGTGGCTACCCGCCTGGGGGAGACGCCTGCCGGCCAAGCCGAGCTGCTCGGACATCGGCTGCGGGTGTACGCCATCGATCGGGCGACTTGGGAGGCTTCGCGCGACGCGGGTCAGAGCCCGCGGTAGGTCGCCTCGTCGCGTCGCACGACCCGGGTCACCGTCACCAGCGGGTCCTGGTCGCTGACCCGATACACCACCCGCCACGGGACACGGTCGATGCGGACGCGAATCCGGAGGAGGTCGGTTCCTGTCACCTTGCGGCTATGTGGCGGTCGAGGATCAAGCGCAAGACCGGCAAGGACCCCTCGGATCGCCATCCTGGCCGTGCCTTGGAGTCGCTTGACAGCGCGGGTTGCGCCGGGGCTGGTGAAGACCCGATACATCACCGCCCACGATCGGGTTCGTAAGCGACCCTGTCTTCCGCGATGAGCCGATCGAGGAGTGCGATCGCATCAACGCCTCCCTCGCGTTCGTAAGCCGCCAACTCCTCCTTCGAGACGGCGATGTCCTCGGCATCCTCCTGCGCCTCGAGCCAGGCTTCGACGGCCTCCTCGATGACGTCGCGGATCTGGCGACCACTACCGGCGGCGCGAATCTTGATCGCGCGGTAGAGCGATTCGTCGCGGAACGAGACGGTGACCTTCATGGCCCGCACCCTACCATCTGGATGGCTGGACGTCCAGATGGCTCGCCGCTCAGCCCTGCGTGGTGAGGGCCTCCAGCACGCGCAGGTGCTCGGTCCGACCGTCCGGGGAGAGCGGGATGACCGCCACGTGGTCCGCCCCGGCAGCGTGCAGGGTGGCTGCGCGCGCGCGCAACTCGGCGGCGTCGCCCCAGGCCACCATCCCGTCCACCAGGGCGTCGCTGCCCGGCTTCTCCCAGTCCGCCTCGGTGAACCCCTGCAGCGCCCAGCCGGCCTGGTAGGCGGGCGTGCGCAGGTACGGAGCCAGGTAGCCGCGGGCGGCGGCACGCGCGGTGGCCGGGTCGGCGTCCAGCACCGCCGGCATGCTCACCGCCAGGATAGGCCGCGGCCTGCTGGCCGCTTCAGCCGCGGCGTCCAGCATGCCCCGCATCCAGGCCAGCCGTTCCGTTCCGACCAGGTACGGGAAGGCGCCATCGGCCTCGGTGGCGGCCAGGGTCAGCATCTTCTCGCGCAGCGCAGCCAGCAGGACCGGGGGCTCAGCCGCGCCCTCCGCCACCGGGCCCAGGTAGCGCGCCGCGTGGTACGCGGCCAGGAACTCGCGCAACTGGGTCAGCGGCCGCTCGTACACGTGGCCGCGCAGTTTCTCGGCGAGGTGCGGGTGACTCACCCCCAGCCCCAGCACGAATCGGCCGCCGGTCGCCTCGGACAGGGTCATGGCCGCCATCCGGGTGGTCTGGGCGTCGTGGCCCCAGATCGAGACGATGCTGGTCCCGATCCGCATCTGTCGCGTCTCACCGGCCAGCAGGCCGAGCAGGGTGAACGGCTCGCGACCGACCGTCTCTGGCACCCACAGCGTCCCGAAGCCGAGCTCCTCCGCGCGGCGCGCGTAAGCCCGCGCGGCACCGATCGGCAGCGAATCGAGGTGGCTCCATACCCCCATCCGGCCAAGGCTCGAGGCAGCGTTCATGCCGGCCCATCCTGGCTGAACCGATAGCGCAGGTAGAGCTCGTCACCGAACCGATGAGCGCTCACCAGCTGACCCGGACGCGCGTTGAGCGGACCCAGCGCGATCATCGGCGAGCCGTCGCCACCCAGCATCAGCGCACCGACAGTCCAGTACAGCTCGTCGATCAGTCCGGCAGCGTGGAAGACGGCGTTCACGGTGGGTCCGCCTTCGAGGAGCACGGCACCGATCCCCCGCTGCGACAGCGTCGCCAGGATCCAGCCCGGCTCGGGGCGCGGTGTGGGCGCCACGATCACCTCGGCGCCGGCCACCTCGCGCGGGCCGTCGCGGCCGACCACGATCAGGCGCGGTTGGTCAGTGGCGAACCAGCGCCGTTCGGTGGGGATCGGATCGGACCCGCCGATCAAGACCGCCAGCGGTTGCGCAGGACGGCCCGCGGCCACGCGTACCGCGGCGAGATCGGCCGGCACAGTGGTCCATAGGTCCACCTTGCGCAAGGTGCCGGCGCCGTAGGCCACCGCGTCGTAGCCGGCGCGCAGCAGCCGCATCAGTCGCCGATCGGCCCGTGTGCTCAACCCCTCGGCGGTGCCCTCGCGCTGGGCGCGGCCATCGAGGCTGGTGACCATGTTCAGCCCGACCCATGGCCGGCCGGGCGGGGGCGACGGCAGCGCCAGGTTGGCGAAGGCGGCGTCCAGGTCGAGGTCAACGGCCCGATCGGGCCACAGGCGGTCCACGCGGAACGGATCGGCCATGGTCAGAGCACGAACGGCGGCGCGAAGCCGATGAACCGGTCGAATTGGCCGAACGGCCGGCTCGACATCAGGAAGGTGACGAACGGGTCGATCTGGAAGCCGCGACCGAGCAGGTGGCGCATCGCCACCTCGTTGATCATCGGCACGTCGAAGGTGAGGCTTTCGATTCCGAGCTCGGCGGCGCGGGCCTCGACGTGCTCGAGGATCGGGACCTGGTCCTCGGGCGACAGCGCCGCTACCGGACCGGAGCCCGTTCGGCTGACGAACGCGAAGCCGACCGGCGTGGCTCCACGGCGGTAGAGGTAGCCCTCGCGCTGCTCGAGCAGCCAGCGGAACTCGTCGCCGCGGTCGAACTCCAGCACGGCCGCCTCGACCTGGATCAGGCTCGGCAGGTCCGATTCCGAGGCTCGCACGACCTCCAATCCGGCCTCGGCCGGGGCCTCGACTGCCTGCGGAGCGCGGGCGAGGGCCATGATCGGGAATCGGGCAACCGTGCCGGCCCGGTAGTAGCGCGCCTGGGCGCGGACGTCGGTGGTGGCGATGATCGCTCGCACCTCGCCGCGCCCCTCCGGGAATGCGCGAGCCAGGAGCTGGCCGCCCACGCCGGCGGCCTGGCGCGCGGGATGGACGAAGAACTCGGCCAGCTCGAACAGGCCGCCGCGTTCGACGGAGCGGGCATAGCCGATCATCTCGCCCCCGGCGTCCTCGGCGACCCACCACTCGGCGGCATGCGCGCCAAGGTGGAGGTAGAGCGGCCCGAGCCGCTCCCACAGGCGCTCGGGGTCGGGCGCCCAGGCATCGCCCTGCCGGACGGCGAGGTCCACCACCGATGCCAGGAACACGCCGAAGGCGGCGCGGGTGTCGTCCGGGGTGGCGCGGCGGATGCGGATGCCGGGATCGAGCATGTGGCGGAGGGTAGCAGGCGCCCGCTCGCCTGGGGCGTCAGTCGAAGATGCGCTCCAGGTGCCAGGTCCCGGCCAGCTCGTCGAGGTAGACGGTACACAGCAGCCCGTCGCGGGTGACGAGCTTGAAGTAGGCGCGCGCGGTGGGGGTCCGCCACCAGTCGTCATCCACCCGCCAGCGGTTGCAGATCCCCACCTCGGCGTGGGTCACCCCGTCCAGGCGGAGGCGGGTCGGGGTGACCGAGTCATCGGTCTCGACCTGGACCAGGGGGTGGTGGGCATACAGGCGGGTCACGGGCCAGCCTCCGGACCGATCCCGGTCAGCCGCGAGCGCTGCTCTGGCAGGGCCGCCGCGGGACGCTCGTGCACGGCGCGCCACAGCCGACCGGGGCCAAAGCGGGACCCGAGCCGTTCCAGCGCCCAGTGCAGCTCCTCCCAGCGTCCGGCGGCCGCCTGGAAGGCGGGCAGTTGACGCGCGGCGGGATCGGCCAAGTGATCGAAGGTGAGCCAGATCGAGACGATCCGCGGCTCCACTTCACCGATCAGCCGGCGCGTCCGCGCCTCCTGCTCCAGCCGACCGATCAGCAGCCGGGCGATCCAGTCCGGCTCCAGCGCCGGCTCGGGGAAGGTCAGCTCCACCCGAAGCGCGGGGGCGTCCTCCAGTTCCAGGCGCGCCACGGCGCGCCCCGGGGCCAGCCGGCGCAGGCGCAGCGCGTCGCACAACTCGGTGCAGCGACGGCGCAGGGCCAGCGCGATCTCGGTGATACCGCCGGCCGGCGGCTCGAACTCGATCCGTGCGCTGACCTGCTCGGGGCGACGGCGCGGGACGAGCGGCCGCCGGTCCTCGCCGCGGGCCAGGGCCTGGAGCCGCTCGCCGAGCGGCCCGAACTGGGCTCCCACTGCGGAACGCGGCAGCTTGGCCAGCTGGCCCATGCTGATCAGCCCGAAGAGCGCGAACCGGGCGCGGGTGGCCGGATCGGCGGGGAGCAGGTCCAGGGAGAGCGGGGCGAGGGCAGCGCGAACCGCTTCCGCACCGCTGGGCAGGGCCAGGAAGGCGGCCGGGGCGCCGGGCTGCGACGGTCGGGCCAGGCGGGCGGCGAGCACCGCCAGCCAGCGGTTGTCCCCCACTCCCGCCTTCACGGGGAGTGGGGCGCCCTCGCGCGCCAGCGTCACCGCGCGCGCCGCGATCCGACGCTCGTCGCCGAGGAGCGGCCCCAGGCCCGTGATATCGACCAGCGCCACTCCCCGG
>JBKJYH010000046.1:0-64167 GCA_046715765.1 Candidatus Limnocylindria bacterium
CTGGGCACCACCTTTCAATTGACCGATCCGGTTCTTGCACGCGTCGCACCGCGGGCGGTTAGCTCAGCCGGTTAGAGCACCTCGTTTACACCGAGGGGGTCGGGGGTTCGAGCCCCTCACCGCCCACCAGCCCGCCTGTTAGGATGGCCGCGTCTCAATTCGCTGACGGAGTGCGCGCGTTCATGGAACCCACTTGGATCATCCTGGCCGTGGTGGCGGTGATCGCCGTCTTCCTGGTCTTCCTGTACAACGGCCTGGTTCGCCTGCGCAACCTGGTGGACGAGGCGTGGAACCAGATCAGCGTCCAGCTCAAGCGCCGACATGACCTGATCCCGAACCTCGTCGAGGCGGTCAAGGGTTACATGGACTTCGAGCAGGAGACCCTGACCAAGGTCATCGAAGCGCGGACCGCCGCCGTATCGGCGAGCCAGGCAGGAGCGGCAGGAGCCGCGCAATCGGCCCAGGCCGAGAACTTCCTGACCGGCGCCCTGCGCCAGCTCTTCGCCCTGAGCGAGAACTACCCGGACCTCAAGGCCAACCAGAACGTGCTCCAGCTCCAGGAGGAGCTGACTACCACCGAGAACCAGATCGGGTTCTCGCGGCAGCACTACAACAGCACCGTGCGCGAGTACAACACCTCGATCCAGACCTTCCCCAACGTGCTGCTGGCCGGGATGCTCGGATTCGCCGGACGCGACTACTTCCAGATCGAAGAGGCGGACGCCGCGGTCCCCACCGTCAAGCTCCGCGACTGATCCCGCGCCACCGCGTGGCGTCATGACCGCGACACCGGCACCAACCACCTTCTTTCACGAGATCGCCCGCAACCGGCGACGGTCGTGGGTGCTCGTCGTCCTGGTGGTGCTCATCCTGGGCGCCCTCGGCGGCGCGATCGGCTATGCCAGCGGCTACGGCTGGGGCGGGATCATTGTCGCGCTGGTCGTCGCCACCCTGATGAGCCTGGGCTCGTACTTTGGCGGCGACAAGCTGGTCCTCGCCAGCAGCGGTGCCCGAGAGGTCCCGCGAGAGGCTCCACCGGACGGCTACCAGCAACTGATCAACGTCGTCACCGAGATGTCTCTTGCCGGCGGGATACCGATGCCGCGGGTGTACGTCATCAACGACTCGGCTCCGAATGCCTTCGCCACCGGGCGCGATCCGAAGCACGCCTCGCTGGCCGTCACCACCGGCCTGCTCGAGAAGATGGACCGCGAGCAGCTCCAGGGGGTCGTCGCCCACGAGATGAGCCACATCGGCAACTACGACATCCGCTTCACCCTCTTGGTGGGAGTGCTGGTCGGCAGTATCGCCCTGCTGGCGGACTGGTTCCTGCGGTTCACCTTCTGGGGCGGCGGCAACCGCGGTGGCGGAGGTGACCGCGACAAGGGCGGCGGCGGAATCGCAGCGCTCGTCTTCGTGCTGGCGATCGTGCTGGCCATCGTCGCGCCCTTGGCCGGCGCGCTGGTGCAGGCGGCGGTCAGTCGCAAGCGCGAGTCACTCGCCGACATGAGCGGCGTGGAGCTGACCCGTAACCCGACAGGCCTGGCGCGGGCATTGCGGACCATCGCTGAGGACCCGGAGGTTCTCGAGGTGGCCAACCGGGCCACCCAGCACCTGTACATCGTCAACCCGATCAAGCGCTTCGAGAAGCGCGCGTCCGGCCTGTGGGACACCCACCCGCCGATGCCCGAGCGGATCGCGGCCCTGCGCGGGCTGGCGGGCCAGTTCGGCCAGGACCCGTCGCAGATCCCATGATCGGCCGCTAGCAGGCCGAGGGAGGTCGCCATGTTTGGATTCGGTCACTCCGGTTCCGCTCCAGCGCCGTTCGACGGGCTCAACGGTTCGCGGCTCGCGGGGCCGGTAGGTTCCCATCCGCTGCACGAGGTGCGGGCGGCCCAGCTGATCCGATCCTCGGACCAGTTGCTAGGAGAGATCACCCTCGATGGACCCGCGCGGGTGGGCGATGGGCTGACCGGCACGATCCGGGTGACCGCGTCCGAGGGGCTCAGCGCGCGCGGCGCTGCCTTTCGGCTGGTCGGCCTCCGCCTCGACGAGGTCCGACGCGAACGAGAGCAGCGTGACAGCCAGGGACGGGTCATCTCGCGGGAGGAGTGGGTGGAGGCCCAGGGCCGGCTCTTCGTCGAGCAGACCTTCGTCGAGCCACATGTCCCCGCTGACCTCGCGGCAGGCGTGACATGGGAGGCCCGTTTCGCGGTCCCCGCGCCACCGCTCGGGCCGCCGTCGGCGCACCTCGGCGAGTCGATCGTGGCGTGGGCGCTGGAGGTGCGATGGGACCGCGCCATGAGCGGCGACATCCGGCTGGCAACCTTGCTCGTCGTCTCTCAGAACCGTGACCTGCAGGCAGCCGGCGTTGGACGCCAGGGCGGGCAGAGCCTGATGGCCAGCGTGGCCGTCGGCGATGCCGCCATCGAGGTGACGTCACCGCTGCCCGCGCCGGCCGGGAGCGACCTGCTGGTCCGGGTCCGCTGGCCAGCGGCTCCGTCGGGTCGCGGCGGCCGAGTCGAGCTCCATCGGCGAACGAACGCGCCCAACGCGGTGGAAGGCATCATCGCGTCCACGGCGGTGGATCCGACCGCCCTGAGGAGCGGCGCAGATGTGACCCTCACCGTGCCAAAAGGAGCGGCACCATCGTTCGACGGGGCGGGCCTGGAGAATCGGTACGTCCTGCGGGCCCTGGTCGACCGGGCCCTCTTCGCCGACGCGGCGATCGAGCGCCCGATCGGGGTCGTGTGACGCCGTCGATTACTAGTCGGCGGGGCTCTGAAGGTAGAGCATCGCCCCGAAGAGGTGGGTGACGAAACGAAAGGTGCCCGCCGCTCCCACTGAGCGGCGGGCATCGGATGGACGCGAACTCGATCAGGTCGCCGCGACAACAGTGATCGTGCCGAACATCCCTGCCTCGTAGTGGCCCTCGATCTCGCACACGAGCTCGTAGGTGCCAGGCTCCATCGGGATCAGATACAACTCGATCTCAGCACCGGCAAACACCTCCACTTCGCGTGGAGCGGGTGCCTTGAACTCACCCGATGCGTCTTCAGCCTTGCGGAAGGCGACCGTACCGAAGAAGTCCTCGGCCGTGAACTCGTGCTTGACATCGCCCACGTTGAGAACCGTGATCACGTACGGCTGGCCGGCCGTCAGGCTGATCTCCGACGGCGCAAAGGCGAACTCGGAGAGCTCGATCGTTGGCGTTTCCGCGGCGTCCCAGTCGGCCGCCTGCACCAAGGCCGGGCCGTCCTGTAGCCACGGGCCGGTGCTCACGTCGGCCAGTTCGACTACCGGCGTTGCGGGAGTCTCGCCGGTCACGGTGATCGTGCCGAACATGCCTGCCTCGTAATGGCCTTCGATCTCGCACACGAGGTCATAGGTGCCGGGGATCAGGGGGATCAGGAAGATCTCGACGGTTCGCCCCGCGAAGACCTCGACCTCGGTGAAGAAGGGGACTTTTACCTCGCTCTCGGCCGTCTCGGCCTTGCGCGTGGCGACGGTCCGGAAGAAGTCCTCCGCGGTGAACTCATGCTTGACGTCTCCGGAGTTGACGACTTCAAGGACGTACGGCTGGCCCGCCTCGAGGACGAGGTCCTTCGGCGTGAAGGCGAACTCGGTCAGCTCAATGGTGATGGTCTGCTTCAGATCCCAGTCGGCCGCTGCGACGAAGTCGGCCGCGTTGGCCACGTACATGGCCGGCGCCGGGGCCTCGCTGGGCGACGTGAGGTCAGGTGGCTCGGAGGAGGACGCTGCCGGACTGGCACTTCCGGCCTGGCAGGCGCTGAGGATGAGAGCGAAGACGGTGATGGCCGCGGTCCGGCTCATGGTTGCTGTCATTGGCGTGCCTCATGGATGCGTGGCTGGTCCCACACAGCATCGGCGGCCGGGGCGCTGCGCGGTATCGCATCCGCGGGGGGACGGCCGTGGGGCAGACCGCCCATTCGTGGTGGGCAGAACGAGGGATGGACCTACAGGTCGATGAGACCCCGGGAGATGGCGTACTTGATGAGAGCCGCCTTCGAGTGGAGGCCGAGTTTGCGCATGATGTGGTCCCGGTGTGACTGAACCGTATGCGGGCTCAGGTAGAGCGCCGCGGCGATCTCGGCACCCGTCATGCCCTGGGCGATGAGGCCCAGGACCTCCTGCTCGCGGTCGCTCAGCCCATCGTAGGTCGCTCGCTCCTCGTCGCTTCGATCGCGGTGCAAGTAATCCGCCACGAGCCTCTTGGTGGCGGCGGGAAACAGGTACACATCGCCGCGGTGGGCGGTGCGCACGGCGGAAAGCAGCTCCTGGACCTCGGCCCCCTTGAGGACGTAGCCTACGGCGCCTGCGCGCAGCGCCTGGAACAGGTAGTCATCCCGGTCGTGGATCGTGAGCATGACAACGTTGATCAACGGGAATCGCTCCCGGATCTCGCGGGTCGCGACCAACCCGCTGACGCCCGGCAGCGTGATATCCATCAGCACGACGTCCGGCCGGGTAGCCGGGAGCGCTTCGATCGCCTCGCGCGCACTCCCGGCTTGCCCTACGACCTCCATGTCGATCTGGCTGTCGAGCAAGCCGACGATCCCCGCCCGGACGAGGGTGTGGTCGTCGACCACCAGCACGCGAATCGCCACTCAGGCAGCTTCCGGCACGATCGGGAGTTCGACGACGACCTCGGTTCCGTGTCCGGCCCCGGAACGGACCTGCATCTTCCCTTCGAGCAGACGCACCCGCTCCTGCATGCCGAGGAGGCCCACGCTCTGCGCGTTGCCTGCCGGCCCGAACACATCCGCGGGGTCGAATCCGCGTCCGTCGTCGGCGACGGAGAGCCGGGCGACGCCGTCGGCGACCTCGAGACTGACCCGCACATTGCGCGCCGCGGCGTGGCGTGCGACGTTGCCGATCGCCTCCTGTGCGATCCGGAAGAGCGCGGTCTCGACGTGCCGCACCAGGCGGACGCCAGAACCGTCAGCGTCGATCGTGACCACGGTTGCGGGATCAACGATGCCCATCTCACACAGCCAGCGGATCGCGGGCACGAGGCCGAGGTCGTCAAGGGCCGACGGCCGCAGCCCCAGGATCAGCCGGCGCGTCTCCTCCAGGAGGCGCGCGGCGATCGCGCGCGCTTCGGCGATCCGCTCACGGGGCTCGGGGCTGGAGCCTTCTTCGGCCAGACCGTCCCGTGCCCGGTCGAGCGCGATGGCGAGCGCGGCGAGAGTCTGCGCCGTCTCGTCGTGCAACTCGCGGGCCAGGCGATGTCGCTCCTCCTCCTGTGCCGAGATCGTGGTACGCAGCACATGGCCGAGCCGAGCTGTCCGGTCGGCGACCCGTGTCTCGAGCTCCGCATTCGTCTGCTCGATCGCGGCAAGAGCGGACTGGAGTCGACGACGCATCACCTCCAGACTGTCGGCAAGCTGTGCCACCTCGTCTTGCGCGTTGACCTCGATCGGGCTGGCGAGATCCCCCTCGGCCATCCGCTCGGCTGCCCGGGTCAGCATCTCGGTCGGGGCGACGACACGGCGGGTCGTGACCCAGGCCACCCCCAGCGTGAGGGCGAAACCGATGCCGATCGAAAGGAAGAGCCGGTCACGAAGTTGGAGCGGGAGCGCCAGGGCGACGTCCACCGCCTGCTCCAGCACCAGGTAGAACGGGCTGCGCCCAACCGGCACGACGGCCATGACGTGAGACTCACTGCCGGGCGTGCTCTCAGGATCGTGACGAAGCGTCGCGGCCCCGCCCGCATCGGCGAGGGAGCGGATGGCCGAGTAATGCGGGCTCGGCTGGCCCGGGTACTCGTCCGGTCCGATTCCCAGGACAACCGTCCCGTCACCGGCGACGATCTCGAGGTGATATTCCGCGGCGTCGCCGGCGTATGGCGGTGGGACGGCGACCTGGTCAGGCTGCAAGCCATCGGCTGTTGGCAGGAATGGCAGATTCGAATTCATCGCCTCGATGTGCACGGCCACAATCAGCCCCGCGTTGCCGGACGCCCCGCCAACGCGAACGACCACGATGGCGAACGGAGGGGCGCCCTCGGCAGGGGCCACGCCGGCGACTATCCGAAAGCGATCGTCGGGCGAGCTATCGAGGTCCGCCGCTGGCAATTGAGCACCACCCGGCGAGGCGCGCGGCTTGCCGGCCTGTTCGAGGAGTCGACCGTTGTCGTCCAGGAGCCATACACCGATGACATTGATGAAGCGGTACAGCTCGGGCGTGCGTTCGAGGCGAGCGAGCAGACGGGCGGCCGCTCCCACAGGTGCACCCGACCCGGGGCGTGGGAACAGGTCCTGGCGTGACCCCTCGACCTCGGCGGCAACCTGGGCGAACTCGCGCACGACGGTGCCCGCCGTCATCTGGGCGGTAACGAGCCGCTCCCGGTAGACCAACTCGGTCGCCTCCCCGATCGCACCCAAGCCGACCACGGCCACCACGCCGAACATCACTGTCAGCCCCGCCGTTACGTAAAGCATGATGCGCCGTTGCAGGCCCAGGCGCCGGAATCGGTTCATGATCGGCCCATATGGTGTGGCCGCGCGGAGAAGCCGGAGCGATCCATGGTCCACATTACGCCCGGCGGCGCTGGAGCGAGGGACGCTCCCGTACACATGCCCACGAGTTGACGCTCGACTCGCGCGGTCGGTATGCTCTCAGGCGCGAGACGCGACCGTGGACGAGGACCGGCCAAGATCAGGCAGGTGGTCGGGCTGCGCGACAACCTCAACGGAGCGGGCGGGCCGAGGTAGCTCAGTTGGTAGAGCACCGCCCTGAAGAGGCGGGTGTCGTCAGTTCGAATCTGACCCTCGGCACCAGACTTCGTGAGCGCGGATCGGTCATCGGGCGGAAGTGGCTCAGTTGGTAGAGCATCACCTTGCCAAGGTGAGGGTCGCGGGTTCGAGTCCCGTCTTCCGCTCCATTTCTTTGCCTCGCCTGCTCTGCTAGCCTCAGGCCGGTGCCAATGCCCCGTCGTCTAACTGGCAGGACAGCGGACTTTGGATCCGTGAACCGAGGTTCGAATCCTCGCGGGGCAGCCAGCGCAGTTGAACCGAGGCGACGTGCCCGAGTGGCCCAGGGAGCGGTCTGCAAAACCGCGTACACGGGTTCGATTCCCGTCGTCGCCTCCATCATTCGGCGCCGGAGTGGCGAAACGGCAGACGCAGCCGGCTTAAACCCGGCGGCCCGCAAGGGCGTGGGGGTTCGAGTCCCTCCTCCGGCACCAGTTCAGCGGCGGCGAAACAGGCTCTGGCGGCGGCTGGGGACCGCTGGCGCGACCTCGGTTGATGGCGTTTCGAGGCCTACCGCCGCGCGGGCCAGGTGGCCCATCGCCAATGCCGCAGGAGAGGTTGGCCGCGAACTGACCACCGGCGTGCCCTCGTTCACGCTGCGCACGACATCGACATCGGCGAACGGGATCTCGGCCACCGGGCGCGTCCCCAGCAGGCGCTCGATATCCCTCCCCTTGAGGAGTTCCTTGGCGAACAGGTGGTTGACGGCGAAGTGCACTTTGGCCTCGAGGTCGGTCGTCTCGCCCAGGTAGGCCAGCAGCAGGCTGACCGCGCGCAGGGCCGCGATCTCCGGATAGACCACCACCACGATGGTGGCCGCCTGCACGAAGATCCACAGGACGCGCTCATCTATGCGGCTGCCGGCGTCGACCACGACGTAGTCGAAGCGTGGCCGGAGTAGCGTAATCGCGCGCTCCAATTGCTCGATCCCGATCCGGAAATCCATGTCCGGGCGGGTCGGGGCGGCAAGAACGGCGACGCCGGATGCATGTCGGGTCAGGTACGAGGCTGCCTGCTCCACATCGGCCAGCGCCTGCTGGTCAGCGCACAGGCTGCCGATGTCAAAGTTGGGCGTCAGGTTGAGATGGGTTGCTACCTGGCCGGACTGCAGGTCGAGGTCCACCAACAGGACGCGCGCAGCGGCCATCCCGGCTTGGCCCCCTGCCAGTAGGACCGCGGTGTTTACTGCTAGGGTCGTGGTGCCGACGCCACCCTTGGGTGAGAAGAAGGCCACGATCTGGCCAGTCGGTGGACCGCCACCGGGCGGGTGCAGGTGGCCGCTGCGGATCAGCAGGGCCTGGACTCGACCCTCCAGTTCGCGCCGGATGTGGGCTTCGCCGATGACCTCGTCGGCGCCGGCCTCCAGGAACGCGATCCGGGCCTCGATATCCACGGCCGAGGTGATGAGCAGGACCGGCAGCTGACCCCCGGCCGCAGCGCGTAATCCGGCGATCGCGCCCGCGACCGCCAGGCCATCTGCGACCAGCAGGTCAAACGAGGCATCGCGCAGGGCGGCCACCGCATCGGCCGAGGTTGGCACGGCGGTGATCGCGTAGCCCAGCCCGCGCAGCTGCGACTCGAGCTGCGTGCGCATTTCACCCGCGGGGGCGCATACCAGGAGGGGATTGGTCGGCATTTGTCCTGCGGCGGCGGGATTGTTGGCTGCGGAGTATAGGCCGGTGGGCGAGCGCGTTGCCATCCCCGGACTGGGAGCCTATACTCGGTCGGCGCCTCCGGCGACGGAGGCTGCAATCATGTAACGGGCTCCTTTCTGCCGCTCGATCGACTGACAGACGAGCCGCAAGCCCAGAGAGAGGAGATACGGCCGATGCGCCGATACGAACTCATGCTTCTCATTCGACCCGACCTGGACGACGATAAGCTCCAGGCGGCGGTCGAGAAGGTCACCCGCGCCGTGGTGAACGCCGGCGGTACGCTGACCAAAGTCTCGCCCTGGGGCAAGCGCCGCTTGGCGTACGAGGTGCAGCACTACCGCGAGGCGAGTTACTTCCTGCTCCACTTCGATATCGCCCCGTCGGCGATTCGCGAGATCGAGCGGGGCCTGCTGATCAGCGAAGAGATCATGCGTCACCTCGTCACCGTGCTGACCGTTGACGGCATCGCCCCGCCGCTGGATGACGAGGCTCTCGCGGTTGACGAGGGTCTTGCGGTGGCGCCGGCCGAGATCGACGAGGTCGTCGCCTCGGTCGATGACGAAGACGTACCCGCCGCTGTTGAGGCCTAGGCAGGCAGCCAGGAGAGTGTCATGTCGCTGAACCGAATGCAGATCATCGGCAACCTGGGTGCGGACCCGGAGTTGCGCTACACGCCCAGCGGGAAGGCCGTGGTCAACCTGCGCGTGGCGGTCAACAACAACCGGCGGGGTGCCGACGGCGAGTGGGTCGAGGACACGATGTGGATGCGGGTCGAGGTCTGGGACCAGCCCGCCGAGCGGGCCGCAGAGCAACTGCGCAAGGGCAACAAGATCTATGCCGAAGGGCAGTTGCGCGCTCGCGAGTACGACGCGGCGGATGGCCAGAAACGAACCAGCCTGGAACTGACCTCCGCGCGGATCGTGAACCTGGAACGGCGCCCACGCGACGAAGACGGCTCCGTAGGCAGCTTTGGAGTGGGCGAAGGGGCGGCGCCCGTCGCACGCCCGGCACGGACATCGCCGACCGCCGAGAAGGCCGCGCCCGACCAGCCCTTCGTCGACGTCGACGACATCCCCTTCTAATCAACGAGGCGAACGACCCCGATGCCACCACCCCGCTCCAAGAAGGAATCGAATGACCTGTACCGCGATCGACGCCGGCGCAAGGTCTGCAACTTCTGCGTCGATAAGGTCGACGCCATCGACTACAAGGAGGTCAACCGCCTGCGCCGATACCTGTCGGAGCGGGCCAAGATCGAGCCGCGCCGCAAGACTGGCACGTGCGCTCGGCACCAGCGGATGCTGACCATCGCCCTGAAGCGGGCCCGCCAGGTCGCCCTCCTGCCCTACGCGCCGGAGCACCTCCGCCCATAGTCCCGCCCGACTGAGGCAAGCCATGGACCTGGTCCTGCTCGTCGGATCGCTGCTGGTGATCCTGATCGCCGCCGAGCTATTCACCAACGGGATCGAGTGGTTCGGCCGTCGGCTGGACCTCGCCGAGGGCGCGGTCGGCAGCGTGCTGGCCGCCGTTGCCACGGCCATGCCCGAGACGCTCATCCCGGTCATCGCGATCCTGGTGCCTGTTCTCACCGGAACGCCCAGCCACAGCTCGTCGGAGGTCGGCGTGGGCGCCATCCTGGGCGCGCCCTTCATGCTCGCCACCCTGGCCATGTTCGTGACCGGCAGCGCGGTGCTGATCACAGCCCGCGGCGGGCGACGCTCCACGGACCTGAAGGTCAACGTGCGGGTGCTCGGTCGCGACGTGGCGGTCTTCGTGGTCGCCTACTCAGTCGTGATCGGTTCTGCCTTCCTGCCAGCGATCCCGGTCGTGCGCTGGTTGGTGGCCGCCGGACTCCTGATCACCTACGTGCTCTACGTACGGGCGCATTTCTCCGATGAGAACGGCGAGTCAGACGCGTCAGACCTGAATCGACTGCACCTATCGCGCCTGGCGCCTCGCCGCCCGGTGGACATCGATGTCCTCCCGGGCGAGCGCGATGCCTGGGAGGGGCGCGAACCGGCACCGGCTCTGCGGATCATCATCGCCCAGGTTGGGCTGGCGCTCGGGCTGATCCTGGTCGGAGCGCAGGTCTTCGTGGGCGCGGTCGAGCACCTGTCCACCACCATCGGGCTCGACCCGCGGATCCTGGCCCTGATCATCGCCCCCATCGCTACCGAGTTGCCCGAGAAGTTCAATTCGATCATCTGGGTGCGCAGCGGGAAGGACACGCTGGCGATGGGCAACATCACCGGGGCGATGGTCTTCCAGAGTTGCCTGCCGACGGTGCTGGCGATCCTGTTTACCGAGTGGACGGTAACCAGCGACAGCCTGCTCTCCCTGGTGTCCGGCGGGGCCGCATTGCTGGCCACCCTGCTCATCTTCGGCTCGATGTGGCGACGAGGCAGCCTGCCGGCCTACGCACTGCTGCTCGGCGGCCCGATCTACCTGGCCTATGTGGCTGCCGCGCTCTTCCTGCCGGGCGCGGTGGCCGGGGGAGGCTGACGAGGTGGGGCGTATACTCGGCGACGCCGATGCCACGCGGCGCGTGGCACCACCCGGGCGCTGAGGAGGCCAGCTTGCTCAAGCAGGGAACACCGGCCAGGGCCACGATCGGTCACAACACCGACGGGCTGTGGGCCTATTTCCGCGGCCAGTACGTTCCCCTGGCCGATGCCAGGGTCAGCGTCCTGACCCACGCCTTCAACTACGGGACGGCCGTCTTCGAGGGAATCCGCGCCTACTGGAACGCCGAGGCAGGGCAACTCTATGGGCTCGAGTTCATCGCTCACTACCAGCGACTGCTCAACTCCGCCAGGTTCCTGATGATGAGCGTCCCGCATACGGCCGAGGAACTCGCCGCGATCACCGTCGAGGTCCTGCGCCGCGGAAATCTGCGCGAGGACGTCTACCTGCGACCACTGGTCTACAAGTCAAGCGAGTCGATCGGGGTGCGCCTGCACAACCTCGACTCCGACGTCGTGATCTTCGGCATCCCGTTCGGTCGTTACATCGACACCGATGGCGGGATTCGAGCCCAGATCTCGACCTGGCGCCGCACCGATGACAACGCCATCCCGGCCCGCAGTAAGTTGGCAGGGGGATACGTGAACGGCGCGCTGGCCAAGACCGAGGCGCAGCTCAACGGCTTCGACGAGGCGATCGTGCTGACCCACGATGGGCACGTCAGCGAAGGCAGCGCCGAAAACCTGTTCATGGTCCAGCAGGGGCGACTGATCACCCCATCGGTGACTGACAACATCCTCGAGGGGATCACCCGCCGCCGCCTGATGCAGGTCGCCACCGAGCTCGGCATTCCCGTCCAGGAGCGGACGATCGATCGGACCGAGCTCTACCAGGCCGACGAAGTCTTCCTGTGCGGCACCGGAGCCCAGGTCGCGGCGGTCGTCGAGATCGACCGCCGTCAGATCGGCGATGGAAACACTGGGCCGATCACCCGGCGCCTGTCGCAGATCTACTTCGACGCGGTGCGCGGTCGCATCGACGCCTACCGGGACTGGCTGACCCCCATCCACTGAGTTGAAGGTGGCATCCCGCAGCGTGGCGAGTTCGCAGATCCGCCTGGCCCGTCAACCGGGACGCCTGCTGGCAGGCCCGGCCGTCATCGGGGGCACCGGGCTGATGATGGTCGGCCTCGGCGCCGCGCACGCGGCCTCCGGCGCGCTGCTGTTCCTGGTTCCGGCTGCGGTCGGCGGGCTGGCTGTCCTCGGCGCGGGATGGCTGGCCGGCGTCATCCTGACCGCTCGGCTCGAGGTCGACGTTGCGTCGCTGCGGTTGCGCTGGCTCGGGCATGATCAGCACTTCCGGCTGGCGCCGGGTGCCCTGACCCGGATCTCCGTCGGCGGGCGTGGCCGACCGAAGCTGCGCGCGCGCCTTGGAGCGATTGGTTGGGCGCTCGGCCCGGCTACCCTGAACGACGAATCGATCACGGTCGTCCGGCTCGCCCCGGGACGCCCCATGGTCATGATCCCGACCGACCAGGGTCGGCTCGCGGTGGCCGTCGCAGACGAGCGCGAAGTGGTGGAGGTCCTGACCGCCGCGGTCCGCCTCCAGCTGCGGCTCGACCAGGCCCAGGCCAGGGTCCGCCCGGTGCCGATTGCCGTCTCGGCGCCCCCGACGGCGGTCGCCGGAGCGGTGCTCGCACTCGATACCGCCGGCGGCCTTACCGGGATCCAGCGGGAACAACTCGAAGAGCGACTTGCCACCCATCGCACCGCGGCGGTGGTGGCTGCCGAGTCGGAGCGCCGAGCGGCATCCGAGGCGGTCCGGAGCGGCAACTACGAGCCACCGCGCACGCCATCCCCGAGGGCGATTGCCGTGGACGATACGCCGCGCCCATCGCGAGCACGCCAGCGCTCGACCTGGCATCGGCCCGCCTGGTTAGCGGTGGCGACGCTCATCCCGCGTGCCGCCACCCGCCCAGTTGGCACGCCTCGTCTCGTCACCCCCGCCGCCGCAGCGCCGGCGTCGCCGGCGGGTCTCGCCTCGTCCGCAGTCGCCGTCACCCGAACCTTGCCGCGGGTGCGGTTGCCATCCATCTCGCTCCCGTCGGTTCGGGTGCCGGTCCCGCGCTGGGCCGCCGGTCGCGGTCGCTCGCTGCTGGTCCTGGCACCTCCCCTGCTGGGAGGCGCGACCTGGCTCGCAGGGAGTTGGCTCGAACTGCTTCCGGCCGAGACCGAGGGGATCCGCATTCTGGCGCTGGCCGTGATCCTGGGGGGACCGGTGGCACTCGCCGGGTCGATCGTGGCCTGGATCCGCTTCCCGCGCCTCGCCGGCCTGGTCGCCGTTAGCGGATTGCTCGCCCTCGCGCTCGTGGGTCGTGCCCTGGTCGGCTGACCCCACGCGATTGACAATCCGGCGGCCGCGCTGCGACCATCCGCCGACGGCACGACCCCGGGTCGTGCAGGATCAGAGCATGGCCGACGCGGGTCTCCCCGCGTGATCGAACGCCCCGTCCCGGAGCCGTTCGGGGCGGGTCGCGTGGTAGTTGGGAAGGTGTGCAGGGTGGGCTTTCGAGCGGTGCCGGGCAAATTCGACCTCCCGACGCTGGAACGCGCCCAGATCGAACGCTGGACCGCGCAGCGCACCGAGGCGCGCTACCTGGCCCGCAACGCGGACAGCCCGCGGCGATACAGCTTCCTCGACGGTCCGATCACCGCCAACAACCCGATGGGGGTCCACCACGCCTGGGGCCGGACCTACAAGGACCTGTATCTGCGCTACCACACCATGCTCGGCGAGCGACAGCGCTACCAGAACGGCTTCGATTGCCAGGGGTTGTGGATTGAAGTCGAGGCCGAGAAGGAGCTCGGCTTCCGATCCAAGCGCGATATCGAGGCCTACGGCGTCGATCGATTCGTCGAATTCTGCAAGGCGCGGGTCGCGCGCTACGCGGACCGGATCACCGAGCAGAGCCGCCGGCTCGGGATGTGGATGGACTGGGAGCACAGCTACTACACCAATAGCGATGAGAACAACTATGCGATCTGGGACTTCCTCGCCGAGTGCGAACGACAGGGGCTGCTGCAGAAGGGCCACGACGTCATGTCGTGGTGCCCACGCTGCGGCACCGGGCTGTCCAACATGGAGCTCGCCACCGAGGGCTATCGCGAACTCACCCACCTGTCGCTGACCCTGCGCCTGCCGATGACCGATGCCGGCCACCAGGACGAGGACCTGCTGGTCTGGACCACGACGCCGTGGACCCTGTCATCGAACGTGGCGGCGGCGGTGCACCCCGCGCTCACCTACGACCTGGTCGAGGGATCCGATGGCCGGCGCTGGTGGCTCAGCCACGGGTCGTTGACGCGGGTGACGCCGGGTGCCACGGTACTGCGCAGCGTCTCCGGGGCCGACCTGGTCGGCCTTCGCTACCGCGGTCCGTTCGACGAGTTTCCGGTGCAGGAGGGAGTCGAGCATCGGGTCATCCCCTGGGACGAGGTGTCCGACGACGAGGGGACCGGGATCGTGCACATCGCCCCCGGCTGCGGCCAGGAGGACTTCGCGCTTGCGCGCCTGCACGGACTCGCGGTGCTCGACCCGATCGATGAGTCGGGGATCTTCAATGACGGGTACGCCTGGCAGACCGGGCGCTATGCCGGCGCCGATGACCCCGGCGGCGCCGACCTGGCGCGCGAGATTGCCGATGACCTGGCCGGGCGCGGCCTGCTGGTGGCGCGCGCGGGGTACCGCCATAGCTACCCGGTCTGCTGGCGCTGCGGCACCCAGGTCGTGTTTCGCCTGGTGGACGAATGGTTCATCGCGATGGACCCACTGCGCAACAAGCTGTCGGACGTCACTCGCCGCGTGACGTGGCTGCCGGCGGGCATCGGCCTGGAGGAGCGCGAGCTCGACTGGCTTCGCAACATGCGCGACTGGATGATCAGCAAGAAGCGCTACTACGGGCTTGCTCTGCCGATCTGGGAGTGCGAGGCATGTGGGCGCTACGAGGTCATCGGTTCGCGGGAGCAGCTCCGCGAGCGCGCGATCAGCGGCTGGGATGCGTTCGAGGGCCATTCACCCCATCGGCCATGGATCGATGCGGTGCAGATTGCGTGCGGCGCCTGTGGAGCCGCGACCTCGCGCATCCGGGACGTGGGCAACCCGTGGCTGGACGCCGGGATCGTCGGCCTGTCGACCTTGGGCTGGACCACGGATCGGACCGATTGGGCACGCTGGTATCCCGCCGACTTCGTGACCGAGAGCTTCCCCGGCCAGTTCCGCAACTGGTTCTACGCCTTGATCACGATGAGCACGGTCATGACCGGCAGGGCGCCGATGCGGACCCTGTTCGGCTACGCGCTGGTCCACGACGAACACGGCGAGGAGATGCACAAGAGCAAGGGCAACGCGATCTGGTTCGACGATGCGGCGGAACAGATCGGCGCCGATGTGATGCGCTGGATGTATGCCGCGGCCAACCCGGCCGTGAACCTGAACTTCGGCTACGGCCCCGGCCACGAGGTGGTGCGCCGCTTCTTCCTGCCGCTCTGGAACACGTACGGATTCCTGGTGACCTATGCCCGGCTGGACGGCTGGACCCCGGCGCCGGGCACGACCCCCGGAGACCACCCGGCCCGCACGCTGCTCGACCGCTGGATCGGGTCTCGGCTCGACGGCCTGATCGGGGAGGTCCGAACCGCGCTGGATGCGTACGACGCGGCGCGCGCCACGCGGGCGATGGAGGGATTCGTCGAGGACTTGTCCTCGTGGTACGTCCGCCGCAACAGGCGCCGATTCTGGAAAGGCGCGCTCGACGCCGACAAGGAGGCCGCCTACGACACCCTGTACGCGGTGCTGACCGATTTCACGCGGCTGCTCGCCCCGTTCGTGCCCCACCTGGCCGACGCGATCTGGGAGAACCTGGTCGGCACGGTCGATCCGGCGGCCAGCGACAGCGTGCACCTGGTGGACTTCCCGTCGATGCGCGCGGAGCGACGGGACGAAGCCCTCGAAGCGGCCGTCGCCCTTTCCCGCGAGGTGGTGGGGCTGGGTCGGGCCGCGCGCTCGGCGGCGGGGCTGCGCACCCGACAGCCGCTTGCCACCATCAGCGTGAAATTGCCCGTCGCCGCCGGAGGCCGCCTGTCGGCGGACCCGGCGACCCACGCCGAACTCGAGGCGATCGTCCTCGACGAACTCAACATCAAAGGCTTCGCGGCGCTCTCCGATGCTTCCGAGCTCGTTCAGCGGACCCTCTACCCGTTGCTGCCGGTGATCGGCCCACGGCACGGCGCAGATGTGCGAGCGGTGATGGCCGGGGCGCGCTCGGGGGATTGGCAGCTCCTGGATGACGGGCGGGCAGTGGTAGGAGGCGTGACCCTCGACCCGGACGCCTTTGCGCTCACCTCGCGCGGCCGTCCAGGTCACGAGGTGGCCGAGGCGGGGGACCTGTTGGTCGCGATCGACACCGACCTGACCGACGCACTGCTGGCGGAAGGGCTGGCACGCGAGGTCGGCCATCGGCTCCAGGCACTCCGCAAGGCGGCCGGCCTGGAGCTCGCTGATCGGATCGTGGCCGCGGTCTCATGCGAGGCTGAGGCGGGGGACCGGCTGGAGCCATTCCGCTCGTGGCTGGCAGAGGAGATCCTGGCCACCGGGCTGCTGATCGGGCCCGGCGAGGCGGTCGCGGATCCACTCGCCGGCGACGAATTCGAATCCGACGGCGTAACCTTCGGCCTGACCCTGCGACGCGCCTGATGTCGGTGGGTCGCGTTACCATCGGTCGGTGACGATGGCAGCCCGACGAGCCGCCCTGCCGCGCGAGACGATCGCGCTGTTGGCAATCGGCATCCTGATCACGATCGCCGATCAGGCCACCAAGGCCGCCGTGGTCGCCAACCTGGCGGTGGGCGAGCGCGCGTCCATGGTGGGGGATTTCATCGTCGCCTGGCACTTGCAGAACCGGGGTGCGTCCTTCTCGCTGCTGCAGGGCGCCGCGTGGTTCTTCATCGTGGTCACCATCGTCGCATTCGGCCTGATCGCCGGCTACCACCGCAGCCTATTGGGCCGTCCGATGTGGCTGCACGTCGTGCTAGGCGTCGTGCTGGGCGGGGCGCTTGGCAATTTCGTGGATCGGGTGCGCCTCGGTTACGTCACCGACTTCATCTCGGTCGGCTTCGGCGACCTGCGCTTCCCTGCCTTCAACGTGGCGGACTCGTCTTTGACGGTCGGGATCGTGGTCCTGCTCGGCTGGATGGCCTTCGGGCAGCGGGCGGCGCCCGGAGACGGTGGATGACCGACCCCTCAGCCGCCGCTGAGACGCGGACCGGGATCGCCGCAGCGGGCCGCGCAGACCTGGCGGTCAGCGCGATCGGCGGCATCTCGCGGGCTCACGCCCAGCGACTTCTTTCCGACGGACGAGCGCTGGTTGACGGGCATGCGCGGCGGTCCAGCGATCGGCTGCAGGGCGGCGAGCAGCTGACCATCCATCTCGAGGCGGTGCCCGATCAGAGCCTTTCGCCTGAGTCGATCCCGCTCCGAGTTGTGTACGAAGACTCCGAGATGCTGATCGTCGACAAGCCGGCCGGGATGGTCGTGCACCCCAGTGCTGGTCACGCATCTGGGACGCTGGTGCATGCATTGGCAGGCAGATCCGCGGCACGAGGCGAGACGCTCGGATCGATCAGCGGCGTGCAACGCCCCGGAATCGTGCATCGGCTTGACCGCGACACGTCCGGCCTCCTGCTGGTGGCCAAGACCGATGCCGCCCAGACGTCGCTGATGCGCCAGTTCGGCGCGCGGGAGATCGAAAAGCAATACTTCGCCCTGGTTCGCGGCCAGCCGCCGGCGGGCCGCGGCCGGATCGAGGCCCCCATCGGCCGCGATCCCCGGGATCGGCAGCGCATGTCAGTTGTCGCTGGGGGCCGCGAGGCGGTGACCGAGTACTCGCTCCTCCACTCCGGCGGCGGGTATAGCCTCCTCTCGCTACGGCCGCGCACCGGTCGTACGCACCAGATCCGGGCCCACCTCGCATACCTTCAGTTGCCGATTGCCGGCGATCGCCGCTACGGCGGCGGACCGGGACCCGGAGGGCTCGGTCGCCAGTTCCTGCACGCCGCCGGCCTGGCCCTGGCCCGTCCGCTCGACGGCGCACGCCTGCGCGCGTGGAGTGAGTTGCCGCCGGACCTCGCCGACTGCCTGGCCGCGTGTGGCATCCCGAATGCCGGCCTGCCGGTCGGCTGCGGGGTCGCCGTCATGGAGGTGGGGGAGTGAGCCGGTCATCGGGAACGCGGCGCTCGAAACGGCTGGTCTTCCCGAATCCCCTGCTGGTGGTCGTCTCGGGCCCGTCGGGAGTCGGCAAGAGCACGGTCGTGGCCGAGTTGGCGCACCGCCACCCGCAGGTCGTGCCGATCGTGACCGCCACCACCCGACCGCGGCGTCCCGGCGAGGAGGACAAGGTCCACTACCACTTCGTCACCCACGAGGCGTTCGACCAGTTGCGCGCCAGTGGCGGTCTGCTCGAGCACGCCGAGGTCCACGGCAGTTGGTACGGGACCCCGGTCGACCAGGTGCGCGGGATCCTCGCTGCGGGGCGCGACGCGATCCTGACCATCGATCCCCAGGGTGCGCGCGCGGTCCGCGGCCTGGTCCCCGATGCGCTTCTTGTCTTCGTCATGCCACCCTCGCTCGACGACCTGTCGGTCAGGCTGGCGCGCCGTGGGTCGGAATCGGCCGAGAGCCTCGCCCGTCGTCGGCGCGACGCCGAGCACTGGATGGCGAATTCCGCCGACTACGACTACGTGGTGGTGAATGAGACCGATCGCCCCGAGGCCGCCGCCGAGCGGATCTGGGAGATCATCCAGGCCGAGGCTCGCCGCGACCCACCCCGCCGCGTTCGGCTCTAGGCCGGCTTCGGGCGTGCCCAGCGACGGGGCAGCGGTCCTGCGCATCGCGGTCGAGGCGGTCGCCGATCGCCCCGAGCGAACCTTCAGTTATCGCGCCCCCGAACCGGTCCCGCCCGGCTCGCTGGTGCTGGTGCCCTACGGTCGTCGGACGGCCCTCGGCTACGTCCTGCCAGGTGCCGCGCAGTCGTCGCCCGAAGATGGGAACGTGCCCTTGCGCGACATCGAGGCCGTGGTCAGCGGCCCGATGCTGACCCCCGACCTGCTTGCCCTCGCCGAGGAGGTGGCGGCTTACTACCGTGCCCCGATCGGGGTCACCCTGGCGGCGATGCTGCCGCCAGGGTTGGAATCGCGCCTCGAGCGACGCTGGACCGTTCCCGATCCGGACGCGCTCCCGCCCGCAGCCGCCCGGCTCCTGGCTACGCGCGATCCCGCGGGCGAGGTTGATGATGCCGCCCTGCGACGGGCGATTGGGGATGCGCGATCCGTCAACCGCCTGCAGCGAGCGGGGATCGTGCGCCCCGCCTGGCGCCTGCGCCCTCCTGACGTCGGGGAACGCCGCGTGCGGGTCCTGCGCCGGATTGCGGATGGACCCCAGCCGCGTGCTGGTGCCCCGGTCCAGCGCGCGCTGCTGGGTGCCCTGGGAGAAGGCGAGCGCAGCCTGTCCGAGCTGGCCACGGAGATTGGGGTGGAGCCGTCCGCGGTCCTCGAGCCCGCTCGCCGGCTGGCCGCCATCGGTGCCGCGGAACTCGGCTGGCGCCAGATGGTACGCGACCCGCTCTCGCATCGGCCTCGGCCGATGGAGGTGCGACCGCTGCCATCGGCTGAGCAACAACTGGCCGCGGAGCGAATCGCCGCTCTCTCCCCGGGAGGTTCACTGCTGCTCGAGGGCGTGGCGGCAACCGGCAAGACCGAGGTCTACATCGCCGCAATCGAGGCGACGCTGGTCGAAGGCAGGCAAGCGATCATGCTCGTCCCCGAGGTCGCGCTCATCCCCCAGCTCGCCGACCGCTTGGCCGCGGTCTTCGGCGACGATCTGGCGGTGCTCCATTCGGGCCTCTCGGTCGGGGAGCGGCATGACACCTGGTGGCGGATCCTGCGCGGCGAAGCGCGGGTCGTGGTCGGGACGCGGATGGCGGTGATGGCCCCCCTCGCCCGATTGGGGCTGATCGTCATCGACGAGTCCCACGACGGCGGATACAAGTCGGATCGCACGCCGCGCCTCGATGCGCGCTGGGTGGCCGAGCGTCGCGCTGCGCTGACCGGTGCCCGCCTCGTGCTGGGGACTGCCACCCCGTCGCTGGTCGACCTCGCCCGAGTCCGCGGCGATCTCATCGAGCGCGCCCGCCTGATCGAGCGGCAGGTGGGCGTGCGACCGACGATCGAGATCGTCGACCTGCGGGCGGAGCTCGCCGACGGCAATCGCTCGGTCCTCTCGCGCGCGCTGGCCTCAGGGCTCGAACAGCTGCGCCTGGGCCAGGAGCAGGCCATCCTGCTCATCAACCGGCGGGGCGCGGCGAGCTTCATCCTGTGCCGCGACTGCGGCGAGAGCCTGCGCTGCCCCGATTGCGAGCTGCCGTACGTGTATCACTCCAGCGGCGAATTGCTGCGCTGCCATCACTGCGGTCGGCGCGCCCCGGTCGAGACCCGCTGTCCGGCCTGCGGCAGCTATCGGATCCGCTACTTCGGGGCCGGCACCCAGCGTGTCGAGGCCGAGGTCCGCGCGCATCTCCCTCGCCTGCGCGTGGCCCGCCTCGATTCGGATGCGCTCGCCAACCGGCGCAGTTTCGAGGCGATCTACGACGCCTTCCGCGACGGCGAAGTGGATGTCCTGGTCGGCACCCAGCTCGCCGCCAAGGGGCTCGATGTGCCCGCCGTCACGGTGGTCGGGGTGGTCGCGGCCGATGTCACCCTCAACCTTCCCGACTACCTGGCCGCAGAGCGGACCTTCCAGCTGCTGGCCCAGGTCGCCGGCCGCGCGGGCCGCGGAGAGCGCGGCGGCCGGGTCATCTTTCAGACATACGCTCCGGATCACTACGCGGTGCGCGCCGCCGCGCAGCTCGATGTCGACGAGTTCGCCGCGGCGGAGCTGCCGAGGCGCCGCGCGCTCGGCTATCCGCCCTTTAGCGTGCTCGCTCGCCTGCTCGTCTCCGACCCGCGACGCGACCGGGCGGAGGAGCGGGCGCGGGAGGCCGCACGCGCCGTTGCGACGCCGGGGGTCGAGGTGCTTGGACCGTTGCCGGCCTACCTGCCGCGCCGTGCCGGACGCTGGCGCTTCCAGGTCGTGCTCCGCGCGGCCGAGGCCCGCGCCCGCGCCCGCGCCCTCGAGGCCGTTCCCGGTGGGGTGGCGATCGACGTCGATCCTGAATCGCTCCTGTAGCGGGCCGTCGCACAGCGGCGGACCATCGGTACAATGGCGCACATGGTCGCGCGCCGTATCCTCACCGCCGAAGCCTCGATCCTGCGCGAGCGGGCGAAGAAGGTCACCGCCTTCGATGCGGCACTGCACCAGCTTCTGGACGACCTGCTCGAGACGATGCGGGAGGCACCCGGCATCGGCATTGCCGCCAACCAGGTGGGGATCGGCCTGCAGGTCGCGGTCATCGAACTCGAAGGCGTCATCACCGAGCTGATGAATCCCCAGGTCGTGCGGGCTTCGGGCGAGGTAGTCGACTGGGAGGGCTGCCTCTCGATCCCCGGTTTCGTGGCCGAAGTCGGGCGACACGCCAAGGTCACCGTCAAGGCACGCGATCGCCACGGCAAGGAGTTCCGGGTCAAGGGCGAGGAGCTCTTCGCGCGGGCCCTGCAGCACGAGATCGACCACCTGAACGGCAGGCTCTACATCGACTACCTCGAGTCACTCGAGGAGTTGGTCCGCGTCGGCGAGCACCCCGCCGAGGTGGGCGAAGAGGCGGCCGCGAGCATCTAGTGGCGCGCCTCGGACGGCTCGCCTTCCTCGGCACCGGCGCCTTCGCCGTCCCGCTGCTGTCCCGCATCGCCGATGACTGCGACGCGCTCCTCGTCATCAGCCAGCCGGATCGACCCGCCGGGCGCGGCCTGCAGCCGCGCTCCTCGCCGATCAGCGAACATGCTCGCGCGATTGGCCTGCGGGTCGAGACGCCGCTGCGCCTGCGCTCGGCCGAGGGGCGAGAGGTGATCCACGAATTCGCTCCCGACGGCCTGCTGCTGGCAGCGTACGGCCAGCTGGTGCCCCCGGACCTGCTTGCGGTCGCAGTGCGGCCGCCGCTCAACGTCCACCCGTCGCTGCTCCCGCGCCACCGTGGCGCGGCACCGGTTGCGGCCACGATCCTGGCGGGGGATCTTGAAGCCGGGGTGAGCCTGATGGTGATGACCGACCACCTCGACGCCGGGCCGATCGTGGCGCAGTGGAAGGTGCCGCTGACCGGCCGTGAGACCACGCCACAGCTGGAGGGAGACCTGGCCGCACTGGCCGCAGAACGGGTCCCCGCCGAACTGGCGGCATGGGCCGCAGGCTCGCTCGCCACCGTCCCGCAGGTCGAGTATCTGGCGACCCTGATCCGCCCGTTCGAGCGCGAGGATGGCTGGATCGACTGGTACGCCACCGCGGACCTGGTCGATCGCCAGGTGCGAGCCCTCCAGCCGTGGCCGGGCGCCTGGACGATCATCGACGGCCGCCGCCTGCACATCCGGGCAGCCCACCCGGTGGCCGGGGTGGACGATGTCCCGATCGGTGCGCTGCTGCCGGGGACGTGGCCCCGGGTGGCCTGTGCCCAGGGCGCTCTGGCACTCGACGTGGTGCAGCCCGAGGGCAGGCCGGCGATGCCCGGCGATGCGTGGCGGCGAGGATTACCCCGCGACCACGTGATCCTGGGAGCACGCGGCACCGAGCTTCGGTAGCGTGGTCTTCATCGGGCCTTCACCTGCTCCAGACTGGGCCGTGGCTATACTCGGCCTGCCCCCCAAAGGAGGTGGGAGCACACATGAACGGTTTCCTGCCATACGTCCTGCTGGTGATGCTGCCCACGATCGCGCTCACCGGCTGGGCTGCCTGGCGCGTCCGCTCGACCTACGCCCGCTGGGCACAGGTCGATTCCGGGATCAACTTGCCTGCGTTCGACTTCGCGCGACGCCTGCTCGACCGCCAGGGACTGACCGATGTCCGGATCGAGCCCGTGCCCGGCCAGCTCACCGACCACTACGACCCGCGCGGCAAGGTGCTGCGAGTCAGCACCAGCGTGGCGGACCCGCGACGCCTGGCCGACCAGACCTCGGAGCACCGTCTATCGGTGGCAGCCGCTGCGGTGATTGCGCATGAGGTCGGGCACGCGCTCCAGGACAGCCAACGCGAGCCGTGGATGATGGCCCGCCAGGCGATCGTCCCGGTGGCGCAACTCGGCTCGAGCCTCGCGCCATGGCTGATCATCGCCGGAGTCTTTCTGCAGGCGACCGGACTGGCGATAGCCGGCCTCGTCCTGTTCGCCGGCGCGGTGCTCTTCACCTTCCTGACCCTCCCGGTCGAGATCGGCGCATCTGGCAAGGCGTTGGCCTTCGTCGGCAGCCTGGGCATGATCGGCGAGCGCCAGGCAGGCGCCCGTGAGGTTCTCAAGGCGGCGGCCTGGACGTACGTCGCGGCAGCCCTGACCGCCCTCCTGACCTTCCTGTACTACCTGTCGTTGTTTGCCGGACGGCGTGACTGAGCTGCCCATCGCCGGGCCGCTCCCGGCGATCAGCGAGGTGGCGCCGTCCCTGCTCGCCGCGTGGCTGGCTGCCCGCGGCGAGCCGGCCTTTCGGGCCGCCCAGGTGCTGAGCGGGGCCCACCGACCGACCACGACCGGCTTCTCCGACCTGTCCGACCTGCCAGGCTCGCTGCGCAGCGCCCTCGCGCAGGCATTCCGATTCTCGACCATCACGGCCAGCCACGAACTGGTCACCGGTGACCAGCTGACTGCCAAGGCGGTCCACCAACTGGACGACGGGCAACGCATCGAATCGGTCCTGATGCGGGCGCCCGGATCGGGAGGACGCCGTCAACGGACCACGATCTGCATCAGTTCGCAGGCCGGCTGCGCGGTGGGCTGTCCGTTCTGCGCCACGGGGCAGGCCGGCTTCGCGCGGCAGTTGACCCCGGGCGAGATCGTGGACCAGGTGCTGCACTGGCACCGCGCCCCGTGGCAGGCCCTCGGTGCCGATTGGACTCCGACCCAGCGCGCTGGCCACTACAACATCGTGTTCATGGGGATGGGCGAGCCACTGGCCAACGCGGACCGCGTCTTCCGTGCCATCGAACTCCTCAACGATCGGCGGCGGCTTGGCGTCGGCGCGCGCCACATCACGGTGAGCACATCGGGGGTGGTGCCGGGAATCGACCGGATGGTGGACGAGCTTCCCCAGGTGAACCTGGCGATCAGCCTGCATGCGGCGGATGACGAACTGCGGGATCAACTGGTGCCCATCAACCGAAAGTGGCCGATCGCGGCGGTGGTGGGTGCCGGCCAGCGCTTCGCACGCATCACCCGTCGGCGGGTGACGCTTGAGTACGTCTTGATCGACCATCTGAACGACTCGCCCGAGCAGGCGAACCGGCTGGCGGCCCTGGCCCGGGGCTGGCTCAGCCACGTGAACCTGATCCCCCTCAACCCGACCCCCGGCTCAGCCTGGTCGGGGACCCCCGCCGCCGGGGTCCGGGCGTTCGCCGACGCGGTGCGGGCTGCCGGCGTCCCGGTGACCGTGCGCGACACGCGCGGCCGCGAGATCGAGGCCGCCTGTGGGCAACTGCACGCACAGCTTGCCGGACGCCCGCTGCCGGGTCGCCCACACCTGGTGCCGGCATGACGATCGGGGCGCCCCACATCAGCGCCAGCCTGCTGACGGCCGATTTCGCGGCGCTGGGGTCCGAGGTCGAGCGCGCCGCGGCCGGCGGGGTCGACTCGATCCACGTCGACGTGATGGATGGGCACTTCGTGGATGCCATCACCCTCGGGCCGAAACTGGTCCACGACCTCCGCGGACGGAGCCGCCTGCCATTCCACAGTCACCTGATGGTCAGCCGCCCCCTCGCCCAGGTGGGCGCCTTCGCGGCGGCCGGCAGCGACCTGATCGTCTTCCACCTCGAGGCCGACGACGACCCCGCCGAGGTGATCGGCGCCATCCGTGCGGCGGGACGGTCGCCCGGCATCGCCGTCAACCCGGAGACGCCCCCTGAAGCCGTCCTGCCGTGGCTGGGCCTGGTCGACCTTTTGCTGGTGATGACCGTTCACCCCGGCCGGGGTGGGCAGGCATTCCTGCCCGACGTCCTGCCCAAGTTGGTGGAACTCCGAGCCGCTGCCGACCGTGCCGGGCTGGCCCTGCCAATCGGTGTCGACGGGGGCGTCGGGTTGCGCACCATCGGCCCTGCCCATCGTGCGGGTGCGGAAGTCCTGGTCAGCGGGTCGGCCCTGTATCAGCACGTCGGTGACCTGGCGCCGGCCGTGGCGGAGCTTCGCGCAGCAGCCCAGGCCCGCCCCGAATGAGCGGAGTCAGCCGCGGAGGGCGCGTCGGGCTCGCCGTACTGGTCCTGGGGCTGGCGGCGTGCGGACCGGTCCTGCCCTCCGGGTCGCCCACCCCGGTGCCTCCTCGCGAGTTCGTGGTGGTGGTCACCGATCGCGCGACCGGTGCGGCGCTATCGGGGGCGGTGGTGAGTGCCGGCAACCAGCGAGTCGCCACCGATATTGACGGTCGAGCGACGCTGGTGGCTCTGGGCGGGAGTTTGGTGGCCGTAAGCGCCGATGGCTACGACGATGCCGAGGGGAGCGTGCCCGACAGCGGCGACCTGGCGATCACACTCCGCGACAACGTGGCCCGCGGCACGATCACCGATCCTGCGGGGCGTCCGCTGGCCGGCGTACGGGTCTTCGTGGAAGGGTTATCGGTTGTTGCGCACAGTGACGAGCAGGGCCGGTATCGCCTGCCGGGCGTGCCCCCAGCGGGGACCCTCATCTACAAGCGTCCCGGCTACCGGCTGGGCGCCATCCCGATCGAGCCGTCGATGGCGCGAGACGTCATCCTCCCGCAATTCGAGGCGCGCGCGCTGTACGCGCCATCGGCCGTGTTCGAGGGAGCCGGCCGGCTGGACGAGATGCTGGCCCTGCTGGATCGCACGGAGGCCAACGCCCTGGTGATCGACGTCAAGGAGACCAGCGGGAACCTGTACTGGGCCACCGACCTGCCCGAGGCGGTGGCGATCGGGGCGGTCATGGATCAACCCCTGTTCGATCTCGAGACCCTGCTACCTGACCTGAAGGCGCGTGGGATCTACACCATCGCCCGGGTGGTGGTGATGAAGGACAACACCATGGGTCGGGCGCACCCGCAACTCGCGGTCATGAACGCCGTCACCGGGGAGCCCTGGCGTGACTACGGGGGGGGGATCTGGCTGGATCCGTTCAACGCGGGGGTGGCCGACTACATCGCCGCCCTGGCGGGGGACCTGGCGGCCAAGGGCTTCGACGAGGTGCAACTCGATTACGTCCGGTTCTTCAGCGACGGCGACTACTCGACCGCCGACACGAACCTGCCGAACACCCAGTCGTTCCGCCTGCCGGCGTTGCGGAGGCTCTTCCGGATCGTCTCCGAGCGGCTGACCGCGACCCGCGCCTTCCTCGGCGCGGACGTTTTCCCGATCAGTTTCATCGCCACCGACGACCAGGGGATCGGTCAGCGGCCGGAGGTGGTCATGCCCTTCGTGGACTACTTCTGCCCGATGGTCTACCCGTCGCACTACGGGCCGGGCGTCTTTGGATTCGGCGTGCCGAACGAGTACCCGTACGAGGTCATCGACCGAACGCTGGAGATCATGAACGAGCAGAAGGCCGGCCTGGTGACCGTCATCCGGCCCTGGATCCAGGACTTCGGCTACGGCCCGTTCCGGGCATACACCGAGGCCGACGTCCTGGCCGAGATGGCGGCAGCCCGGGACAACGGCGCCCAGGGCTGGATGATCTGGAACGCTCGGGCTCGCTTCACGACCTCGGCACTGTCAGGCCCGATCGAGGGTGAGGACTCCGCGCCGGTGACCTCCGCCTCGTCGCCAAGCGCCAGTCCGACTCCCTGAGGACGGCGCATGCGCCTGGTCGTGCAGCGAGTACAACGCGCGGTGGTGCGCTCCGGGGGCGAGCCACTCGGCACGATCGGCGCTGGCGCGGTGGTGCTGGTCGGGATTGCAGCAACCGATTCCGAGGCACTGGTCGAGCGGGTGGCTGAGAAGCTGATCGGGCTGCGCTACTTCGAGGATGACGCGGGACGCACCAACCTGTCTATCGCCGAGGTCGGGGGATCCTTTCTGGTGGTGAGCCAGTTCACCCTGCTCGCCGAGCTGCGACGTGGCCGGCGTCCTGGGTTCACCGGAGCCGCACCGCCGGAACTGGCAGAGCCCCTGATCCAGTACCTGGTTGCGCTTCTGCGGGCGACGGGAACCGAGGTCGAAACAGGACGGTTTGGGGCGGAGATGGAAGTCGAACTGGTGAACGACGGGCCGTTCACCCTGCTGATCGATTCGGATCGGGACCTGGGACCCGGACCGGCCTAGACCTTCTCGGCGGTCCGCCGGCAGCGGGAGCAGGCGCGGATCCGAACCGAGGTCCCGTCACGCTGAATCAGGGTCGGCTGCAGGTTGGGCAGCCAGCGGCGCGCCGCGCGCTTGCGGTTCATCCCGACCGACTGGGGATTCCAGCCGGTGATCGGGCGCTTTCCGCACATCTCGCACACTTGGGCCACTGACCACATCTCCCGTTTCAGCAATGAACCGGCGCGCTCGATCGGCGCCGCCGGAACGGCCGCATCCTAGCACGCTACGATCGGGCCATGCAATCAGCGCCCGGATCGGGCGGGGGCGCGTCGCGGGGCGTGCGCACTCCGCCACCGCTCAGTTCCGAGGCGCTCGATCTACCTGTCCGGGAGGCGATGCCGGACCTGGTCAGGGGGGCTGGCGGGCTGGCGCGGCTCGGCATCGAAACGACCCGCCAGGCGCTCTTCTACCTCCCGTTTCGCTACGACGACTTCAGCCACGTGCGGCCGCTGGCCGGGCTGCGAGCCGGCGAGAAGCAATCCGCTCGTGCCAGGATCGTTGACGTGCGCATCGAGAAGGGGTTCGGGCGACGGCCTCAGCGGGTAGTGGTGGAGCTCGCCGACGAGAGCGGCACGGCCGAGGCGATCTGGTTCGGGAGGCGCTTCGTCGAGAATCGGTTGCGGGTGGGGGAGTGGATCCTGGTCAGCGGCAAGGTCACGCTGCGCGGCTGGCGGGCCCAGTTCACCGCGCCCGAGTTCTCGCCGGCCGACAGCCAATCGATGCATACGGGGCGGGTGGTACCTGTCTACCGCCTCGCTGGATCGGTGACCCAGAAGCGGGTCCGGGAAGCCCTGGCCAGGATCCTGGATCGGGCGCTGCCGTTGGTGGAAGATCCGCTCCTGCCCGAGGAGCGCGCCGGCCTCCCAGCGCTGCCCGACGCCCTCCTGGCTGCGCACTTCCCCGAGGAGGCCGAGGATGTGAGCGCTGCGCTGGACCGCCTCGCCCTCGACGAACTGATGGCCCTCCAACTGACCCTCGGCCAGGCAAGGCTGGCACGCGCCGACCAGCGGGCGGCAGGGGTGCCGGTGGATCGCGAGGAGCACGCGGCGCTGCTGGGCAGCCTGCCCTTCGTGTTGACCGGGGACCAGCAACGAGCGGTGGACGAGATGCTGGCCGACCTGGCCGTCGAGCGCCCGATGCGTCGCCTGTTGCAGGGGGACGTGGGCAGCGGCAAGACCGCCGTGGCCGCCATCGGGATGGCGGCGGTGGTGCGCGCCGGCTGGCAGGCCGCCCTGATGGCGCCGACCGACATCCTTGCCCGCCAGCACCACGCCCAACTGGCCCCACTCCTCGAGCGACTCGGGGTGCGGTCGGTCCTGCTTACCGGATCGGTCTCCCAGTCCGCGCGTCGCGACGCGCACGGAGCAATCGAGGCGGGGATCGCCGAGGTGGTAGTGGGGACCCAGGCCGTCATCTCCGAGGCGGTGGCGTTTCACCGGCTGGCGATGGTGGTAGTGGACGAGCAGCATCGGTTCGGCGTCGCCCAGCGCGCGGCGTTGCAGGCCAAGGGAGGATCACTCGAGCCCCACCTGCTAGCGCTGACCGCAACCCCAATCCCGCGGACCCTGGCACTCACCTTCTACGCCGACCTCGCGATCAGCACCATCCGCGAGCTACCGCCCGGCCGCCACCCGATTCGCACCGAGATCCGCGATCGGTCCGCCATGGATCGAATCGAAGGCTTCCTGGCGACCGAGGTGGCCGCCGGACGTCAGGCCTTCGTGGTAGCCCCCCTGATCGTGGAGAGCGAGTCGCTCGATGCCGCGGCTGCGGAGAAGGAAGCCCAGCGCCTGGCAAACGCCCTGCCTGCGCTTCGCATCGGGTTGATCCACGGTCAGATGCGACCCGAACAACGAGACGCGACGATGGGCAGCTTCGCCGCGGGCGAGCTCGACCTCCTGGTCGCCACCACCGTGGTCGAGGTCGGCATCGACGTGCCGAACGCCTCGGTCATGGTGGTCGAAGACGCAGAGCGCTTCGGGCTGGCCCAGCTGCACCAGCTCCGCGGGCGAGTGGGGCGCGGGGCGCATCGATCCTTCTGCATCCTGCTCAGCGACGCCACCGATCCGCTCAGCAGGCGCAGGCTCGACGTGGTGGCCGGCTCGTCGGACGGGTTCGACATCGCAGAGCAAGATCTCGCCATGCGGGGCGCCGGCAACCTGCTCGGGACGCGTCAGTCGGGCCTGCCGCCGCTACGGGTCGCCTCGCTCTTCGAGCCACGCCACCTGGTCCTCGCCGAGCGGGCGCGGAAGATCGCCGACCGTCTGCTCGAGGCTGACCCCACCCTTGCCCAGCGGCCGGCGCTGCGCCGCCTGCGAGATGACTTTGCCGCCCACGCCGAGGAAGGTGGCGAGGCTTCCTGATGCGCGTCATCGCCGGCACCGCGCGCGGCATCCAGCTCCGCGCTCCACGCGGCGACGGCACGCGCCCAATCACCGACCGGGTCAAGGAGACGCTCTTCGGGATCCTTGGCGATCGGGTCCTGGACGCGCGGATGTTGGACCTGTACGCGGGAAGCGGATCGATCGGGATCGAAGCCCTCTCCCGAGGGGCGGCGTGGTGCACCTTCGTCGAGCAGGATCACGCCGCCTCGACCGCTCTTCGCGAGAACCTGCGCCGTGCGGGGCTGGAGGATCGGGCGACGCTGCGCACATCCAGCGTGGAGCGCTACCTGGCGGGGTCACCGGCCGGGCTGGCTGACCTGGTCATGCTCGATCCGCCGTATCTGCAGCGTGCTATCCTCGATCCGCTGACTCGCCTCATTGCGGTGCTGGCGCCGGAGGCCACGGTTGTCGTCAAGCATCACTGGCGGACCGAATTTGACCTGCCGAGCACGCTGGTCCGCTGGCGAGAACGCCGCTTCGGTGAGACCGCGCTGACCTTTCTGGAGGTACTCCGCCAATGACTCGCGTCGCGATCTTCCCTGGGTCCTTCGACCCGATGACCAACGCTCACCTCGATGTTGCGCGGCGAGCGGCGTCGCTCTTCGACCGCCTGGTGGTGGGCGTCCTGCACAACCCCAAGAAGGCGCCGATGTTCAGCGTGGCGGAGCGGGTGGCGATGATCGGCGAGGCGGTAGCCGACTTCGAGGCGGCCGTGGAGGTCACCGAGTTCGACGGGCTGACGGTGGACCTTGCCGAGCGAGTGGGGGCCGGATTCATCGTCCGCGGACTGCGTGCGGTGAGCGATTTCGAGGCAGAACTGCAGATGGCGCACACCAACCGCAAGCTCCACGCCCGGGTTGACACGGTCTTTCTGATGACCACCCTGGAATTCGGTTACCTGTCCAGCTCCCTTGCCAAGGAGGTCGCGCTGTTCGGTGGAGACATCAGCGGGATGGTGCCTCCAGCGGTTGCGCGGGCGCTGGCGGGCCGCGTCGCCACCGGGGCCTGAGACAGGGGCGCGGCTATACTTCGGACCGGGCGCTCTGCCCGATAGCGCCGGAGGATGAGGCCACGGATATCCTGTTCCTGATCCAGCGACTCGAGTCGCTGATCGCCTCGGGGAAGAAGGTGCCCCTCACCAACAGCGTGGCGCTCGATCAGGCAGCCGTCTTGGACCTGCTCGACCAGATTCGCACCGCCGTTCCGCCCGAGGTCGCTAACGCCCAGCGCCTGCTCGAAGAATCCGGGCGTGTGACGGACCGGGCACGGGAAGAGGCTGACGTCATCGTCGGACGAGCCCAGGAGCAGGCCGCCAGGATGCTCGAAGATCGCGAGTTGGTCCGTCTCGCGCAGCAGCGTGCGACCGAACTGATCGACGGCGCCAACGCGGAGGCGGTCGAGATTCGGCGAGGCGCGGATGAGTATGCGGCCGGCGTTCTGATCCGCCTGGAAGGGGAGTGCATCAAGGCCCTGACCAGCATCAAACGCGGGATCGACATGCTGGACCAGCGCCATCGACCGCAACCGACGGCGTCCGCCTCGGTCGCCGGCGTCGTGCCGGGTTCGAGCGAGACCGCCTCCCGGGCATGACCCTGCTCAACGTGGCGGGCCTGCTGCGGGAAGCGCCGGGAGCGACTCGCGAGGTTCCGCTCCGCGACCGCTACCAGGCCCTGGGCGCCGATCTCGAGCTCGCCGGGCCCCTGGATGGCGCCCTTCGCCTGCACCGCACGAACCGCGGGATCCTGGTCCAAGGCTGGGTCGAAGCCCCGGTCCGGCGCACCTGCGCCAGGTGCCTGGACGGGTATGTGGAGCCGGTCCGGGTCACGTTCGCCGAGGAGTACCTTCCCAGCGTGGACCCCAACACCGGGCATCCGGCACCGGTTTCCTCGACCGACGCAGAGGTCCAACGCATCGACGCCCACCACCAGATTGACCTGACTGTCACCCTGCACGACGAGTTCGCGCTGGCAGAGCCGATGCACCCGCTTTGCCGTCCTGCGTGCCCCGGATTATGTGCAGCCTGCGGGCGCCGGCTCGATGTCGGGCAATGCAACTGTGTCACGGCGGAGGTGGATCCGCGGCTGGCGGTCCTCGGGCGGCTGCTGGACGCAGGCAGGGTCAGCGACTGACGCCCTGCTGGGCGGTCGCTATACTGCGGCCACCCGTCCCCGATCCAGTCCGTACTCGGAGAGTCCCACGTGGGCGTCCCCAAGCGCAAGGTTTCCAAGGCTCGTCAGGGCGAGCGCCGTGCCCACCTGGCCATCAGCGCTCCACCATTGGTGGAGTGCTCGCATTGTCACGAGCTCAAGCTCGGACACCGCGTTTGTCCGACCTGCGGCTACTACGACGGCCGCGAGGTGGTCACCATCGAGACCCGCGCGCCCGGCGAGAGCCAGCGCTGAGAATCGACGTCGCGCATGCGCATCGCGGTTGACGCGATGGGCGGCGATTTCGCCCCGCGCGAAGTTGTCCGCGGGGCGATTACCTACGCCGCCTCGCACGCCGATGAGGTGATCCTGGTCGGCGACGTGCCGCGGATCGAGGCCGAGATCGATGCCTTTGGGCAAGGTCGTCCTGCGAGCGTCCGGTTCGTGGATGCGCCGCAGGTGATCGAGATGGGAGAGCACCCCGCCGCCGCGCTGCGCACCAAGCGTCGAGCCTCGGTCCTGGTCGCGACGAACCTCGTCCGAGATGGGGATGCCGACGCGGTGGTGAGCGCCGGGTCAACCGGCGCTGCGATGGCCGCCGCAGTGTTCCGGTTGGGACGGATCGATGGGATCGACCGCCCCGCGCTGGCAGCGCACGTGGTTACCGCAACGGGACCGATCATGCTGCTCGACGTCGGCGCCAACGTGGATTCGGATGCCACCAACCTGGTGCATTACGCGGTGATGGGCTCCATCTATGCCGAACATGTCCTCGGCGTGAACCGACCGAGGATCGGCCTGCTGAACATCGGGGAGGAGCCGACCAAGGGCAGCGCCGCGGTGCGGGAGGCGCATCAACGACTGAGCGAGGTGGGACTCCACTTCGTTGGCAACGTGGAAGGCAACGACCTGATCGCCCACGCAGCGGACGTGGTGGTGTGTGACGGGTTCGTCGGCAACGTGGTGGTCAAACTCTACGAGGGACTGACCGGCTACATCTTCCGAGCGCTGCGCACGGATCTTCAGGAGGGTCCGTTGGCACCGCTGGCCCTCCTCGCGCTCAAGCCCGGTTTCGATCGGATGAAGCATCGATTCGACCACGAACGCTACGGCGGAGCGCCGCTGCTCGGCGTCGCGGGCGTGAGCATCGTGACGCACGGTCGCGCTCGGGCCCGGATGATCGAGCATGCGGTGCGGGTCGCCTCGGAAGCCGCGGCGGCCGGAGTCCCGCGGTTGATCGCCGCCTGGACTCGTGACCACCCGGTCATGGCACGCGCGGACCGCACCGCGCCCGGCGCGCCGGGGACCGTCGAAGTGGCGACTAGGCCCGGAGGCGCGACCTGACCGTGGCACGGGGCCGTACCGGCCACCGAGCCGACCCTGGCCTGCAGGCCCGCAGGTTGGCGCTGCTCGCCCTGTTTGAAGAAGAGTTCCAGCCGCGGGGCGCGAACGTTGCCCTGCAGCGCCTTGCCGACGATCGAGGAGCCAGCGCGTCCGTCCGCGAGCACGCAACCAACATCATCGAAGGCGTAGCGGCCAAGCGAGCCGAACTGGACGCACGAATCGCCGAGTTGGCCCCCGCCATCCCTGTGTCAGAGCTGGGCAAGGTGGAGCGTACGATCCTGCGGAGCGCGCTGTGGGAGGTGCTATACTCCGCCGCGACCTCGAGCGGGGAGACGATCCGCGACGCCGTGTCCCTCGCCCGAACCTACGCCGGGGACGCCGCGCGCCGACTGGTCAACGGCGTCCTGGGGAGCGTTTCCAGATCATCGGGTGGAGGAGTCTCAAGGTGAGCGACGCAACCACGTTCGACCGACTCAAGAAGATCATCGTTGAGCAGCTCGGCGTTGACGAAGAGGAGGTCACCCTGCAGGCCTCATTCGTCGAGGACCTGAATGCCGACTCGTTGGATCTGGTTGAGTTGATCATGACCCTCGAAGAGAAGTTCGGGATGACGATCTCTGACGAGGACGCCGAGAAGATCCAGAAAGTCTCCGACGCGGTCGAATACCTCGAGGAGCACCAGCAGTAGGCTGGGGCCTGGATGCCCGGCCCATCGCTCGAAGCGCTGGCGGCCCGCCTCGGAATCGCGCTGCGCGACCCCGACGCGGTCCAGTCGGCGTTCGTCCACAGTTCCTATTTCAACGAGAACCCGACCCTCGTCGCGGGACACAACGAGCGCCTGGAGTTCCTGGGCGACGCCGTGATCGGCCTGGTTGTCAGCGGCGTACTGTTCGAACGGTTTCCCGACGAGGACGAGGGATTCCTGACCGCCCGCCGCGCCGCGCTCGTCAATCGCGAATCGCTGGCTGCCATGGCGCTCGAGCTTGGTCTCGATCAGATGCTTCTCCTGGGACGCGGCGAGGCTGAAGGTGGCGGGGCCGCGCGACCCTCACTCCTTGCCGCAACCTTCGAAGCGCTCGCCGGCGCGGTCTATGCCAGCGATGGGCTCGAGACGGCTCGCTATTGGCTGGCGGCCGCGTTCCAGGAGCGACTCGGTCTGTCGGATGGGAATGCTCCGCCCAAGTCCGGCAAGAGCCGACTCCAGGAATGGGCACAGCGCAACCATCGGATCCGCCCGCGATACGAACTGGTGGAAGTCAGTGGGCCGGCTCACCGTCAGACGTTCCGGGTGGCGGCCTTCGTAAACGGTCGGTCCCTGGGAACGGGGGAGGGCTCGAGCCGACAGCGCGCCGAGGAGCGAGCTGCCCAGGCCGCCCTCGCCGGCTTGCAGCCCGTCGGTAGCCGAACGGACACTCCGCGAAAAAATCCCGCCGGAGCGTGACGCGCATCAAGGAGCTGCGGCTCCACGGCTTCAAGACCTTCGCCGACGCGACGAGATTCGTCTTCGGGGCAGGCGTCAACGCGGTGATCGGCCCGAACGGCTCGGGCAAGAGCAACATGGCCGATGCCGTGCGCTGGGTACTCGGCGAGCAGTCCAATCGGTCGCTCCGTACCCGACGTGGCGATGACGTGATCTTCGGCGGAAGCGACCAGCGGCGGGCGCAGGGCCTGGCCGAGGTTGTCCTGACCCTCGACAACGCCGACGGGTGGCTCCCGATCGAGTACGCCGAAGTCTCGATCGCCCGTCGCGCATTTCGCACGGGCGAGAGTGAGTACCTGATCAACGGCTCCCGGGCGCGTCTTCGCGACGTAGTCGACCTGCTGGGTGGGGGGCGACTAGGTGCCAACGAGCTGGTAGTCGTGGGCCAGGGAACCGTGGATGCCGCGCTGTCACTCCGGCCCGATGAGCGCCGCCAACTGTTCGAGGAGGCCGCCGGCGTCAAGAACCTCCAAGTGCGAAAGAACGAAGCGCTCTCGCGGCTCGACGGCGCCCGCGACAATCTGGCCCGGGTCAACGACCTCGTTGTCGAACTGCGCCCGCAGGTCCGCAGGCTGGCTCTGCAGGCTGCGCACCAACAGGAACACGCGGAGTTGGCGGAGCGCGCCGGCTGGCTTGCAGACGAGGGACACCGGCGCGCTGAGGCCATCGGCCGCGACGCGGTGGGACGCGCCAGGCGACGCGCGGCTGCCGCTGAAGCCGAGCTCGAGGCGAACAGGGCAATCGCCCACGCCGGGCGAGCGGCAGTGGAGGCATCCGCAGCTCGCCACGCCGAGTTGGAGCGAGCCGAGCGTGCGGCCGCCGAGGCGCGCGAGGCATCCCGGGAGCGGCTGATCCGGACCGAGAGCCAGCTCGAGTCGATCGACGCGCGAGCGGCGGCACTCGGCGCGGAGCTCGACCTGGCCGAGCGTGAGCGTGAATCCGTGGCGGTCGCATTGGCGGCACTGGTCGAGCTCGAGGGCCCCGACGGTCAATTGCCGCAGCTGGCCGAAGCAGCACAGGCCGCGGACAAGCGGTTGACGCTCGCGACCGAGCGCCTGACCGAGCGCGATATGACCCTCGACGCGATCGACGATGCGATGGCTGACGCCAGGCGCCGTTACGCGGAGCGGCTTGCCGATCTGGCGCGCCAAGGGGAGCAAGATGCTCGGCTGACCGCGCGCCGGGAGCGGATCACCGACGATTTGGGGTTGGCACGCCATGAGCACCAGCGAACCGGGTCGCAGCTGGCTGCGGCAACCCGCGCGGCGACCAACGCGGCCGCTGCGGTCGCCACCGCTCGCGAGGAACGGGCGATCGCCGAAGGTAGCCTGGCCGAGGCTCGAACCGCCGCGGACGGCACCCGCCTGGCCGCCAGGACGCTAGCCGAGCGAGTAGGTTCGCTGCGGGCGGAACTTCAGGCGATCCACGACGGCCCTGAGCACGGGGGTGGGCTCGGACGCCTGCTGGTGACTGCCGGCTGGCGGCCGCTCCTCGACCAGTTGGAGATACCCGCCTCTGGCTGGGCGGCGAGCGAGGCGGTGATCGGCGGCGACGTCGAGGAGGCCCTGCTCTGGGCAGAGGGAGTGTTCGCCGATCGCCTGACGTTCGCTCGCGGCTCGGCACGTCTCCTCGTGATGGAGACCGCGACGCCCCATTCGCCCGAGGGGGACGCCAGGCATCAGGCCCTCGCCGCCGTCGGAGCCAGCCAGACGCTGGCCGAATGGCTGGAGTTGGTCCGCGCGCCGCTCGCGTTCCACCACGCGGCGCTTGCCCCCGACGTGGACGCGCTGTTGCGCGGCTGGCGCGCACTACCAGCGGGCTGGTGCGGCGTGACTGCCGAGGGAGATCTGGCCGACGGACGTGGTGTCTTTACCCTGCGCGGACGCGGCGACACGCCCACTCCACGGTCGACCCGGCGTCAGGCGCGCCGTCGTGAGCTGAGCGACCTTGTCGGTCAACTCGAATCCGAGCTCGATGCGGCGGGTGACCTCGCGGGGCGCGCCCTGGCCCGCGCTGGCGAGGCCCAGCAGTCGTTCGAGACGGCCGTGGATCGCGAGGCGAAGTCTCAGCAGCAGGAGGCCACCACCCGAGCGGCACGAAGTGCCTCGCTGGACGCTCAACGGCGACTGGCTGACAGGATCGGCCAACTCGCTGCAGAACTCGACCGGCTCGAGGCGGGCGTCGAAGAGCCGCGAATGGTACCGACCTTGGAGGACGAGCTGGCCCGCCTGGAGGGGGAGGTGACGGTGGCGCGCGCCCGCCGGGTGGAGGCTGCTTCCGAGCGCGAGGCGGCGCGCCGCGCATGGATCGAAGCGCGCGACGCACTGGAATCGGCCGAGCGGCAGCGCCCGCGGGCAGATGAGCAATTGCGACGACAGGCGCAGCTTGATGCAGTGGATCGGACGTTGGCCACCCGAGCCGCCGAGTTCACCGCGTTGCAGGACCAGGCCTCGACGGCTCGAGGCGCACTGGCCAAGGCGACCGAAGTGGATGAGGCGGCCGGCCAGCGTCGGGCCGCCGCCGAGCGAGACCGCGGGCAGGCCCGGACCGAGCTCTTGGCAGCCGAGCGGGCGGCGCTTGAGCACGTTGCGCGGGTGGCAGAAATGGAGCGGATGGTGCAGGTGACCGTCGCCGAGGTTTCGCGGACGCAGGAGACGCTGGCGACCATGGCCCGCGAGCGCCAGGCCGCGCTCGACTCGGGCACGGAGGAGGCTCCTGCCATGGCCGCGCGCGGCGCTCCCCCGGCTGAAGTGGCCGACCTCGACTCAGCGGCGCTGGAACAGGAACTGCGGCGGGTGCGGCGCACGTTGGCGCTACTCGGGTCGGTGAATCCGTTCGCGATCGACGAGCATCGCGAATTGGCGGCCCGACTGGACGGGCTGACCGGCCAAGAGACCGATCTGCACGGCGCGATCGAATCCACGGGCGAGCTGATCCGGCGCCTCGAGACCGACATCGCGTCGCGGTTTGACGCCGCGTTCGCCGCGATCGGCACGAAGTTCGACGAGTATTGCCGCCTGCTGTTCAACGGCGGGTCGGCCTCGTTGTCGCTGGGCGAGGGCGCCGAGGGCGATGCGCCGGGCGGGATTGAGATCGCAGTGCGGCCACCCGGCAAGCGCCTCCAGCGGCTGTCGATGCTGTCGGGAGGCGAGCGAGCCCTGACCGGCGTGGCGCTCCTGTTCGCGATGCTCGACGTAAGCCCTGTCCCGTTCTGCATCCTCGACGAAGTGGATGCCGCCCTTGACGAAGCCAACATCGGCCGGTTTGCGGCCGCTCTGCGCCAACTCAGCGACAAGATCGACTTCGTGGTGATCACGCACAATCGAGCCACGATCGAGGTTGCCGACACGATCTACGGAGTGACCATGACCGATGCAGCCGTCAGCAAGGTGGTCAGCCTGCGGCTGGCCGACCTGCCGGCGGAAGTGATGGTCGGATGAGTTCGGCCGGCCGCCCGCCCGGGCATGGGCTGGGGGCGCGCCTGCTGGCCATCTTCGGAGCCGGTGACCTGAGTCAGGCGACATGGGACTCTGCCGGCGAGGCCCTCGTCGGAGCCGACGTCGGCCCAATCCTGGCGGAGGAGTTGATCGCAGCCGCGCGGGAACGGATGCGCGGCGACCCGCCGAGGGGGGCGCGCGAGACGCTCGCGGCGGTGATCGGCGATCGCCTGGTGGCGGCGGGCAGCGGCCCGTTCGAACCAGGGCCGGACCCGGTCGTCATCGTGCTGGTTGGCGTGAACGGGAGCGGCAAGACGAGCACCGCGGCCAAGCTTGCCCATCTGCTCACCGTTCAGGGCCGCCGAGTGGTGCTGGCCGCAGCCGACACGTATCGGGCGGGTGCCGTGGAGCAGCTGCGCATCCTGGGGCAGCACGTAGGCGTGCCGGTGATCAGCCAGCGACCGGGTGCGGATCCCGGGGCCGTCGCCTTTGATGCGCTGGCGGCGGCGGAGGCGCGGGAGGCGGGAGTCGTGATCGTCGACACGGCCGGGCGCCTGCACACGCGGGTCCAATTGATGGCAGAACTCTCGAAGATCAAACGCGTGATCGAGCGTCGGATTGCGGGCCAGCCCCGGCATGTCCTGCTGGTGCTGGATGCCGTAACCGGGCAAAACGGACTGGCTCAGGCCGAGGCGTTCGCGCGCGAGGCCGGCGTTACCGGGGTGGTGATGACCAAGATGGACGGCGCGGCCCGGGGAGGCATTGCGGTGGCGGTGGCCGATCGATTGCGCCTCCCGATCGTGCTCGTCGGGATCGGGGAGGGAGTCGAGCAGATCGCGCCGTTCGATCCCCGAGCCTACGCCGACTGGTTGGTGAGCCCGTGAGGCTAGAATGGCCCTCCCTTCGACCTCCTCGCGCAGGATCCCCGTGGTCCGCGCCCTACCTGGATGCCCATGTTTGACCACCTCTCGTCCCGACTGCAGGGCGTCGTTACGCGCCTGAGAGGCCGGGCACGGATCACCGAGGCTGACCTTGACGGCGCGCTGCGCGAGGTCCGGCTCGCGCTGTTGGAAGCCGACGTCAGCTTCCGGGTGGTTCGGGACCTGTTGGCCAATGTTCGGCAGGCCCTGCTGGGCGCCGACTTGCTGAGCGGCCTGCACCCTGGCCAACAAGTGGTCAAGGCGGTACACGACCAACTGGTTGCGACACTCGGCGGCGAGCAGCGCCAGTTGCGGCCCGAAGGGCGCCCCGGAGTGGTCCTGCTCGTCGGCCTGCAGGGGTCCGGCAAGACAACGACCGCGGCCAAGCTCGCGGTTCAGATGCGCAAGGACGGTCGCCGACCGCTGCTGGTTGCCGCCGACGTGTATCGCCCCGCCGCGGTCGACCAGCTCGTGGCGCTGGGTGATCAGGCCGGGGTAGAGGTCCATGCCAGGCCAACCGGCACGCCTGCGCTGGAGGTCGCTCGGTCAGGGGTCGACGCGGCGCGCCAGCGCGGCCTCGACCTGGTGCTGATCGACACGGCCGGCCGGCTGCAAGTTGACGAGCCGATGATGGACGAACTGGTCCGCATCGCGGGGGCCATCGCCCCGTCGGAAACGCTGCTGGTGGTGGACGCAATGACCGGTCAGTCGGCGGTCGAGGTGGCCGAGGCGTTCCGCGCACGCCTGCCTCTCACCGGCCTGGTGCTCAGCAAGATGGACGGCGACGCGCGCGGCGGCGCGGCCCTCGGGATCCGGGCGGTGACCGGGATTCCCATCGTGTACCTCGGCACCGGCGAGCGATCCGATGCCCTCGAGGCATTCCACCCGGATCGGATGGCACAGCGAATCTTGGGGATGGGCGACATCCTGACCCTCATTGAACGGGTCCAGGAGCGCGTCGACCGCGACGAGGGCGAGCGTATCGCTCAACGCATGGCCGACGCGCGCTTCAGCCTGGACGACTTCCGCGCCCAGCTCCGGCAGATGGAGTCGATCGGGCCGATCGGTCAGATTCTTTCGATGATCCCCGGTGCTGGCGGGATGGCCGAGGCTGCGCAGCAGGCGGTCGACGAAGGGCAGCTGCGCAGGATCGAGGCAATCATCGACTCCATGACGCCCGCCGAACGGCAGCGGCCGGAGATCATCAAGGCCAGTCGGCGACGACGGATTGCCGCTGGCAGTGGGACGACCGCCGCGGACGTCAACCAGTTGCTCAAGCGCTTCGAAGAGATGCGTCGAATGCTCCGACAGCTGAGCAGCGGACGCCTTCCGGGGATGGGCGGCGGAGTGCGCGGCATGCTCGGGCGCTGATGGCACGCTATCCTCATCCCGACGAACGCACTATCCATCCGGCGCCCCGCACTGTGGCGCCGGTGCCCAAACAGAGAGGTACGACCCTTGGCAGTACGGATCCGGCTGAGCCGGGTGGGGGCCACCAAGCGCCCGAGTTACCGGGTGGTGGCCATCGACAGCCGGCGGCCGCGCGACGGCAGGGCGCTGGAGATCCTCGGCTTTTATGACCCGCTGACCGACCCGGCGACCGTGAAGCTCGATGCCGAGCGAGTGCAGGCCTGGATCGCGAAAGGTGCGCAGCCATCGGAGATGGTCGCGCGGCTCATTCGGCAGGCCGGTACCGCCGCCAGCCCGGTGGTAGAGGAGCCGGCCAAGCCGGGGCGCCGCACACCCGCCAGAAAGAAGGCCACCGCATGAAAGAGCTGCTCGAGTACATCGCCCGACGCCTGGTGGATAAGCCTGATGCGGTAGCGGTGGACGTGAACCTCGAAGACGATGACGTGATCCTGACGCTCAGCGTTGACGAACAGGACATGGGTCGGGTCATCGGTCGGGACGGTCGCGTTGCCAACAGCATCCGGAGCCTGCTACGGGTGATGGGTACCCGGTCCGGCCAGCACGTCGAACTGGAGATCACTGGCAACGAGTGAGCGACTGACCGTTGCGCGGGTGCTCGGAGCCAGGGGGCTCTCGGGCGGCCTGCGGATCGAGTTGCTGACTGACTGGCCGGAGCGCTTCGCCGCCGGCGGATCGGTCTGGGTCGAGGGCGAAGGGGAACCCAGGCAGATCGCCGAGATGGAATGGGGCGGCCGCGTCCCGGTCATGCATCTCGTCGGGGTTGATTCCAGGGAAGCAGCCGACGCACTGAGGGGTTGCTTCCTGGAGGGCCTGGCGCGTCCGCTCGACGACGGTGCGTATTACTGGCACCAGATCATCGGGCTACGGGTGCGCACCATTGCCGGGGAGGAGCTCGGCTCCGTGACCGAGGTCTTTCGTGCCGGTGGCGCAGAGGTCTACCGGATCGAAGGCGATGCCGGCGAGGTGCTAATCCCGGCGCTCCGATCGGTGGTGCTCGAGATCGACCTCGCCGCCGGCCGGATGGTGGTTGACTATCAGGTCGAGGAGGTGCGCTGAGCATGCCAGCCGACCGCAACCTGTTGCTCCACCTGGACGTGGTGACGCTCTTCCCGGAAATCTTCGAAGCGCCGCTCCACGCGTCGGTCGTGGGCAGGGCAATCGACAACGGGCTCATCTCGGTGACGATCCACGACCTCCGCCTGCACGGGCTCGGACGGCATCGCAGCGTCGACGACTATCCGTACGGCGGGGGAGCGGGGATGGTGTTGCGACCCGAGCCAATCTTCGCCGCCGTGGAGCCGCTGCGGGAGGCGGGCGCCCATGTCGTGCTCTTGGATCCGGCCGGGGAACGGCTCAGCGATCCGGTTGCGCGGCGGCTCGCCGGCAGACGACGCATCGCGCTGATCTGCGGCCGGTACGAGGGAGTTGATGAACGGGTTCGGACGCTGGTGGACCAGGAAGTGAGCATCGGTGACTACGTCTTGACGGGCGGGGAACTCCCCGCACTGGTGCTGATCGACGCCGTGGCCCGCCTGGTCCCCGGCGTGATCCAGGAAGAATCCCACCTCGGGGACTCGTTCGTCGGTGGGCTGCTCGAGGGTCCGCAGTACACCCGGCCGGAACGATTCCGAGACCTTGAGGTGCCGACGGTGCTGCGGTCAGGGAACCACGCCGAGATCGCGCGCTGGCGGCGGATGGAGGCGCTGCGCCGAACTGCCCACCGACGGCCGGACCTGTTCGACGCATCCGCCCTGACCGATGCGGAGCGTGCCGACCTCGATCCATAGTCGGGCGGCCCACGTTGGAGGAGCGGGCAACTCGGCGCACATTGCCACCTCCCGCGCGCTGCTATACTCGGCCTCGTCGCGGCCGCATGGCGGTCGCGTCCCAGCGTCTGCCCCCAAAACGCGGGGGTGCGCCACGGGTAAGCGGCCAATACGCCGCCGGTAACGAGGACCTCCCACCATGGGCCTGATCGACGAGATCGAGCGAGAGCAGATGCGCGCCGACGTTCCGGAGCTTGCGTCCGGGGATACGGTCCGCGTCTCGGTGAAGGTGGTAGAGGGTGGCCGCGAACGAATCCAGGTGTTCGAGGGAACGGTCATGCGTCTGCGCGGCGGCGGCCTCAACACCCGGATCACGGTGCGCCGCATCGCCAGCGGCGTCGGCGTGGAGCGCACCTTCATGGTTCACGCGCCACGCGTGGACAAGATCGAGGTCGTACGCCACGGCGTCGCTCGCCGAGCGCAGCTCACCTTCCTGCGGAGCCGGGTCGGGAAGGCTGCGTCCCTGCGCGAACGCCGAAGCAGCCGCTGACCCGGATGCCCGGTTCCGGCCGGGGGGCCGCCCCCTCCTGGCCGATACGGCGCCAGGGGTCACCCCGCGACGCTGGCATGCTTCACGAGCGCGAGCTGCAGCTTGCTGGCTTCCATCGGATCGCGGGCATCGACGAGGTCGGGCGCGGCTCTCTGGCAGGCCCGGTGGTGGCCGCGGCGGTGATCCTGCCGGAGCGTCACCGGATCCGGGGCCTGCGCGACTCGAAGGTCCTCTCGCGGACGCAGCGCGAGAGCCTGTACCAGCTCATCCTCGACCGCGCGACGGCGGTAGGGGTCGGCTGTGTGGAGGTCGAGGTGATCGATCGGGTCAATATTCTCGAGGCGACGAAGCTCGCCATGTGCCAGGCCATAGCACGGCTCGCCCAACCGCCGGATCACCTGGTGATCGACGCGCTCAGCCTGCGCGACATCGAGCTTCCGCAGCGGCCGATCATCGACGGGGACGCAATCAGCGCCTCGATCGCTGCAGCGAGCATCGTGGCCAAGGTGACGCGCGATCGGATCTGCGTCGAACTCGACCAGCGCTACCCCATCTATGGGTTCGACCGGAACAAGGGGTACGGGACGCCGCTGCACCTCGACGCGCTCGCCTCCGAGGGCCCCTGTGCGTGGCATCGGCGGACCTTTTCACCGATCCGTCAGCTCCTCGCCGGCGAGCAGTTGACCCTGGAGATGCTGCTCGATCTGCCGATCCTGAGCGACGAGGAGATCGACCGCTCCGACTGAATGGGCGGTTGCCCGACCTGGGCGGGCGAGGCCTGATGCGTGGCTGATCCGCGCCACCTGCTCGGGAGCCGTGCCGAGGAGCTAGTGGCGCGCTGGCTGGAAAGTCGCGGCTGGCAACTGCAGGCGCGGCGCTGGAGATCGACGAACGGCGAGCTCGACTTGGTGCTTCTCGAGCCGGGGGGCGTGCTGGTCGGGGTAGAGGTGAGGTTGCGCCGGAATGACCGCGCCGGATCTCCCCTCGAATCGGTCACTCAACGTCACCTGCAGCGACTGCGCGCCACGCTGGGTGCCTATGCCCGGCAGTACGCCACCCCCGCGACGGGCCTCCGACTTGACCTGGTAGCGGTCCAACCCTCTAGGCATTCGGGGCACTGGGTCCTGCGCCGACTGGCCGGAATCGACTCGTGGTAGGCGGGGCACGTCGATCGCTAGGGGGTGAACAGCCCCTCCAAGGCCAGGATCGATGCAACGTAGCGACGGCTGCTGACATAGATCCCATGCCGATCCGTCCCGGTCTGGCCCTGGTAGTAGGCGGCTAGGGCGAGGTCCCGATGGCCGTACCGATTCAGATAGTGGTGGATCAGACGCAGGCCGGCCCTGACATTCGAGTTGACCTCGTACAGGTTGACAGGCGCTCGCAGCATGCTCGCGGCGATCCAGTCGGCGGTGGGGGGTGTGATCTGCATGACCCCGATCGCGCCTGCGCTGCTGACCGCCGACTGCTGCCAACCGGATTCCTGCCACGCTAGGGCGAGGGCGAGCGACGGCGGCACACCCTCAGCCAGGGCCGCCGCCTCGATCAGCCTGCCGATGCCGGCGCGACTCGCGACGAGTCGGGCCATCTCCGACGACATGCGTGGTGAAGCGGGGTCCCCGCCGCCAATGGTCGAGGCGGACGAGGTCGGGACGGTGAGGAGCAGGCCGACCCGGATCAGCGAGGGGTTGGCCAGCGCATTGGCACGGACCATGGCTGGGACGGTCACGCCATAACTTCGGGCGATGCTCCACAGCGACTCGCCGGCCGCGACGCGGTGCTGCCGGGCCGGGCCGGGCTGTGACGTCGGGGGCGTGGCCGTTCGCGGGATGACCAACCGCTGGCCAGGCCGGATCAGCGACGCGTCGGGAATCTCGTTGGCTGCGACCAGCGCCGCCAGGCTGACGCCGTAGCGTCGGGCGATGCCCCACGCCGACTCACCCGACCGCACCAGGTGGACCGTCGGCGCGTCTGCCGCGGTCGAGGGCTGGGGCGTTGTCATGGACGGGGTGGCGGCCGGACCGACTGCAACGCGCAACCGCTGCCCCGGCACGATGTGGTCGGGGTCGAGCAGTCCGTTGAGGGCGACGAGTTGCGCAATGCTGACCCCCTGGTCGACTGCGATCTGACCGAGCGTGTCACCAGCCTCCACGGTGACCCAGCGGTCGGCACCAAGCGCCGGGACGACCGCCAGCAAGGTGATCAGCAGCCCGGTGGCGACGGAGACGGTGACCAGGCTCCGGTGGCGACGCATTGGTCCTCCGACAGCGGCCGGCGGCGGGAACGTCCCGCGTGAAGTCCGGTGATCGGATGCTAGGAGGGGGATCGCATCGGTCAAGGTACGAGCGGATGGGACCGCGGTACTGAAGTACTGTGAGGTGCGGACCGGTGCGGATTGGGTGAGTGCCGGCACTCAGAGGCCCTTTGGTATACTCGCCTACGGCTCGGCCCGCTGGTGTCCCAACCGGCACAACTGGCGGAGACCATCGACGATCACACACGTCCCATGGATCTGGCAGCCGCGGTGCCCGACGCAGGTTCGGGTGGCCCGCCGGAGTGGAGATGGGGCGGAGGCTCAACCGAAGGAGAACACCGTGCCCACCATCAGCATGAGGCAGCTGCTTGAGGCTGGGGTCCATTTCGGCCACCAGACTCGCCGCTGGAACCCCAAGATGCGCCGCTACATCTTCGCGGAGCGCAATGGGATCCACATCATCGACCTGGCGCAGACCGTCGAACGCCTGAACGCCGCGCTCGCCTTTGTGCGCGAGACGGTGCGCAAGGGTGACAGCGTCCTGTTCGTCGGGACCAAGAAGCAGGCCCAGGAATCCGTCTCGGGCGAGGCCCTGCGGTCCGGCCAGCACTTCGTGAATACGCGCTGGCTGGGCGGGATGCTGACGAACTTTACGACCATCAAGCGCCGGATCCAGCGCCTCGAGGCGCTGGAGGCGCGACGCGACGGCGGGGAATTCGAGCGCCTCACCAAGAAGGAGGCCGCGAAGCTCAACGAGGAGATCACGAAGCTCACTTCCGCCCTCGGCGGGATTCGCCGCATGCGACGCGTGCCCGGCGCCATCTTCATCGTCGACCCGCACCGCGAGCAGATCGCGGTGGCCGAGGCGCGGCGCCTGGAGATCCCGATCGTGGCCATCACCGACACCAACTGCGACCCGGACCAGATCGATTGGGTGATCCCGGCCAACGATGACGCGATCCGCTCGGTCCGGTTGATTTGCACCATGGTTGCCGACGCTGCACTCGAGGCCCAGGCCGAGCGCCAGGCGCGCCTGGACGAGGAATTCGAGCAGGTGGAGGCGCTGCCCCCGGTCGATGATTCGATGCTCACTGGAGAGGCCGACTACAGCGCGGCACTGGCGACAGGGGAAGCCCTGGTCTTCGAGCCCGAGCCGGAGGAGGACGAGGAGGAAGAGCGACGCGCCCGGGCGCGTCGTGCCACTGAATCGGCCGAAGCCGCCGATGAGCCTGAAATCGAAGAGGGTCCGGCTGCCTGAGGCCGGCGGAACTCACCGGAAGCCCACGGAAGGGATCGAGACCAAACCGATGAACATCAGGGCCGAGGATGTGAAAGCGCTCCGGGATCGGACCGGCGCCGGGGTGATGGACTGCAAGCGCGCGCTCGAGGAAAGCCAGGGCGACGTCGAGGCGGCGGTCTCTTCGCTTCGCGAGAAGGGACTGGCCAAGGCAGCCAAGAAAGCGGGTCGCCAGGCGCGGGAGGGAGTCGTGACTTCGTATATCCACCACGGCGCGCGGCTGGGCGTGCTCCTCGAACTCAACTGCGAGACCGACTTCGTCGCGCGCACCGACGACTTCCAGCAGCTGGCGCGCGACCTGGCGATGCAGGTTGCCGGGCTGGCGCCCCAGTGGGTGAGCAGAGACGACGTGCCGCAGGAGAGGATCACCGAACACCGGGAGCGCTTTGCGGCCGAGGCGGCCGCCGAAGGGAGGCCCGCCGACCGCGTCGCCACGATCGTCGAGGGGAAGTTGGGCAAGTGGCTCGAATCGGTCTGCCTGCTCGAGCTTGCGTACCGCGATACCGACCGCCGGATCGGAGACCTGATCACCGACAAGATCGCCTTGTTGGGCGAGAACATCAGGGTGGCGCGATTCGTGCGGATGGCGGTTGGGGAGTCGCCTGCCGGCTCCGACGAGGACGAGGCTGCCTGAGATGACCGGCACCCCCTCGCAGCCGACCGCACGCTACGGCCGCGTCCTGCTCAAGCTGTCGGGCGAGGCGCTGCTCGGCTCTCGCCAGTACGGGGTCGATCCCCTGATGGTGCGCGACATCGCTGCCCAGGTCGCAGCAGGGCGAGAGCAGGGCGTCCAGGTGGCGATCGTGGTGGGCGGCGGCAACATCTTTCGTGGAGTGGCCGCCTCGGCGGCAGGGATGGACCGTGCCACCGGCGACTATATGGGGATGCTGGCCACGGTCATGAACGGTCTGGCGCTGCAGGATGGACTCGAACAGGCAGGCTGTCCGACCAGGGTCATGTCAGCCATCGCCATGAACGAGATCTGCGAGCCGTACATCCGGCGTCGGGCCGTGCGCCACCTGGAGAAGGGCCGCGTCGTGGTCCTGGTGGCAGGCACGGGCAACCCGTACTTCACCACCGATACCGCTGCAACCCTACGCGCGGTCGAACTGACGGCCGAAGTGATCCTCAAGGCCACCCGGGTTGACGGGGTCTACGATGCCGACCCGGAGACACACCCGGATGCGATTCGGTTCGCCGAGATTGACTACACCTCGGTCCTCTCCCAGCGCCTGCAGGCGCTGGACGCCACGGCGGTCAGCCTGGCGATGGATAACGGCATGCCGATCGTTGTGTTTGACATGACCCAGCCGGGCAACATCACCCGCGCCCTGACGGGGGAGCGGATCGGGACCCTGATCGGATCGAGGACCGAGTCGTGACCCACCCCGCGCTGGCTGCGATCGAGCCGAAGATGGCACGCACCGTCGAGGCCATGGACCGCGACCTGGCCGGGATCCGCACCGGTCGGGCCTCGACCGCCCTGGTCGAGCGGGTGATCGTGGACTATTACGGGACGCCCACCCCGCTCAACCAGATCGCCGGCATCAGCACTCCGGACGCACACCTGATCCTGATTCAGCCATGGGACCGCTCGGTCCTGTCGGCGATCGAGCGCGCGATCACCAAGAGCGACATCGGCCTGACTCCCAACGTCGATGGCGTGGTTGTGCGGCTGAACGTCCCACCGCTTACCGAAGAGCGGCGCCGGGAGATGGTGAAGCAGGTGCGACGCAGGGCGGAGGAGGCGCGGATCGAGATTCGCAATCATCGCCGCGAGGTTGCGGACCAGCTGAAACGGGCCCTTCGCGACGCTGACCTGTCGACCGATGAGGAACGGCGTGAACTCGAGGCCTTGCAACGAGTCACCGACCGATTCGTCGATCTGATCGACGGCCACGCCGAGCGCAAGGAAGCCGAGGTCATGGAGGTCTGACGGCTGGCTGTCCGGGAACATCCCCGCCACGTCGCGATCATCATGGATGGCAATCGTCGCTGGGCGGCGAGTCACGGGTTGCCCGCCCTGGCCGGCCACGTGCAGGGGGTGGAGGCGATCCGGCCGATCGTGCGTGTGGCGCCCGATCGGGGAATCGAGGTCATGTCCCTGTATGTCTTCAGCCGCGAGAACTGGCGCCGCTCGGGCGACGAGGTCGCAGGACTCTTCGCGCTGATCGACGGGGCGGTCCGTCAGCACACCGACGAGTTGGTGGCGCAGGGCGTGCGGGTGCGGGTGATCGGCCGGTTGCACGAGGCGCCTGATGAGGTGCAGCGCTCGATCCGCGTGGCGGAAGAGCGCACGGCAGGCGGGAAGCGGATGGAGCTCAACATCGCGTTCAATTACTCGGGCCGCGCCGAGATCGTGGACGCGGCCAGAGCCCTGGTGGCCGCAGGCGGCGCGCCCGACTTGATCGACGAGGAACGCTTCGCCGCGCACCTGTACACCGCCGGGCAGCCTGACCCCGACTTGATCATCCGGACCGGGGGTGAGCTGCGCACGAGTAACTTCCTGATCTGGCAGGGAGCCTATGCCGAGCTGCTGATCTCGGCAGTCCTGTGGCCCGACTTCAGCGTGGCTGATCTCGATGCGGCCCTCGCCGAATACGCTCAGCGCCAGCGACGCTACGGGGGCTGATCCGCATGCTCCGCACTCGAGTCCTGACTGCCGTCATCCTCGCGCCGATCGTCATTGGGTTGGCGCTGCTCGGCAATCCGTGGATAGGGCTCAGCGTGCTGCTGGTCAGCGTGATGGCCGGGGAGGAGCTGACCAGGCTGTTGCCACTGGCGGGCCTGCCCGTTCCGCGCTTGCCGACCCTGGCAGGGGTTGGTGCCGTCGCAGCAAGCCAGGTGGGACTCCTGGACGGGATGCTCCCGGGCAGCGAGACGGCGATCCTGGTCGCGAGTGCCCTGGGCCTCGCCGCTGTCGCGATCCTGGGACCCGATCCGAGCGCACGCTTCCTGGGGTGGACCGGATCACTGTTCGCGATGCTGTATGCGGGGCTGCTGCCCGCCTTTCTTGTCGTGGCGGGAAGCCTGCCTGAACCGATGGGCGGCGCGTTGACGCCACTCGACCAGCTCGGCGTGGGTTCGGGCGCTGGCTGGCTGCTTGGGCTGATCGCCCTAGTGTGGGGCTTCGACAGCGGTGCGTACTTCGTCGGTCGGCGCTTCGGCAAGCGGCGCCTGGCGCCGACGATCAGCCCCGGGAAGACGGTCGAGGGCGTGGTCGGTGGGGTGCTCGCCAGCGCGATTGCTGGCCTGCTGGCCTGCTGGCTCATCGGTATCCCGTTGTGGCACGCCCCGATCCTCGGGCTGGTGGTTGGCTTGGCCGGGCAGGTGGGCGACCTCGCCGAGTCGCTGATCAAGCGCGCGGCAGGGGTCAAAGAGTCCGGGGCGCTCTTCCCGGGGCACGGCGGGATGTTGGACCGGGTGGATTCGTTCCTGTTCGCCGCGCCCGCCCTGGTTGCCTACGCAGCCCTCGTTTTCGGGGCCACGCCATGATCGGGGTGGTCGTGCTCGGCTCGACTGGATCGATCGGACGGCAGACGCTCGAGGTGATCGCGGCACACCCCAACGAATTCCTGGTGCGCGGCCTGGCCGCGGGGCGGCGCGGCCCGCTGTTCGAAGCACAGCTTGCGCAATATCCATCCGCGCGAGCCTGGAGCGCAGACGGTGAGGTCGACCCGGAGAGCAAGGAGCGCTGGGCCATGGGCGGACTGGAGGAGTTGGCGACGCTCGACGGAACGAACCTGGTGGTGGTGGCGACAACCGGGATGGCCGCCCTGCCGGCCGTTCTGGCTGCCCTGGGCGCGGGCCGCCGCGTGGCCCTTGCCAACAAGGAAACCCTGGTGGCCGGCGGGCACTTGGTGGCGGGCCTCCTGGATCGGCTGGAGGGTGACCGACTCGACCTCCTGCGCCCGATCGACAGCGAGCATTCGGCCATCTGGCAATGCCTGCTCGGGGAACGGATCGAGAGCGTCGCCCGTCTGGTGCTCACCGCTTCGGGTGGGCCGTTTCGGGGGCGATCGGCTGCATATCTGACCTCGGTCACGGCGCGATATGCGCTGGCCCATCAGACCTGGCGAATGGGGCCGAAGATCACGATCGACTCGGCGACGCTGGTGAACAAGGCATTCGAAGCGATCGAGGCCAAATGGTTGTATCGCCTTCCCTACGATAGGATTGATGCCGTGATCCACCCCCAGAGCGTCGTGCACTCGCTGGTCGAGTTTCACGATGGCTCGTACAAGGCGCAGTTGGGGGTGCCGGACATGCGGATCCCGATCCAATTCGCGCTGACCTACCCCCGACGCCTCCCTTCCGTCGCCCGCCACGTCGCGCCCTCGGAGTGGGGCAGCCTCGAGTTCGAGTCACTCGTGCCTGGCGACTTCCCGGCGTACGCGACGGTCCGCGGGGCGGCCCTGGTTGGCGGCAACCGGGGAGCAATCCTCAACGCGGCCGACGAGGTCGCGGTAGAGGCATTCCTGGCCGGCACGATCGCGTTCCGGCGGATCGCGGAAACGATCGAAGGGGCCGTTGAGCGCTGGGGTTCAGCGAACGAACCCGACCTGGGGCAGATCGCCGCACTCGACGCTGAAGTGCGGGCCGCGCTGAGCGTTGAGCTCGGTCTGGGCGGGACTGCCTGATGGACGTCCTGGTCACCATCGGTGCGTTTATCGGGCTGCTGGTGGTGTTGGTTCTCGTGCACGAGGTCGGCCATTTCCTGGTTGCCAAGCGCGCTGGGATCACCGTCCAGGAGTTTGGGATCGGCTTTCCGCCGCGCATCACCTCGGTGGTGTGGCGCGGGACGCGGTACTCGCTGAACTGGATTCCGCTCGGCGGGTTCGTGAAGATGCTGGGGGAGGACGGCGAGGCGGAGGCAGAGAAGATGCGACACCAGGGCCTCTCCGAGACCGCGGTTGACCGGGCGATGGAGGGCGCCTTCAATCGCAAACCGGTCTGGGTTCGGCTGAGCGTGCTGTTGGCCGGCGTCGCCATGAACCTGCTGTTGGCGGTGGTGGTCTTCGCGGTGGCGTTGTCGCTACCTGTGCCGGAAGAGCGGGGTCCGTTGCTGGTGACCGAGGTGCAGGCCGACTCTCCGGCGCAGGCCGCCGGCCTGCGGATCGACGATCAGATCGTCGCCGCCGACGGGCGGTCGTTTGAAGCATCCCGAGAACTGATCGTGTATGTGCGGTCTCGCGCCGGGGAGCGCGTTGCGCTGTCCATCCGCCGCGGCGGCGAAACGATTGCGCTGAGCGTCGTTCCCCGCGACCTGACGCCTGAGCAGGTGGCCGCCGGCCTGGGTGCGGTGGGCTTCAGTTGGCGCGCGACGCAGATGGGTGAGTTGCCGCCGGTTGCCGCCAACCCGATCGACGCAATCGTCAAGGGCGCAACCGAGACAGCGCTGATTGCGTGGCAGATCCCAGGCGCCCTGGTTGATGCGGTCGGCGGGCTGCTCGGCCTCAACCCCGGAGCGCCGCCCCCGGTCGGACCGATCGGCATTGCCGAGGAGACCGGCCGCTTGCTTCAGGAGCCGCTGGTCCGCCAGTTGGCGTGGGTGGGGCTGCTGTCGATCAACCTGGCGGTCCTGAACATCCTTCCCTTCCCGCCGCTCGACGGCGGGAGGATTGCGGTGGTCGTGGTGGAGGCCGTGCGACGACGACGGATGCGCCCGGAGCGGGAGGCGCTGATCTACCTGACCGGCTTCGCCGTCTTGTTGACCCTGGTCATCCTGATCTCGATCCGCGACGTCCAGAACCTCTAACCGACCACCCGACGGCTTTGGCGGGGGGCAGGTCCCGCTGCTATACTTCGCGTTGGTTTCGCCGGCGCGGACCAAATCGATAGTTGCTGCTCGATTGAACGTGGGTCGGTTCGCCATCCCACGTTTTTGTTTCTGCTCGTTCGCGTGCGAGGTGGGTTGTGAACCGGGACTTCATCGGCGCCCTGCTCCAGTTGAACGCCGAGAAGGGCGTGCCGCAGGAGATCCTCATCCAGACGCTCGAGCAGGCCATTGAGTCCGCCTATCGACGCAATGCCGACGCGGCCGAGAACGTCGTCGTCAAGGTCGACCCCGAGAGCGGGCAGATCAGCGTCTACCGCGAGTACGAGGTCGTGGCCACACCCGAGGAGGTCACCGACGCCGAGTTGCAGATGCTCGTTGCCGATGCGCAGAAATTTGATCCGAGCACCGGCGTGGGCGGCCGCGTCCGGGTCCCGGAGAACGTGACCCAAGCCCAGCTTGGACGAATCGCGGCCCAGACCGCGGCTCAGGTCTACCGGCAGCGCCTGCGCGAGGCCGAGCGCGACGTCGTCTACGGCCAGTACATCAGCCGAGAAGGCGAGATCATGACCGGGGTGGTGCACCGCACCACCGACCAGGCGGTCGTCCTCGACATGGGCAAGGGCGTCGAAGCGGTGCTGGCGGTCAGCGAGCAACTCGCCGGCGAACACTACCGCATCGGGCAGCACCTCAAGATCTACGTCCTCGAGGTCCGACGAACGCCGCGCGGCCCGGTCCTGGTGGTGAGCCGCACCCATCGAGGCTTTTTGCGGCGCCTGATGGAGATGGAGATCCCCGAGATCTACAACGGCACGGTCGTCATCCGTGGCATCGCCCGAGAGGCCGGCAGCCGCTCGAAGGTCGCCGTGGAAAGCCGCCAGCCGGGAGTCGATGCCAAGGGCGCCGCGGTCGGACAGCGCGGTTCGCGGATCCAGGCGATCGTGGCTGAACTCAACAACGAGAAGGTCGACGTCGTGCTCTGGAATGACGATCCGGGCCAATATGTCGCAGAGGCCCTGTCGCCGGCCGAGGTCATCACCGTGCGCATCGACGAGGAACACAAGATCGCCAACGTCGTCGTCCCCGAACGCCAGCTGTCGCTCGCGATCGGCAAGGAAGGGCAGAACGCGCGGCTGGCGGCCAAGCTGACCGGATGGCGGATCGACATTCGGTCTGATGCGGGGATTGCGACCGCCGCAGCGCACGGCGGATCGCGTGGCGACGAAGCTACGCTGGAGGCACCGGCAGATGCCGAAGCGACATCCTGAGCGCCAGCCGCAACGCAGCTGCGCCGTTTGCCGGCGCGTCTCGGACAAGCGGGCGATGACCCGATTCGTGCGCGGGGTGGATGGCGAGGTCAGCGTCGACCGCAGCGGGCGCGCCAACGGGCGCGGCACGTACCTGTGCGACGACGCTGCCTGCGGTGAGCCGGCCCGACTCGCCGATGGGGTTGGGCGCGCGCTCGGCGTGCGCCTGACCGTTGGGTCGCTGACGATCGAGGTGAGCGATGCCACCGCGTAGATACCTGCCTCGCAAACCCCCGCGCCCCCCGCGCCGGCGCGCCAGCCCGGTTATCGGAACCGCGGCCGAGGCGGCCGCCGTGATTCGTCCCGCCGGCGCCGTCGAGTTGCCCTCCACCGTATCGGTCAAGGACCTGTCCGAGACGCTCGGGGTCAGTTATGCCGATGTGATCAAGGAGCTCATCCGCAACGGCATCTTTGCGTCGATCAACCAGTCGATCGAGTTCGACACTGCGGCATTGGTCGCGGGCGAGCTGGGATTCGAGACGATTGAGCGCGGTGCCGCCGCGCGAGCCGCAGCGGCGAGCGGCGAGTCGGCCGAGATCATGGCCCCCGGAGCCGACGAGAATGGGACCGGTCGCGCACGGCTCTGGAGCGAGGACAGCCCTGCCGACCTGGTCACTCGTGCCCCGGTCGTGACGATCATGGGGCATGTCGACCACGGCAAGACCAGCCTACTTGATGCCATCCGCAGCACGAAGGTCGCCGCAGGCGAGGCCGGCGGGATCACGCAGCACATTGGGGCGTCCGAGGCCGTCCATAACGGCCGGCGGATCGTCTTCCTGGACACCCCCGGCCACGAGGCATTTACGGCGATGCGAGCCCGCGGTGCGCAGGTCACCGACATCGCGATCCTGGTGGTGGCCGCCGACGACGGGGTGATGCCGCAGACCAAGGAGGCGATCGATCACGTTCGCGCCGCCCGGGTGCCGATGATCGTGGCCATCAACAAGGTGGACAAGGCGGACGCCAACCCGGATCGAGTCAAGCAGGAGTTGGCCGACAACAAGGTCCTGATCGAGGAGTTCGGCGGCGACGTCATTGCTGTTCCGGTCTCCGCCAAGCAGAAGACCGGGATCGAGGACCTGATGGAGATGGTCCTGCTGGTCGCCGACCTGCAGGACCTCAAGGCCAACCCTGGGCGCGCGGCGATCGGTACGATCATCGAATCCAGGGTGGACAAGGGGCGCGGCAACGTGGCCACCGTCCTGGTCCAGACCGGCACCCTGCGGGTCGGTGACATCGTCGCGGCCGGCCAGGCATCGGGCAAGGTGAGAGCCCTGGAGAATGCCGCCGGGAAACGCGTGCGTGCCGCGGAGCCGGCGACCGCGGTCGAGATCCTGGGCTTGTCGGACCTGCCCCAAGCTGGCGACATCCTGCGCGTCGTGCCCGACGAGAAGTCGGCGCGCGAACTGGCGGAGGCGGCCCGCGTGGGTTGGTTGGGCGAGGGGCGGGGTGGCTCAACCCTCGAGGAGATCTCGGCCCAGATCGGCGCCGCCGAGGTCAAGGAGCTGCGCGTGGTGCTCAAGACCGACTTCCAGGGTTCCCTCGGTGCCATCCGTCACGCCCTCGAACGCCTGAACACGTCCGAGGTGCGTATCAACATCCTGCGCGAGGGAGCCGGCGACATCAACGAATCGGATGTGTTGCTGGCGTCCGCATCGAACGCGGTGGTGATCGGATTCAACACCAAGCCCGACCCCGGAGCCCAACGCTCGGTCGAGGCCTCCGGGGTGGACGTTCGGCTGTATGAGGTGATCTACAAGCTCACCGATGACCTGGCCGCCGCCATGACCGGGATGCTCGCGCCCAAGATGGTCGAGCAGGTCGAGGGGCATGCCGAGGTTCGACTGGTGATCAAGGCGGGCAAGGCGGGCAACGTCGCGGGTTCATACGTGATCGACGGACGAATCGTCCGCGGAGCGCCGATCCGGCTGCTCCGCGCCGGGAAGCAGATCGCGGAGGGGCGGGTCGAGTCGCTCAAGCGCTTCAAGGAGGACGTCCGTGAAGTGGCCACCGGCTTCGAATGCGGGATCGGGATCGGCAACCTGGAGCTGACCGAGGGCGACGTGATCGAGTGCTTCCAGATGGTGGCGCAGCAGGCGTAGCCGGCTGATGAGCCAGCGCACCGACCGCCTGGACAGTCAGATCCAGCAGGAGCTGATGGATCTCCTGCACCGCCAGATGAAGGATCCTCGGCTCGGATTCGCGACCATCACCCGGGTCGAAACCGCCCGCGACCTTGGTCATGCAACGGTGTGGGTCAGCGTGCTGGGCGACGTCAGCCAACGGGACGACACCATCGAGGCGCTTCGTGGTGCGGCAGGCTGGTTGCGCCGCCAGCTGGCCGAGCGACTGAGCCTGCGACACGTGCCCGAACTGCAGATCCGACATGACGATTCCATCGAGTCCGGCGATCGGGTATTGCGCATCCTGCGCGAACTGGAGGAACCCGAATGAGGCAGGTTGCCGACGCACTCCGCTCGGCACAGCGGGTGACCGCGTTCTGCCACGAGAACCCCGATGCCGATACGCTCGGCGCCGCGATCGCGATCTCGATCATCGCCGAGCGGTTGGGCAAGCCTGCGGAAGTCGTGAGCGGCGACATTCCACCACCGTTTCTGGCGTCATTGCCGCGCATCGATCGCGTGCGCCGCGCCCCGGAACTGGAGCCGGACCTGGCGGTTGTCCTGGACGCGGGTGACCTGTCCCGCATCGGGCTCCCGTATCGCGCCAACGCGGACTGGCTGGCTCGCGCCACGCTGGTGAACATCGATCACCACGTCAGCAATCCGGGCTATGGCTCGATCGTCTGGATTGACCCGGCGGCGGCGGCCACCTGCGAGATGGTGGCGCTGCTCCTGCCCGAAGTCGGCATCCAGCTCGACGCCGAGTTGGCGACCGCCCTACTGGCGGGGATCGTGCAGGACACGCACACCTTTGCCCATCCCAACGCCACGCCCCGCACCCTGCGGGTGACTGCCGAACTGGTGGAGGCCGGCGCCAACCTGGCGGCTGCCAATCGCGCAATCTACGCCGACAAGCCGTTCACGACGCTGGCCCTGTGGGGCCAGATGCTGGGTGGCGTCTCGCAACTGGCCGGCGGGCGGATCGTCCACGCCTCGATGACCCTGGCGATGCTCAAGAGCGCTGGCGAGCAGCCGTCGGCCGCCGAGGGGTTCGTCGACCTGCTCGGGATCACCCGCCTGGCCGACCTGAACGTGCTGTTCAAGGAGGTCGGGCCCGCCGAGACCCGGGTAAGCCTGCGGACCAGCGCGCGCGCTGACGCGGTGGCGGTGGCCGCAGAATTCGGGGGTGGCGGACACTCCCGCGCTTCGGGCTGCACCGTGGCCGAGTCGATCGACCGCGCCAGGGAGCTGGTCCTGGCAGCCTGCGAACGTGAACTGGCGCGCTCCGATGCTCGGAGTCATTAACCTCGACAAGCCGGTCGGCCCTACCTCGCACGACATGGTGGGACTCTTGCGGAGGCTGACCGCCACGCGTCGGATCGGGCATGCCGGCACGCTGGACCCCATGGCGTCGGGCGTTCTCCCCATCCTGATCGGAGCGGCAACCCGCTTCAGCCAGGAACTGACCGGGTCGGCCAAGCGCTACGAGGCCGTGATCCGACTGGGCTGGCGATCGGCGACCGATGACGCCGAGGGCCCACTCAGCCCGGGCGGCCGCCCACTGCCCTCACCAGAGGGAGCCGCAACGGCGCTGGCGGGCTTCGTGGGCGCAATTGACCAACGACCCCCGGACTACTCCGCGAGAAAGGTGGCCGGCCGCGCCGCTCACCGCCTTGCGCGGTCGGGGCAGCAGCCCGACCTGGCAACCCACCGGGTCCAGGTCGATGCGATCGACCTGTTGGGCACGGAGCGCGGCGAGGACTGGCTTGACCTGCGCGTGGACATCCGCTGCGGTCCGGGAACCTACATCCGCGCGATCGCGCGTGACCTCGGCGAGCGGATGGGTTGCGGCGGACACCTGAGTGGGCTGCGGCGCACCGAGGCAGCGGGCCTCGCGGTGGCAGCGGCCAGCACGCCGAGCGCGCTTGAAGCGCTCGCCTCGGCAGGCAGGCTGGCCGAGGCCCTGATACCGCTCAGCGGCCTGTTGAAGATGCCCAGGCTCGATCTGAGCGATGAGGATGCGGGTCGGTTCCGACACGGTGCCATGAGCCGGCTTCCGGACGGGACGGCGGACGGTCGCTACGCGGTCTACCTCGGTGAGCACCTGTGTGGGGTCGGCGATGCCGCGGCGGGGCTGCTACACCCCGACAAGGTGATGCCAGCGCCGGGCGAGGCGTGACCAGTCGAGTCGGTCGGCTGTCGTCCATCCCGCAGGTGGGGCCGGCGGTAGTGACGATGGGGGTCTTCGACGGCGTGCACCTGGGGCATCGTCGCCTCCTCGAGGCCACCCGTGAGGCGGCGCGGCGACTGCGAGTCGCGAGCGTCGCCCTGGTCTTCGATCCACACCCGGACCAGGTCCTGCATCCCGGAACCGTCGTGCCGCGCCTGGCACCGCTCGGCGAGAACCTGCGCCGGATCCGCGCGGCCGGGGTTGCTCACGCCGTGCCGATCCGCTTCGACGAAGGACTGCGGAGCATGTCGGCGGAGGAGTTCATCGCCGGGATGGCCCCCCGGATCCAGTTGCGGGGACTGGTGATGACTCCCGCCAGCGCCTTTGGGCGCGGAAGGGGTGGCACCCCGGCGCGGATGCGCGAACTCGGAGAGGCAGCTGAGTTCGAGGTGATCGAGGTCGAGCCGATGGTCATCGATGGGCAACCCGTCTCGTCCTCGCTCCTGCGGGTAGCCCTTGCATCCGGCGACATCAGCCGCCTGAGGCGAAGCGGTGGAATCCCATACCTGGAGGGGACGGTGGTCCACGGCGACGGTCGGGGGCGGACGCTCGGCTTCCCGACCGCCAACTTGGCCTTCGATTACGCGGCGCTCCTGCCGCCGTACGGCGTGTGGGTGGCACGCGCCCGGATCGTGACGGGCGCTTCGGCGCTGGATCGGCCGGCCGTGGTCAGCATCGGGACCCGGCCGACCTTCCACTCCGGAGGGCGGGTGGTGGTCGAGGCTCACCTGCTGGACGGTCCCCTCGACCTCTACGGAACACGCCTCGGCGTGGAGTTGGTCGAGTTTCTGCGCGAAGAGCGAACGTTCGGCTCCCCAGCCGAGTTGGTGACCCAGATGCGCCAGGACGTGGAAATGGGACGCGCTGCACTGGAGCGTGCCTGAGCCTGGGCCACGCTGGAGTGGGCCGTCTGGTACCATCGCGGCGACACGAAAGGGAATGGAGGAATACGTGGCGCTCGCCAAGGACGCGAAGAGCGCGACCGTCGAGGAGTACGCAACTCACGACGGCGACACCGGATCCCCAGAGGTGCAGATCGCGCTCTTGACCGAGCGGATCACATCCCTGACGGACCACTTGCGCAACTTTCCCAACGACAACCACTCTCGCCGCGGCCTGCTCAAGTTGGTTGGCCAGCGCCGCCGTCTGCTCGCCTACCTGGTCCGGACCGATATCGACCGCTATCGAACGGTCATCGGTCGACTGGGCCTGCGCCGCTGAGACGGATTCACCACTCAGACTTCGGACGACGTTCGTCGTCCGCCATCCATCTCTGCGGCCTGCGCGCCGCGCTTGCCGATGCCGGAGTGACATCACGACGCATCCGCTGAGCGCCTGGCAGACCAGACCCGCCGCATGACACACACGGAGGAACCTGTGGCAATCAAGGTAGAGGCCGAAATCGGCGGTAAGCCATTCTCGTTCGAGGCTGGCAAACTGGCCGAGCAGGCCGATGGAGCAGTCCTGGTGCGCTACGGCGACACCGTCCTGCTCGCCACCGCGGTCAGCGCGGACCCGCGCGAGGGGATCGACTTCTTCCCCCTGACCGTGGACTACGAGGAGCGCATGTACGCCGCGGGCAAGATCCCCGGCGGCTTCATCAAGCGCGAGTCGCGCCCGTCGGAGGCGGCCATCCTGGCAATGCGCCTGACCGACCGGCCGATTCGCCCGCTCTTCCCCAAGGGCTACAAGAACGACGTCCAGATCGTGCTCACCGTGCTGTCGGCCGACCAGGAGAACGACCCCGATATCCTCGCCATCAACGGTGCCTCTGCGGCTTTGACCGTGAGCAGTATCCCGTTCGAAGGTCCAGTCGGCGCGGTGCGGGTCGGCTACATCGATGGCGCGTTTGTCACCAATCCGACGAACACCCAGCTCGACGAGAGCCAGCTCGACCTGGTGGTCGCCGGGACGCGGCAGGCAGTGATGATGGTCGAGGCCGGCGCCAAGATCCTGCCCGAGACGTTGATGGCCGACGCGATTGCCTATGGCCACGCCGAGCTCCAGCACAGCATCGACCTCCAGCTCAAGTTGGCGGCCGGCGCCGGCAAGGCCAAGCGCCTGCCGTTCCTCGGCCCCAAGGCCGATTCGGTCGTCAAGCTTGGTGCGGCGCTGGCCGGCGGCAAGGCCGAGTTCGTGGTCTTCGACGTCGAGACGACCGCCTTGAAGCCGGAGAACGGCTACATCGTGGATATCGCCGCCCTGCGCGTGAAGGATGGCAAGGTCGTCGACCGGTTCGAGTCGATGGTCAACCCGGGCCGCTCGATCATCGGGCACCAGGTTCACGGCCTGTCAGACGCCGACGTGGCCGACGCGCCGACTGCGGCCGAGGTGCTGCCCCGCTTCGCGAAGTGGGTCGGCGATGCCGCGCTCGTGGCGCACAACATCTCGTTCGACCTGCCCTTCCTGCTGCGGCACATGCCCAACGACGAGAAGTGGGCACCCGGCGCGGTCTTCGACACCCTGGAGCTGGCGTATCAGCTGTACCCCGATGCGGGAAGCTACAAGCTGGGCGACCTGATTCGGTTCGTGTTCGATCGCGACCACGCCGCGGCGCACCGGGCCATGCCCGATACGCAGGCCACCGCCGACCTGTTCATTGACCTGACCGAAGGGCTCTCGGCGCGACTCGACGCCGTCCGCAAGGACATCGCCGACGAAGTGCGCCGGGCGCGCAACGACTACAACCGCTCAGCGCAGGGCGATCAACTCGAGGACGTGCGACGCCGGCATGGGATCGGCGCCGCGCTGATGGACGTGCTGACCAAGACGACCGTCCGCGAGTTGGTGCTGTCCGAGGGGATCCGGATCGACGGTCGCGACCTGACCACGGTCCGCCCGATCTCGGTTGAGGTCGGGATTCTGCCTCGGACGCACGGCTCGGGACTCTTCACCCGCGGCCAGACCCAGGCGCTCTCGATCGCCACGCTCGGTCCGGGCAGCGACGTGCAGCGGCTCGACACCATCTCGCCCGAGACGGAGAAGCGCTACCTCCACCACTACAACTTCCCGCCGTACTCGGTCGGCGAGGCACGCCCGATGCGCGGCCCCGGCCGCCGCGAGATTGGCCACGGCGCACTGGCCGAGCGGGCGCTGCTGCCGGTGCTGCCGAGCGTCGAGGAGTTCCCGTACACCATCCGGGTGGTCAGCGAGGTCGTCTCGTCCAACGGATCGACCAGCATGGCCAGCACCTGCGGCAGCACGCTGGCGCTGATGGATGCGGGCGTGCCGATCAAGGCACCGGTCGCCGGCGCGGCGATGGGCCTGATCACCGATCCGGCCAGTGGACGCCACGCGGTCCTCACCGACATCACTGGCAAGGAAGACGCCTACGGTGACATGGACTTCAAGGTCGCCGGCACCGCGGAAGGCGTGACCGCCCTCCAGATGGACATCAAGGTTCAGGGCATCACCATCGAGGTGATGCGCGACGCGCTGGAGCAGGCCAGGGTGGCCCGCCTCCACATTCTGGGCAAGATGACCGAGGTGATCAGCGCGAGTCGGAGCGACCTCAGTCCGTTCGCACCACGGATCACGACCATCAAGATCCCGGTCGACAAGATCCGCGATGTCATCGGTGCCGGCGGGAAGGTGATCCGCCAGATCACGGCCGAGACCGGAACCCAGATCAATGTCGAGGACGATGGCACGATCCAGATCGCCGCGACCAGTGGCGAGGCCGCCCAGAAGGCGATCCGCTGGATCGAGGGCCTGACCAAGGATGTCGAAGTCGGCAAGGAATACCTCGGCAAGGTCACGCGAATCATGAATTTTGGGGCCTTCGTCGAGATCCTTCCCGGCAAAGAGGGGCTGGTCCACATCAGCCAGTTGGCCGACTTCCGGGTTGCCCGGGTCGAGGACGTGGTCTCCATCGGCGATGAGCTGATGGTGATCGTGACCGAGATCGACCGCATGGGCCGCGTCAACCTGAGCCGCCGCGCGGCAATGGAGCGCCACATGGCCAAGGCCGGAAGCGGCAGCGGCGGCGGCGAGCAGTCCTAGGCCGATGGCGCCGCCGCACCTCGCGGCGGCGCTGTACCCTCGTGGCCGATGGGCAGCGAGGCGCTCCTGGCGCAGATCGCGGACGAGGTCCGTGGCTGCACTCGCTGCGCCCTCGCCAGAGGGCGAACGAAGACGGTCCCCGGCGAGGGGAACGTCCTGAGTGACGTCCTCCTCGTTGGCGAGGGACCCGGAGCGCGCGAGGATGCCACGGGCCGGCCGTTCGTCGGTCCGGCCGGCGAGCTGCTGACCGAGCTCCTGCAGGCGATCGGCTGGCGGCGCGGGGACGTCTTCATCACCAACGTGGTCAAGTGCCGGCCGCCGGGCAATCGCGACCCGGAGCCGATCGAGATCAGCGCGTGTGGCGGCTACCTCGATCAGCAGGAGCGCGCGCTCGACCCGGCTGTCGTGGTCACCCTCGGGCGCCACTCACTGCAGCGCTACCTCCCCGGTGCCCGGATCGGGGCCGTCCACGGCCGCATGCGTCGCTCGTACACCGGCCAGCACGTGTTCCCGATGTACCATCCAGCAGCGGCGCTGCACCAGGCCTCGCTGCGCGAGACGCTGTTCCGCGACATCCGTGGCCTGCCGGCGGCGCTGCTGGATGCGCGTCAGGCGCTCGCTGACGGGCGAACGGCCGCGATCCAGGTTGAGGAGGCTGCGATGGTCGGGGTGACCGAGCTTGCGCATGCCGACGACGCCGAACAGATGACTCTCTTCTAGGAGCTCCCATGTCCGATTCCCTGCGCATCATCCCGCTCGGTGGGGTGGGCGAGGTCGGCAAGAACATCACCCTCATCGAGATCGACGACGAGATCCTCGTGGTCGACTGCGGCCTGGCATTCCCGGAGCCGGAGATGTTGGGCATCGACCTCGTCATTCCCGACGTTACCTATCTCGAGGAACACCGCGACAAGGTGCGCGGCATCGTGCTGACCCACGGCCACGAGGACCACACCGGCGCACTGCCCTACGTGCTGCCGAAGATCCCCGGAACCCCGATCTACGCCACACGCCTGACCGAGGGCCTCGTGCAGGGCAAGCTGCGCGAGCACAAGCTGCTCGACTCGACACCCCTCCACGTGGTCGAGCCGGGAGTCGAGTTTGCCGTCGGCAGCTTCCGGATCACGGCCTTCCGCGTCAACCACTCGATTCCCGACGGGGTGGGCTACGCGATCGAGACGCGGCTCGGGACGGTCGTGCACACCGGCGACTTCAAGTTCGATCACACGCCTCCGGACGGCAGACGTGCCGACCTGGGGCTCATTGCCGAGATCGGCAACCGTGGCGTCGCATTCCTGCTGTCCGACTCGACCCGCGCCGAGCGCGAGGGTTACACCCTGTCGGAGGCGACCGTGGGGGAGAGCCTGCACCGGCTTGTTGGCGAAGCGCCCGGCCGGGTGATCGTGGCCACCTTCGCGTCGAACATCGGCCGCGTGCAACAGGTCATCGATGCCGCCTGGGCGCATGGCCGCAAGATGGTCGCCATCGGTCGCAGCATGGAGCAGAACACCGCGATCGCCCTCGAGCGTGGCTATTTGGACGGTCGCGACGGCACCTTTGTCAAGAAGGAGCAGCTCCAGCGGCTGCCGAAGGACCAGCTGGTGGTCATGACCACCGGCAGCCAGGGCGAGCCGATGAGCGGGCTGACGCGGATGAGCAACCGCGACCACCGCAACATCAGCATCGAGCCCGGCGACACCGTCATCGTGTCCGCCTCGCCCATCCCGGGCAACGAGGAGGCCGTGGCCAAGACCATCGACAACCTCTTCAAGGAGGGGGCCATGGTCCACTACGAACCGCTCGTGCACTGCCACGTCTCCGGTCACGGGTCGCGGGAGGAGCTCAAGCTCATGCTCGGCCTCGTCAAGCCCTCCCATTTCGTGCCCGTCCACGGCGAGTACCGCATGCTCGTGCAGCACGGTCTGCTGGCCGAGGGCGCCGGAGTCGACGTCGACAAGATCTTCGTGCTGGAGAACGGCCAGGTCGTCTCGTTCGACGGAGAGCGGGCCAGCATGGCGGGCTCGGTTGCCGCCGGCGCGGTCCTGGTCGACGGGATCGCCGCGATCGACGGCATCGATGGCGTCGTGCTGCGTGATCGGCGCATGCTCGCGTCGGACGGCGTGGTCATGGTGGCCCTCACCATCGACGGCAAGACCGGGCAGCTGGTCGGCCAGCCCGACCTCGTCAGCCGCGGCTTCCTGTCGGATCCGGACGATCCCCTCATCTCATCGGCGAGGGACCACCTGGTGCAGGCGCTCAAGCAGCGACACGAGGACGAGCACACCGCCGAGGCCACCTACGTCAAGACGAAGGTCCGCGACACGCTGAGCCGCTACTTCCACCAGC
>JBKJYH010000047.1:0-22238 GCA_046715765.1 Candidatus Limnocylindria bacterium
TCAGCGTCGCCCAGGTCGAGGTGTAGTTCGACCGGCTGTGCGCGGCGATCCGGAAGCCGACGCTGCTCAGCGCGGCCTCGAAGGCGGAGTTGTCAACCTCGAATTGCTCCGCGAGGGAGTCCGATCGCGGGTATCCGTCCACCAGCAGCACCACGATATCCGGCTGGTCCTCGCTGGGCTGGCCGCGCGGGTTGGGGTGCGCGACGCTCCATGCGGTCACGCCCCAGACCAATACCGGGACGGCGGCAACGGCCGCGAAGGCCAGAGCGAAGAATCCCAGGTTCCGGGCCAGCATGGCTGTGCTCAGGCCAAGCGCGGGCTCACCGCGCCGCCGCCGCAGACGTCGGATGGCTACGAACCAGGCCGCGCCCGCGGCGACGACCGCCAGGGGCACCCAGGCAGCGGTCATCACCAGCACGACCGCCGAGGCGAGCAGCGCCCCTCGGTCTCGGTCCCGGAGCGCGACCGTGAGCACCACCTGGAGGGCGACCGCCCCCGCGACGGCGAGTAGCAGCGGTCGCCAGAGGGCCATCATCGGGTTCGGCGTGGCGCTGAAGGAGACCAGCACGTATGCCGCCAGGAACCCGGCGGGGGACAAACGCGCGAGCGTCACGCCGGGGAGTCTAGGGCCACGGCGTAAGCGTCGCCGCGGGTGCCGGCAGGCGCCATCGGCAAGAAACGAGGTGGTGCCGGAGGTGGGACTCGAACCCACACGAGCTTGCACTCACCGGATTTTGAGTCCGGCGCGTCTGCCTGTTCCGCCACTCCGGCGACGGGGAATGTGATTATAGGAATGCAATGCCGCCTCCCGACCAGTCCCGACCCGGTCGCCGCACCGCTCCGCTGCCTGACGAGGGGGCCGTGGTGACGCGCGCGATGGGTGGGGATCGCGGGGCATTCGCCCAACTGATGGAGCATTACCAGTCGGCCTGCTACGGCCTTGCCTGGCGGCTGCTCGGGGACAACGACCTCGCCGCGGACGCCACCCAGGACGCGTTCGTGCATGCCTACCAGGCGATCGCCAAGTACCGCGGCGGCATCTTCCGCTCGTGGCTGCTGCGGATCACCGCCAACGCCAGCTATGACCTGCTGCGCCACGCCCAGCGCCGGCCAACCACCGCCATGCCCGATCCGGAAGAGGGCGAGGCCGAATTCGCCGACCAATCCGCGGTCGATCCGGAGGAAGCGGCCGGCCGTTCCGAGCTCTACCGTCACCTCGACGCCGCCTTGCGCCACCTCCCCGAGGACCAGCGCCGGGCGGTGGTCCTGTGCGACGTGTACGGGATGGATTACGGCGAGGTGGCAGAGGCCACCCGCTCCGCACTCGGCACGGTGAAGTCCCGGATCCATCGCGGACGCCTGCGCCTCCGCGAACTGATGCTCGAGCACCGGGAACTGTTCACGATGGGAGGGCGTCTGGACCGATGACCATGCACAACACCGCGCACCCCGACGACGAACGGCTTGCCGCTTTGGCCGGCGCCGACCCCGATGCACGCAGCGACCGCGGCCTGACCGCGCACGTCGCCGCCTGCGAGCGTTGCGGACCCCTGGTCGCCGACATCGCCTCGCTCCACTCCGCCCTCGCCTCTCTGCCGGACATCACCCCGTCCCGCCCACTTCGTCTCCTGCCACCCGCGGCTGCGCCCGCGCCCGCCTCGCGTGGCACCGGCTGGCTGCGTTGGATCACGACGCCCGCCATGGCGGCCGGCGCGGTCCTGGTCCTGGTCGGAGCGATGGGCTCCAGTGGAGCCCTGACCGCCATCGCGCCCGAACTCGGGCAGATGCTCGTGTCGGATCGCGCCGGCGGACCTCCCAATCCGTCGACCCAGGAAGCTGCGCCGGGGATGCAGTCGGGCGAGGACAGCTCATACGGCGCGATTCAGGCATCCAGCGCGCCATCGGGTGACCCTGCCGCCAGCCGTGGTGATCAGGACGATCAGACCGGCAGCCCTTGGCTGCCGCTGATCGCAGTCGGAGTGGCGCTCGTGGGCAGCGCGGCGCTCATGCGCTACGCACTCGTTCCACGCGCCGGCTGACGCTCCCCGCCGATCAGGGCGCGGCTGCCAGCCGCCCGGCCACCATCGCCGCCGCCATCACCACCAGGAACGCCACCGCCATCAGCGCGGCCGCCCAGCCGGTCTCGCCGAAGCGTCGCTCGACCGGCTCCAACCGTCCCGGACGCCGAGTCGCCGGTTCATGGACCTCGCCCGGCGTGCGCCGCGTGGCCGGGGTGGCCCGCGTCTCCGCCGCACTTGCCCTCCACGACGCCCAACTGTTCGGGCTGTCTGTGGAGGCCTGGCGAATCGGCCGGCGGGACGGCGCCCAATGCGATGCCGCCGGGGCCACTGAGACCGTGGCGCGCGGTGGTGAGTCAGCACCTTCGACTCCGGCTCCGCCGGCGGCGCGCACGGCGCTGTAGGCCTCGTTGATCTCCCGCATCCGCGCGGCGGTCGCCTGGTCGGGATGCAGGTCAGGGTGGAACCGCTTGGCCAGCCGCCGATGGGCGCGCGCCACCTGTTGGGGCGTCGCATCCGGGGAGACGCCGAGCACCAAGTAGGGGTCTCGGGTCGGATCGGCGGACATCGGCCGGATTCTATGCCTCGCCGCAGGCGAGGGACCCACCAACTCGGCGGCATTGCGGTTTAGACTCGACGCATGGCCGACCGCCGACCGACGCTGATGCTGATCGATGGGCCGAGCCTCGTGTATCGGGGCTACTTCGCGCTCCCGCCACTCACGACGTCGGACGGGTCGCTGGTCAACGCGGTCTTCGGCTTCCTGCAGATCGTGCTGCGTGGGATGGCCGACCTCAAGCCCGATTACGCGATGGTCAGTTTCGACCTGGGCAAGCCTGCCTTCCGATTCGCCGCCTACCCCGACTACAAGGCCGGTCGCCCGTCGATGCCGGATGACCTGCGCGCCCAGTTTCCGATCGTTCGCGAGGTGTGCCAACTGCTCCACATCCCGATCCGCGAATTGGAGGGCTACGAGGCCGATGACGTGATCGGTACGCTCGCCCTGCGCGCCCGACATGACGGGGTGGACACCGTGATCGTGTCCGGCGACCTCGACGGACTCCAGCTGGTCGACGATCACATTCGCCTGCTGACCACCCGGATGGGGGTGGCCGCAACGGTCGTGTACGACGACGAGCGCGTCTTCGAGCGGTACGGGCTGCGCCCGGCCCAGATGCTCGACTACAAGGCGCTCAAGGGCGATACCTCCGACAATATCCCCGGGGTGCCGGGGGTGGGGGAGAAGACCGCCGTCGCCCTCCTCCAGGAGTTCGGCTCGCTCGACGCGCTGTACGAGCGTCTCGACGAGGTGAAGGGCAAGCTCCGCGAGCGGCTGGCCGAGCATCGCGAATCAGCCTTCATGTCGCGCCAGGTGGGCCGGATCGTGACCGATCTGCCGGTGGCGCTCGACCTCGACCAGGCACGCACCGGGCGCTACGACCGGCGAGCGGTGGCCCAACGCTTCCGGGAGCTGGAGTTCCGGTCGCTCATTGACCGGCTCCCGCCGTCGAACGTAGCCCCCACCGGCTACGACGCGCCCGACCGCGAGACCGGCGGCGGGCTGCAGCTCTCGCTGGACCTGCTTGGCCATGGGCCCCCTCCTCCCGCACCCAATCGGTCGCCCCGCGCCACGCCCATGCCCGCGCTGAACGGCGGCGCGGGTCGGACCTCGCCTGACCCTGCCCAGGATCCCGCCGGCGCCATCGAGCAGGTGGACCCCCGGGTCGTGCGCAGCGCGGCGGACCGGATGGAACTCGAGGCGTGGCTCGCCGCCCACGGCGCGTCGGTCGGGGTGGCCCTCGCCGCCGGCAGCGGGCGCCCGATGGAGCGGCGCGCCTTCGGGATCGCGATGGCCGGGATTGATGGCAGCTCCTGGTTCCTGCCCTGGCCCGACGACGACCTGCTGCCGGCCTGGTTCGCGCGTGAGGATCGGCCACTGGTCGGGCATGATCTGAAGCCGTTGCTCGAGGCCGCAATCCAGCGGGGTGGCGGGATCACCGGGCCGCTCTTCGACACCCTGGTGGCGTCCTACATGCTCAACCCGGCACTGCGGGCCCAGACGATTGACGACCTGGCCGCCACCCGGTACGCCGCCCAGCTGCCCGCTCGGCCGCTCAGCCCCGAGACCGGCGCCGAAGAGCATGCGATCGCGCGGCGGGCGGCCGCCGAGGCGCTCACCGCGTTGCTGGTCCGCCCCGCCCTCGAGGAGGAGCTGGGCCAGGCCGGGCTAGCGGACCTCTTCACCGAGGTGGAGATGCCGCTCGTCCCGGTCCTGGCCCGGATGGAGCTGGCCGGGGTGCTGCTGGATCGGGGCGTGCTGGCCGAGATGGGCACCGAATTCGGTGCGACGCTGGCCGGGTTGGAGGCCCAGATCTTCGAAGCGGTGGGCCATCCCTTCAACATCGGGTCCCCCAAGCAGCTCGAGCAGATCCTCTTCACCGAGCTTGCCCTGCCCGCCAGCAAGCGCACCCGGACCGGGTACTCCACCGATGCATCGGTGCTGGAGGAGCTGCGCGACCAGCACCCGGTGGTGGCGCGCATCCTGGAGCACCGCCAGGTAGCCAAGATGCAGTCGACGTACGTGGATGCGCTGCCCGGCCTGGTCGACGCCGAAGGCAGGCTGCACACCACCTATGCACAGGCGGTTGCCGCCACGGGGCGCCTGTCGAGCCTCGAGCCCAACCTCCAGAACATCCCGATCCGGACCGCCCTCGGCCGGCGCATCCGGCGCGCCTTCGTCGCGCCCGCCGGGAAGTTGCTGCTGGCCGCCGACTACTCGCAGGTCGAGCTGCGGATCCTGGCCCACGTATCGGGCGACCCGGGGCTCAAGGCTGCCTTTGCCGCGCACGAGGACATTCACCGTTCCACGGCGGCACGGGTGCTGAAGATCGATCCAACAGCGGTCACCCCCGAGCAGCGCAGCATGGCCAAGATGGTCAACTTCGGGGTCGCGTATGGGATGAGCGCGGTCGGGCTGGCCGATCGGCTGCGCATCCCGCGCGAAGAGGCACAGCGCTTCATCGCCGACTACTTCGCTGCGTACGAGGGGATCCGACGCTACATCGTCGAGATCAAGATCCTGGCCCGCGAGCAGGGCTACGTCTCCACCCTGCTGGGCCGGCGGCGCTACATCCCCGAGCTGGCGGCGCGCAACCCCAACCTGCGCCAGGCCGGTGAGCGGATGGCAATCAACATGCCGATCCAGGGCACCGCCGCCGACGCGATCAAGATCGCCATGGTCCGGCTCGACGCCGCCATCCGCGAGCGCGGCCTGCGTTCGCGGATGCTGCTCCAGGTGCACGACGAGCTCGTCTTCGAGACAAGTGAAGACGAACTGGCGAGCCTGGCCGGGTTGGCGCGCGAGGTCATGGAGGGGGCATTGCCACTCGACGTACCGATGACGGTCGATCTCAAGGTTGGCCAGGACTGGGAACGCATGGATCGGTACGAGCAGGCGGTCGACGGCGCCTGGGACCGCGTCACGCGCGTCGTCGAACCGGAGCCCGACGAGCCCTCCCTGGCCGAGGTCAGCGCCTGACGGCGCGCCGACCGATGCCGGAACTGCCCGAGGTGGAGACGGTTGCGCGCGACCTGCAACGCTGGGTGGCGGGCGCGACGATCAGCGCGGCGGAGGTGCTCTGGGAGCGCACCATCCGCCATCCATTGCCGGTCGAGCGCTTCATCGCCGAGTTGGGCGGGGCGCGCATTCGGGCCGTCGGGCGACGGGCGAAGAGCGTGCTGTTGCGCCTGGATGATGGGCGGCTGGTGAGCGTGGCGCTGCGGATGACCGGCGCCCTGATCGTGGCGCCACCCGGCAGCCCGCAGGATCGGTACGCGCGGGTCGTTTTTCACCTCGCCGACGGAAGGCAGCTGCGCTTTCGCGACGTGCGCAAGTTCGGGCGGATCGGCCTCTGGCGGCGCGCTGGCCAGGTCTTTTCTCGCCACGGACCGGAGCCGATGCTCCGATCATTCAGCGCGGTACGCCTCGGGGAGCGGCTGCGCCGTCGCTCGGGACGCCTGAAGACACTCCTGCTGGACCAGACCTTCATCGCCGGCGTGGGCAACATTTACGCCGACGAAGCGCTCTGGCGCGCGCGCCTGCACCCCCTCCGTCGCGCCGACACGCTCGACAGCGCCGAGGTCGCGCGCCTGCATCGGGCAATCCGCAGCGTGCTTCGTCAGGGGATCGCTAATCGCGGGGCGAGCGTCTCCGATTACGTCGGGGCGGACGGCGAGCCGGGCGACAACGCCGAGGCGCTCCTGGTGTATCGGCGAACCGGGCAGCCCTGCGCTCGCTGTCGGCGACCGATCCAGCGCATGCTGGTGGGCCAGCGCGCGACCCATTGGTGCGCCGGCTGCCAGGTCGGCCCGGAGTCGACCCCATGAAGGTGATCGGATTGACCGGCAACATCGGCTGCGGCAAGAGCACGGTGGCGGGGATGCTGGCCGGACTGGGCGTGGCGATCATCGACCTCGACGCCGTGGCGCGCCAACTGCGTGGAGGTGATGCGGCCGTCCGCTCGGCGATCGAGCGCCGCTTCGGGACGATTGACGCCGGCCGACTGGCAGAGTTGGTCTTCGACGACCCAGCGGCCCTGGCCGACCTGGAGGCGATTCTCCATCCGCGGATTCGCGACGAGGCGCGTGCTCGCCTCGCCGAACTGGCGGATGCAGGCGCGGAGGTGGCATGCATCGAGGCCGTGAAGCTCCTCGAATCGCCGCTCCACGACGCCTGCGATCAGACCTGGGTGGTGCGCTGCGACGAGGCTGACGCCTACCAACGGCTCGCGGGACGCGGGCTCTCCCGCGACCAGGCGCAGGCCCGGATGGACCGCCAGTCGTCCCAGGCAGTCAAGTTGGCTGCGGCCGACGTGGTGATCGACGGCTCTGTGGCTCTCGCCGAGACCCGCCGCCAGGTGGCCGCGGCCCTTGCCGCTCTTACGGGGCGGTGGTCGGGCTCGGAACCGGGCTGACGCTCGGCAACAGGCTGGAGAAGTCCGGGGCGAGCGGCACCGGGAATTCGAACTCGTCGAGCAACATGTCGAGGGTCGAGCCCACGGTGGTGGCGGTCCGTCCGTCCTCTTCCGGCCGCAGGATCAGGGCAAACTGGCCGCCCGCCGCCTGGAACTCCGCGATCTTCTCGGCTGTGGCCAGGTCGGTGCGCAGGATGTACATCCCACCGTTGCGAGCCAGGATCGTGACGGTCTGGAGCGTGACCTTGGTGGATGGCCCGGGGATCACGGTCACGGTGAGGGCGGCCGCTTCCTCGGGAGTCATCCCGATCTCCGGATTGATCGCCATGGTCACCACCAGGTCAACACGCTGGCCCGGCTGGAGCAGGCCGGCAACGGCCCGGTCGTCGGGGACACTGACGCTCACCGCCCGCCAGTCCGGCCCGTTCGGATCGAAGCTTTCGCCCGGCTCTAGGATGGAGAAGCCCTGACCCGCCGCGGCAGAGGCGAGGACGTTGCTGGTGATCAACTGGCCGGCCGCAATCGGGACGCCGCTGACCCGGTTGAGCACTTCGTCGATGCGCGTGTACGCGGTCTCGTTGGTCGCATCAGCCACGATCGTACGGATGGCAACGTCGCCCTCCTCGATCGGCTTACGGCTCGGGATGTCGCGGATGGCGACCACCACCTGGCGCATGGTGACCTGGGGATCATCCCCGACCCCCGCCTGGCGGATGACCAGGTAGACCAGCCCGGCTGCGGCCAGGGCGACCACGATGCCGGCGCCGATATAGAGCTTGGATCGGCGGCTGCTCTTGTCGGAATACTCGAGTTCCACGGTGGGCGTCTCCTCAGCGGTGGCTAATTCCAGGGGACCAGGCGGGGGAGCTGCGCGCGACGCAGCGCGGGGTCGTTGGAGTCGGCGTACACGCCGCTTACTGCGCGGCCGGAGATCTGGTTGGCATCAACGGCGATGATCTCGAAGGCGGCGAAGCCGATGATGTCGACGTAGTTGCCGCCGGCGGCGGTGGTGGCCACGTTGATGGTGATCGGCTGGATATGGGTCACCGGCTGGCCATCCCCGTTGATCCCGGTCGCGCGAACATCGAACCGATAACAACCGGCAGCCAGGCCGACGGTGCTGATCGACATCGTGGAGAGCGAGCCCTGCCCCGACGAGGTGGGCGTGACTGACGCGTTGCTGAAGGTGATCTGGCCGGCGCCGATGCTGGCTGCGGTCAACGAGCAGTCGGTGAAGCTGACCGGGTCGTACGAAAGCGCGACGGCGCTGCCGGTGTTGCCCCACTTCGTGCTCGCGGCATTCGTGCTCGAGACGTAGAGCGGCACGCTGATGCTGCCGCCGAGGCTGGCGGTCGATCCGCTGACCGTGGAGTTCGCCAGGCTGAAGTCGCGCGTGGCGCCACCGACCATCACCGCGACCGGGTAGCGGCGGGTCTGGAAGTACGGGTTCCCCGAATGGCCTTCGAGCCAGACGGTGTAAATCCCGGCAGGGATCGCGTTGGTCGAGATCGCCTGCATGGTGACCCTGGTCCCACTCTTGGCCGGGACGAAGACGTCCGCGGACCAAGTGGGCTGGTTCATGTCTCCTGCCGCCGGCGGATTGACGGGCGGGGTGGGCAGAATGTCGTAAGCGGGGCGTCCGGCTGCCGACGCGTTGGTGTCGCCGTGCAAGTGCAGGGTGACGGTGCTGTTGAAGCTGTCGTTGCGCGTGACCGTGAAGTTCGGCCCGGTCACCGGACTGGGGGTCGTCGACGCCAGGGTGATCGAGCCAGGCGGCGAGATGGCGAAGTCGGGGATCTGCATCACCGTGCCGTCGTACACGGCCAGCAGGATCCGGTCGCCTACCGCATACACGTCGTCGAAGTTACCGACGACCATTGCGGTGTCGTTGCCGAGCATCGCAGCCACCTGGTCGTTCGGATCGGCGGGCTGCACCACTGGCGGGAAGAGCGGGCCGGGGTAGCCCGAGAGCAGATAGGCACCCTGCATGCTCTTCAGCGTGTTCTCGGTGACCCCCGGCTGGACCCCGTTGTAATAGACCCGCGACGTCTCCGACTGGAAGTTGCGGACGTCGAGGGCAACGAAGCCGCGGAACGAGCTGGCGTTGCCGGCCTTGCTATCGGGTCCGTACACGGCGAAGACCGGCCCCGGCTCCGCCTCGCTGGCGGGGGTGCGGCCGTTGTAGCCGAGCACGCTGTTCGGGTCCGCCTCGCCGTTGGCGCTGGTGGCGGCCGTGGCCAGGTGATCCACGAACCCGTTGCCGGGGCCGGGCGAGTTCAGGTAGCGGCGGGCCACGATCGGGATCGCCGGGCCCCCGCGCGGCTGGCAGCGCGCCCGAGCGCCGGTCTCGAGGCTGACGATCCCGACCACTCCGGCGAGCATCGTGTCGAGCTCGGAGGAGATCGCGACCCGGACATTCGTGCCGGAGATCAGGATCCCACTGGTCAGGTAGGCCGGGTCGCCGGCGTGCCCGTCAAGGTATTCACGGTGGGCGTCGTCGCCGATCTCGGCGGTCGCGCCCGCGGGCGAGCGTTCCAGGTTGATCATCGCGATCTCGCGAGCAGCGGTGGCCGCGGCGAGGTCGGACGCGCCGCCGATCAGGGCCTGGCAGGCGGCCAATGCCGCCGCGTCGGCGGCGGTCTGCACGTGGCGCCGCTCGGCGACCTGGCGCCCGATGTCGATGGTGACCCCGGCGAACGCCAACAGGACGACCATCAGCAGGGCGAAGATGACGAGCACCTGGCCCTGCGGCTCGCCGGATCGCCGCAGCATCAGTTGACCACCATGGTCGCGACAGCCTGCTGGACGAAGCGGCCGTCCCCGTCGGTCGAGAGGATCTCCCCGATCAACGGGACGATGATGTCCGAGCGATAGATGAGCCGGACCTGGACCAGGCAGCCTTCCCGCGTGTCACCGCCGCAGGTCGTGGTGCCGTCGAGCGGGTCTGGGCAGGGATCCTCCGCGGCGTCGGTGTGGTCGCAGTAGCTGACCGTCAGATCGCCGTTGGCATGCGTCTCGCCCGTGACCGAGCTGCAGCGGCCCGAGGAGAGCGTGACGCTGAAGTAGGGCGTGCTGCTCGAGAGCAGGCCGAAGGCATCGGTGGCGGCTTCGGCGATGTCGCCGCAGCGCGCCGCGTCGTTCCACGCCTTGGCATGACTCCGGTCGTAGACGTAGATCGTCCCGGCACGCGCTCCCTCGCGGGCGGCGTTGGTGAGGGACACGTTGGCACCGAAGAGCAGGCCGAACTGGATCACACCCACGATCAAGAGGAGAACCGGCAGCAGGACCGCGGCGAACTCCACCATGGCCTGGCCGCGTTCCGAATGCGCGCGCAGGCGCCCGGCAGCGGCCGGGCGTCCGAAACCGAGATGGCGCCCATGGGTGGTCATCGCTGGATTGAGCGTAGGAACGTGCGGTCAGGACCGGTATAGGCCGGTCGGGTACTCCCGCATCGGTACCGATGGAGGTTCCGGTAAGATTCGGGACCCGCCCACCGCCCGCTGATCGCCCCGGATTTGCCATGCCCGACCTTCGCGTACAGGCCCCCTTCGAACCGACCGGCGACCAGCCGCAGGCGATCGCCGCGCTGGTCGATGGGCTGCAGGCCGGACTCCACCACCAGGTCCTGCTCGGTGCGACCGGGACGGGCAAGACGTACACCGCGGCCAAGGTGATCGAAGCCGTCCAGCGGCCGACCCTGGTGCTGGCCCACAACAAGACCCTGGCCGCGCAGCTCTACCAGGAGTTCCGGGAGTTCTTCCCCGACAACGCGGTCGAGTACTTCGTCAGCTACTACGACTACTTCCAGCCCGAGGCCTACCTGCCCCGCTCGGACACGTACATCGAGAAGGATTCGTCGCGGAACGACGAGATCGATCGGCTGCGGCACAACGCCACCCGAGCCTTGTTCGAGCGCCGCGACGTGGTGATCGTGGCCAGCGTGTCGTGCATCTACGGCCTGGGCGCACCGATCGACTACGGCGCAACCGTGATCAACCTGAAGGTCGGGGGCCACTACCGGCGCGATGGGGTGCTGCGCCACCTGGTTGACCTGCAGTACCAGCGCAACGACGCGGCCATCGCCCGCGCGCGGTTCCGGGTCCGAGGCGACGTGCTGGAGGTCCAGCCGCCGCATGGGGAGTACCTGGTCCGGGTTGACTTCTTCGGCGACGAGGTTGAGCGTCTGGTCGAAGTGGACGCGCTCACGGGCGAGGTCCTGGCCGAGCGGAGCGAGGTGAATTTCTACCCGGCCACGCACTACGTCACCCCTCGCGACAAGTTGCTCGCGGCCGTGGACGGGATCGACGCCGAGATGGAGAAACGGGTTGGGGAGCTGGAGTCGGAGGGGCGCGTCCTGGAGGGAGCCCGTCTGCGGCAGCGCACCGAATTCGACCTGGAGATGATGCGCGAGGTCGGCTACTGCTCGGGGATCGAGAATTACTCGCGCCACCTGGCCGGCCGGGAGGCGGGCTCGCGCCCCTGGACCCTGATCGACTACTTCCCGACCGACTTCCTGCTCATCGTCGACGAGAGCCACATCAGCATCCCCCAGGTGCACGGGATGTACAAGAACGACCGGACCCGCAAGGAGATCCTGGTCGAGTTCGGGTTCCGGCTGCCCTCGGCGCTCGACAACCGGCCGCTCACCTTCGATGAGTTCGAGGACCACCTCAACCAGGTCGTGTATATGAGCGCCACCCCCGGGCCGTACGAGAGGGAGCGCGCCGAACGCGTTGCCGAGCAGTTCATCCGACCCACCGGCGTGGTCGACCCGACCATCACCGTTCGACCGACCGCAGGCCAGGTGGACGACCTGCTGGCCGAGATCAGGGAAACGGTCAGCCGCGGCGAACGAGTCCTGGTCACGACCCTCACCAAGAAGATGGCCGAGGACCTGTCCGATTACCTCGCCGAACTGGGGATCAAGGTCCAGTGGCTGCACAGCGAGGTCGATACCCTCGAGCGGGTCGAGATCCTGCGCGACCTGCGGCTGGGGGTGTACGACGTCCTGGTCGGGATCAACCTGCTGCGCGAGGGGCTGGACCTGCCCGAGGTGACCCTGGTCGCGATCCTGGACGCTGACAAGGAGGGCTTCCTGCGCTCCGGCGGGTCGCTGATCCAGGTCATCGGCCGAGCCGCGCGCAACATCGGGGGGCGGGTGATCATGTACGCGGACCGGATGACCGATTCGATGCGAACGGCGATTGGGGAGACGGATCGGCGCCGCGCGCGGCAGCAGCTCTACAACAAGGAGCACGGGATCGTGCCGGAGACGATCACCAAGGCGATCCGCGAACTGCACGAAGGGCTGCGCAAGGTCGCCGAGGAGCGCGCCACGCTCGATCTGGGCGGGCGAGGCCCGGAAGAGGTGGCCGCCATGGCCGATCGGCTCGAAGCGCAGATGAAGGAGGCGGCCCGCAACCTCGAATTCGAGCGGGCGGCCGCGCTGCGCGACGAGATCGTCAGCCTGCGCCGCCTGCGCGAGGAGTTGGCGGCGGAGCCGGGCAGCATCCCGGCGGACGTATACGCGGCAGGCGCCGAGAGCGGCGACTTCGGCCCGCGCGACCCGACTCGGGCCGGGCGGCGCGAAGTGTTCAGCGTCTCCACCCGACCCAACGTGGTGGCCGCCGGCGCGCGACGCCGACCGCCACGCCGTCGGCGCTTCTAGGGAGCCGGAGGTGGCCGGCACCATGCCCCATGCCATCTTCGTCGAGACCGATCTCGACGAAGGGGGAGCGGCGGCCTACGCCGCGGAACTCCCCGGCTGTGCGGTGTTTGGCCCAACCGTGGACGAGGCAGTGGGGGGTATGCCGTCCCGCGTCGCGCGGTTTGTGGCGTGGCTCCGGGCCAATGGCGAGGAGGCCCCCGCATTCGTGGGCGACAACTGGTACGAGGTCGAGCGAGGGGCGGCCAAGCCGGACCCCGACGGCCGGGCAGCGTTCAGCCTTGACGAACTCCCTCCTTCTTCGGACGAGTTCGGCGCATGGCTTCGCTGGATGGAACTGGCCCGCGAGGCCCTTGCCGACGGGCTCGACAATGGCCCTCCGCCCGATCCATCGGCGTTGGTGCGGATCGCTGCCCAAGATCTGGCATTCACGGGCTCACTGGGCGGGTCGGTGCCGGCCGCAACCGACGACGAGCTGGACGCCGCGTACGGCGCGCGGGACGCGCTGACCGCCGCGCTGGAGGCAGCGGGGCCTGCGGCCAGCGGAGTGCGCCGGATCCTGCGCCTGGCGATCGCCGACGACCTTCGGCTGGCGGACAACCTGCGGACCGGTGCCTGAGTGGTGGACCGTCGTCTGCTCGAGGTTCGGATCGGACTCGCGCTCGTCGCCGGGCTGGGGATCCTGGTCTTCGGCATGCTGGTGCTCGGCCAGCTGGCCGGCGATGCCGCCACGGAACCGATCCCGGTGGCCGAGGTGCTCGCGGGCAGCGACCGGTTGTCCACGTACGGAAGCGGCGACATTCGGATCGTAGGCTGGTACGCGGAGCTGTCCGGCGACTGCGTCGGCGATGACGGCGGCAGGGACGCGACGGTGGCTTGGCTCCAGCGTGAATGCCCGCTGCGTGTGCTGCTCACCGTTCAGCCTGACGCCGCGGTGACCCAGGCCGAACTCGAGCGCAGCGGCCTCCGCCTGGCCGGCCTGACCGGGCGACCCTTTCCCCCACGCGCGGTTCGCGAAGGTGCCAACCTGCAGCTGCAGCAGTTGGTCTTCGTAGGCCACTTCGCCGACGCCGCTTCCCAGAGTTGCGTGCCCGACCGGGCTGATCGCTGCCTGACCACCTTCGTGGTGACGAACTACTCCCGCTACCTGAAGTAATGCAAACCGAACGGGCGTTCGGATCGTTCTGATATCATCGGTGACCCATGCCCACCGACCGAATCGTGGTCCGCGGTGCCCGCGAACACAACCTCCGCAACCTCGACGTGGAGATGCCGCGCGACCGGCTGATCGTGATCACCGGCCTGTCGGGCAGCGGCAAGAGCAGCCTCGCCTTCGACACGATCTACGCCGAGGGGCAGCGCCGCTACGTCGAATCGCTGTCTGCCTACGCCCGCCAGTTCCTGGGGCAGATGGAAAAGCCCGATGTCGACCAGATCGACGGCCTCTCACCGGCGGTCAGCATCGACCAGAAGGGCGCGTCGCGGAATCCGCGGAGCACCGTGGGGACCGTCACCGAGGTCTACGACTACCTGCGACTGCTCTTCGCGCGGATCGGCCGGATGCACTGCCCGGTGTGCGATCGCGAGATCAGTCGCCAAACGGTTGAGCAAATCGTGGACCAGGTCTACGAGCTGCCCGAGGGCACCCGGATCATGGTCCTCGGACCCCTGGTCCGCGACCGCAAGGGCGAGCACGAGAAGCTGCTGGTCGGCGCCCGGCAGGCGGGGTTCGTGCGCGTCCGGGTTGACGGCGAGTTGCGCGATCTGGACGGCGAGATCACCCTCGACAAGAAGTACAAGCATTCGATCGAGGTGGTGGTCGACCGGCTGGTGGTGCGGCATGGAGCGGCTGATGCTCCCGATGGGTTCCGGCCCGATGCCACCCGTCTGGCCGACTCGATCCAGACCGCGTTGAGAATGGCGGACGGCACGGTCCTCGTCTCACTGCCCGAGCAAGCCGGCCACGCGGCGGACCGGCTCTACAGCGAGCGCTATGCCTGCCCCGAGCACGGTGGCTCCTTCGAGGAGCCCGCACCGCGCAACTTCAGCTTCAATTCACCCCACGGTGCCTGCCCGGAGTGCACGGGGCTCGGCAGCCGGCTCGAGATCGACGCCGATGCGGTCATCCCGAACCCGAACCTCAGCCTGGCGGAGGGCGCAATCCTGCCCTGGAAGCGGATGGCGGCTACCGAGACCTGGACCAGCAAGATCCTCGCGGCGGTGGCCGAGCAGCACGGGTTCAGGATGGACCTCCCCGTGCGCGAACTGAGTGACGAGGCGCGCCAGATCGTCCTGCGCGGCACGGGCGGCCTGCGCACGACGGTGCATTTCCGCTCGAAACGGGGGGGCACCCACTCATTTTCGACCACCTACGAAGGGGTGCTGGCCAACCTCGAGCGGCGGTACCGGGAGACGAGTTCGGAGATGGTCAAGGCCGAGATTGAGCGCTACATGACCACCAAGCCGTGCCCCACCTGCGATGGGATGCGGCTCAAGCCCGAGTCGCTCTCGGTCACGGTGGGGGACCGGAACGTGATCCAGACGACTCGCCTGTCGGTGACCGATGCTCTGGCCTGGTACGGCGCCCTCCCCGAGCGCCTCACCGAGCGCGAGAATTACATTGCGCGCCAGGTGCTCAAGGAGATCCACGCTCGGCTCGGCTTCCTGGTGGATGTCGGGCTCGACTACCTGACCCTCGACCGGGCCAGCGGCACGCTGTCTGGCGGGGAGGCACAGCGGATCCGGCTGGCGACCCAGATCGGGTCGAGCCTGATGGGGGTGCTGTATATCCTCGACGAGCCGTCGATCGGGCTCCACCAACGAGACAACGCGCGTTTGATCGCCACCTTGCTGCGACTGCGCGACCTCGGCAACACCCTGATCGTGGTCGAGCACGACGAGGAGACGATTCGAACCGCGGACTGGGTGATCGACATCGGCCCCGGGGCGGGGGAGCACGGCGGGCAGTTGGTCCACTCCGGGACGCTCGAGGAACTCCTGCGCAACGAACGCTCGATCACCGCCGCCTACCTGCGCGGCGACAAGTCCGTGCCGGTGCCCGCCGTCCGGCGCGATGGCAACGGTGGCTGGCTTACCGTGCGCGGCGCCCGCGAGAACAACCTGCGCGGGATTGACGTGGCGTTTCCGCTGGGGTGCTTCGTGGCGGTGACCGGGGTCAGCGGATCGGGCAAGTCCAGCCTGGTGGCCCAGATCCTGTACCCGGCACTGGCCGTGGCCCTCTCGGGCGCCAGGAAACGCCCCGGGGCGCACGACCGGATCGAGGGCATTGAGCGCGTCGACAAGGTGATCGAGATCGATCAGAGCCCCATCGGTCGCACCCCGCGCTCGAACCCGGCCACCTACACCGGGCTCTGGGCACCGTTGCGCGAGCTGCTCGCCGCCGTTCCCGAGTCCCGGTTGCGTGGCTACCTGCCCGGCCGCTTCAGCTTCAACGTCAAGGGCGGACGCTGCGAGGCGTGCGAGGGCGCCGGCATCGTCCAGATCGAGATGCACTTCCTGCCCGATGTGTACGTCCCGTGCGAGGTGTGCAAGGGCAAGCGCTACAACCGCGAGACGCTGGAGATCCACTACAAGGGCCGCAACGTGGCCGAGATCCTGGAGATGACGGTGGATGAGGCGCTCCCCTTCTTCTCGGCGGTGCCCTCGATCCGGGGCAAGCTCCAGACCCTGCATGACGTGGGGATGGGCTACGTCCACCTCGGACAGCCTGCCACCACCCTCTCCGGCGGCGAGGCACAGCGTGTCAAGCTGGCCACCGAGCTGTCGCGGCGGGCCACCGGCCGCACGGTGTACATGCTCGATGAGCCGACCACCGGCCTGCACTTCGACGACGTTGCTCGCCTGCTCGAGGTGCTCGGCCGGCTCGTGGATGCGGGCAACACGGTGATCGTGATCGAGCACAACCTGGACGTCATCAAGTCGGCCGACTGGGTGGTGGACCTGGGGCCCGACGGTGGAGCCGCCGGTGGGGCGCTGGTCGCAGCCGGAACGCCGGAGCAGGTTGCAGCGGAGCCGGCCTCGTACACCGGGCAGTACCTGCGCCGCCTGGTGGCGCCAGGCGACTCGCAGCCGGCCCGACTTCCACAGCGAGGCCGGACTCCGGTCCCGGTGTGAGTAACCTCGCTCCGCGAATGCCTGGGCGGGCCGGGGCCCTCGCACTCCTTCACGAGTGGAACCAGAATCCGTCGCTGCGCAAGCACGGCCTCCTGGTGGAGGCGGGGGTTCGCGGCCATGCCGCCGATGACGGCCTCGACGCCGCGACAGTGGAGTCGTGGGGCATCGCCGGGCTGCTGCACGACCTTGACTACGAGCGCCACCCCGATCCGGCCACGCACGGCGCGATCGGTGCCGATGAGCTGGCGCGGCTCGGCTACCCGGGCGAGGTGGTGGACGCCGTGCGGCGCCACAACGACGCGCTTGGCGTTCCGCGACAGACCCGCCTCGATCACCTCGTCTACGCCTGCGACGAACTCGCCGGCTTCCTGGTGGCGGTTGCCCTGATGCGCCCTTCGCGCAGGTTGGCGGATGTCGAGCCCGAGCACGTCCGAAAGCGAATGAAGGACAGGGCCTTTGCCCGCGCCGTGTCGAGGGAGATGCTGCTCGCCGGCGCCGATGAGATCGGCCTCGAATTCGACGAACACGTCCGCCGCATGGTCCGCTACCTGGGAGCGGTGGCAACCGAGGTCGGCCTGTAGCCCATCTCCGCCAGGAACGGCGACGGCCGCGCCGGGTCAAGCGTGAGCACCAGCCGGCGTCGGGCGCGAGTGAGCGCGACATAGGCGAGGCGGCGCTCCTCCTCCATGGCTCGCTCCGGGTCTGCCGCCCCGAGAAGCGCACGGCGGTTCGGGAAGCGGTCCTCCTCGAAGCCGAGCACCACCACGGTCGGCCATTCGCGTCCCTTGGCGGCATGGATGGTCAGCAGTTCGATGGGCGCGGTCGGATCGCGGAGTTCCCGCAACCGCTCCCTGGCGAGGGCGGCCGATGCCAGGAACAAGTCCAGCGTGGCGAACCCCGCCGCCCAGCCGAGCAGCGCGTCGAGAGCGACATGGTCTCGATCACCCAGCGAGTCGCCGCTCCCGCCCCGTCGCCAGCCACGGCCGGTGCGCAGGGCAAGGATCGCGTCGAAGGGGCGGGCGTGGGCCGGGAGGGTTGCAGCCGCGTCCAGCAGTGCGGTAACCGGCGCGGTCTCGATGAGCGCGGACACCGACGTCGCGTGGCGCATCCCGGCCCCCGTCAGCGCCACCAGCAGCGGCTCAAGCTCCGCAGCGGTTCGGGCCAGCACGCCTGCCTTCTGTCCATCAGCGGTGGCATCGCGCAGCAGGGCGCTGAGGCGCTCGGCCCACCCAGGCCCTCCCTCGGGGATCAGCTCAATCGCACGCCCGCGCCGCCCGGCGCGCCCCTCGTCCGCCGCGCGGATCCGCTTGGCAAAGCGCTCGCGGTTAACCGAGACCAGGCGCCGGGATGCGGCCACCACCGGCGCGGGACAGCGGTAGTTGACCTCGAGTTGGACCATCGCCGCGTCGGGGTAATGGGCCGGGAAGTCCAGCATCCGACGCACGTCAGCGAGTCGCCAGGCGTAGATCGTCTGGTCGTCGTCGCCAACCACGGTGAGATTGCGTTGCGGATCGGCGAGGAGACCGATCATGGCCAACTGCGCGGCATCCACGTCCTGGAACTCGTCGACGGCCAGGTGGGTGAAGCGCGCCTGCCAGCGCAGCCGGAGTGTCGCGCTGGCCCGCAACGCCTTGACCGCATCCACCACCAGGTCGTCGAAGTCCCGCACCCCCCGCTCGGCGGTGAGCTCGGCGTAGGCCTCGATCACCCGGGCTGCCTCCGGCGCTGGCTGACGACCCTCGATCTTCCAGGCGGAGAGGAGCGGATCGAGCGCCTCGGCGTCAGGCGGTGCGGAGTCGTCGGGTCCGGCTCGGGCGATTGCCCGTCGGCGCGCGGCGCGCAGCAGCGGCAGCCGGTCGGCGACCAGCTCCAGTCGCTGCCCGGAGTCCAGCAGGACCTGGCGTGCCAGCGCGTGCAGGGTCCGCACCTCGACCCTCCCCGCCGCTGGAAGAATGGGTGCCAGGCGGGCCAGGATTCGCCCGGCCAGCTCCGCGGCAGCCTCGCGATTGAAGGTCAGCATGCAGATCTGTTCGGGCGCCACCCCGCGCGCCAGGAGGACGCCGAGGCGCGCGATGAGCATGGTGGTCTTGCCCGATCCGGCCGGCGCGATCACGAGTGCTGGTCCATCGCCGAGTTCGGCGGCGGCCCGCTGTCGAGGATCGAGCCCGCCCAGGAGCGACTCGAGCGCGGGGGCAAACGCAATGGCGGCCATGTGCACGACTGTGGCGCGCGCCGCCTTACCCGCGGATGCGCCGACGCTTATCGGGCTATCCTCAGCCTCCATGGTGCAACGCGACCGACGGCGGCGACACGCCACGGCCACCGATCGAACGCGGCGCATGCGCGAGGCGGCGATGCGCGAGGAAGCGCTCCGACAGCGAGGGCTCGACCCGCTGGCCGTGCGCGAACGCCGCCCGATCCGGTGGGGGAGGCGCCTGCGCATCGGGCTCCTGGTCGTGCTCGGGCTGGTGGTGACATCCGGCGTGCTGCTCTTCGGCCGGGTGTCCACATTCAATGCGCAGGTGAGCACCGCGCCCTCCATCTCGGAGCTCTTCTGGCCGCTGCTGGGTACCGATCGGGTCAACGTGGTCCTGTACGGATACGGCGGGGACGCCCATCCCGACGGCACCTACCTGGCAGACTCGATCAACATCCTGTCGATCGATCCCGCGACCAACGCCACCACCCTGGTGGCGATCCCGCGCGACCTGTGGGTCGAAGGCTTCGCGGAGTTGCCCGACAACGCCAAGATCAACCAGGCGTTCGCCATCGGTCATGTGCGTGGCGGCGTGCCGCACGCCGCGGAAGTCACCACCGGCCTGCTGGCCAGGGTGACGGGGCTGGACCTGCGCTACTGGATGGCCCTGGACTTTGCCGGGTTCGCGGCGATGGTCGATGCGGTCCACGGCGTGACGGTCGAGAATCCGGTGGCCTTCGGCTACACTTGGCTCGAACCCGAGTTCCTCGCCGGTGTCTTCCCGGATGGGGCATTCGAGGCAGGCACGCTCCAGCTGGACGGCGAAAGGGCGCTCACCTACGCCCGGGCCCGATATACCAGCGTGGCCGGCGAATCGAGCGACTTCGCCCGCTCGATCCGCCAGCAGCGGGTGCTGGCTGCCCTGCGCACGAAGATCGGGATCGGGCTCGGCAGCCTGGGCCCCGGCCTTGCCCTGATGGACGCGGTGCAGGACAGGCTGGATACCAACCTGTCCGCCATCGACCTGCTGCTGCTGGCTGGCCACCTGACTCCGGATCGCCGCCTGGAACTGAGCGAGGGCCTGATCCTGGAGGGCACCACCAATTCGATCGGCGAGTACATCCTGGCGGTCATCGGGCGGACCTCCGGCTCCGACTACGAGCCACTGCACGCGTACATCCACGCTGGGTTGGCTGAACCGATCCCCACGCCCGATCCGTTGCCCAGTGCCGCGCCATGAACGGCCCTGATCTCGAGCCCGGCGCGCGACTGCGAGCCGTGCTGCGCCAATTGCCGGCGTCCCCGGGGGTCTACCTGATGAAGAGCGCCGCCGGCCGGGTGCTGTACGTCGGCAAGGCCGACCACCTTCGCTCGCGGGTGCGCAGTTACTTTTCGGCGTCGGGTCCGCCGGATGCGCGGATCGCGCGGATGGTGGCAGAGGTCGCCGACCTTGAGACGATCGTGACCGACACGGTCAGCGAGGCCTACCTGCTCGAGAACAACCTGATCAAGGAGCACCGTCCCCGCTTCAACATCCGGCTCCGCGATGACAAGAGCTACCCGTTCGTCAAGGTCTCGCTGGGGGAGGACTTCCCGCGGATCGTGCGCACTCGCAAGCTGACCCGCGACGGAAGCCGCTACTTCGGACCGTACGCGTCGGCCTCCAGCGTGGACGAGACGCTCAAATTGCTGCGCCGGATCTTCCCCTTCCGGACCTGCGACCTCGATATCCCCGAAGGGAAGCGCGTCCTCGAGCGACCGTGCCTGCTCTACCACCTCGGACGCTGCCAGGGCCCGTGCATCGATGCTATCCCGCGCGCCGACTACCGGGCCACCATCGACCAGGTGGTTGACTTCCTCGACGGTCGCCAGGAAGGAATCGCCGGCGAGCTGCGCCGCGAGATGACCGCCCACTCCGAGGGGCTGCGCTTCGAGCAGGCCGCGGTGGCGCGCGATCGGCTGCGGGCGGTCGAGCGCACCATCGAGCAGCAGAAGGTGGCCGCCGACAGCCGTGCCGAGGTCGATGTCCTGGGCATGGCTCGCCAGGAAGGCGAGGCGGGGCTACAGGTGCTGGTCATCCGCAACGGCAAGATGATCGGGCGCGAGCACTTCCTCGTGGAAAACGCGGGCGATGCTCCCGATGCCGAGGTCCTGGCCTCGTTCGTGCAGCAGTATTACGCCGCGGTCGAGCGTCCGCCGCGCGAGGTGCTGCTCCCCGGTCCCGCAAGCGACCCGGCCGGGCTGTCGGCCTTCCTCGCCGACCGCCGCGGGGGGCCCGTGCGACTGCTCGTGCCGCAGCGCGGGGAGAAATTCCGACTCGTGGCGCTGGCCGTCCAGAACGCGGTCGAGGCGCTCGGTCGCGAACGCGCCGAGTGGATGGCCGACACCGGCAAGCGCGACCAGGCGCTCGAACAGGTCGCCGCGGCGCTGAGACTCGCCCGTCCGCCCGAGCGGATCGAGTGCTACGACATGAGCAACATCTCCGGCACGAGCGCTGTCGGCAGCATGGTCGTCTTCATCAACGGACGCCCCGAGCCGCGTGAATACCGTCGCTTCCGGATCCGATCGGGCGATACGCCCGACGACTTCCGGATGATCGCCGAGGTGATCCGCCGCCGCTTCTCGCGCGCCGCCGCGCTGCGGGCGGAGACCGGCGCCGTGTCGCTGGCGGCGGTTGGCGCGGATGAGGCGCCGGAGGACGAGCCCGCCCGCGAACCGGGCTGGGCCTTGCCGGACCTGGTGATCGTGGACGGCGGCAAGGGACAACTCTCGGCGGCGGTGGCGGAGTTGGCCCGGCTGGGTCTGAGCGAGCTGCCGATCGCCGGCTTGGCCAAGCGCCTAGAGGAGTTGTTCGTGCACGGGCAGGCCGAGCCAATCCGGCTGGCGGCCGCCAGCCAGGGGCTGTACCTCGTCCAGCGGATCCGGGACGAGGCACACCGGTTCGCCATCACCTACCACCGGGAGGTGCGCGGCCGCCGAGCGTTGGCCTCCGCCTTCGATGAGGTCGAGGGCATCGGTCCCGCCCGCCGCAAGGCGCTGCTCACCCGCTTCGGGAGCCTGCGCGGGGTCCGGGCGGCCAGCGTCGAGGAACTGTCCACGACCCCAGGCATCTCGCGAGCCCTCGCCGAACGGCTGAAGCTCCACCTCTCCCGCCAGGAGATGCTCGCCTGACGCGCGCATCCTTGCCACTCCCGCAGCCCCTGCCTATACTGACCCGGCCCGCCGCGGAAGCGCGGCGTGCGCCATGTCTG
>JBKJYH010000048.1:0-61020 GCA_046715765.1 Candidatus Limnocylindria bacterium
TGGTGGGCGACACTGGACTCGAACCAGTGACCTCTTGCATGTCAAGCAAGTGCTCTAACCAGCTGAGCTAGCCGCCCGTCGGGGGCGCTATGGTGCCCGATCCACCGATGCGCGGCAACTGGCCGCAGGGCTTACCAGTCGATCGCCACGCAGGGCTCGTCACCGACGACCCATGCGAGGTGGCCGGGATGGATCTCCAGGTAGTCGCCCGGCTCACCGATCAGCTCGGTGCCATCGCCGGTGAGGTAGCGGATCCGCCCCGAGACGATTACTTCGCGGTGCTCCATCGGACAGGTCGCGCCGGGCTGGCCCTCGCCGAACTGCGCGAACCAGCTCCAGCCGGGTTGCATCACCGAGCGCATGACCATGGCGGTGTCGGAGATGGCGATGATCTCGGTGCTGCTGCCATCCGCTGCCACGAACCGCTCATCAGGCTGGTCGAAACTCCGGCGCGAGATGCCGGCCATCGGTCAGCGGCGCCAGTCGGTGGAGATCGGGGTGGTGCCCAGGGCTCGGTGAATCTCGGTTCGGTATCGGGCACCCGAGGGATGGCGTTCCAGCCAGCGCAGGTAGTCGGGATCGGCCTCCGCGAGTTCGGCTACCGTCCGGCCGGCGTAGTGCCCGAAGTCGATGATGGTGGGATCGAAGGTGGGCTGAAGGGTGGTCGGGACGCCAGGGCCCACTGGCTCAAGGGTGCCATCCCTGACGGGGACTGATCGGACCTCGTTGGACTCTGTCATTGCAGCTCCTCCGAGCGGTCATCCTACGCCGGGGGTTGCCGACACGCACCGCGTTTTCGCTCAAGCGGTCATGCCCGATGTACCTCATGTCCGTCGACCAGCGTCAGCAGCGACCGAGCGGCGGCCATCACCTCCCCCCCGGCCAGTAGGGTGGGCAGGTCGACGTCGAGCACAGCCAGATCGGCGCGGGCGCCAGGACGAAGATGACCCTCATCGTTCAGGCCGAGCCCGGCGGCTGGGCCAGATGTGTAGGCAGCCAGTGCGGTGGCCGCATCGATCGCCTGCTCGGGCCGCCAGTCGGGGGTCCCGTCACCGGGGAACCGGCGGTGGACGGCTGCGAAGATGCCGTGCCAGGGGTTGACCGATTCGATCGGGGCATCAGAACCGAATGCGAGCCGCGCGCCGGAGTCGGCGATGGCGCGAGTGGCGTAGACATCGGCCAACCGGTCGGCCCAGCAGCGCTCCGCGGGGTCACGGTCGGCCGCCGCGTGGATCGGCTGAAGGCTCGCAGTCAAGTCCATGCGCGCGATGCGGGTGAGGTCGTCCCGACGGACCAGCTGGAGGTGCTCCAGGCGGTGAGGCACGGCATCTGACGCGCCCGAAACCCGTCCCACGGCGTCGAGTGCGACCGCCAGGGCCCGATCCCCGATGGCATGCATCGCAACCCTGAGGCTCGCCTCCGCTGCCTCCGCGATCAACGCGGCGACATCATCTGCCCCCAGGCGCAGGATCCCCCGGTTGTCACCGGCCCCGCAGGTATAGGCGCCGAAGCAGGCAGCGGTTCGTGAGCCGAGCGCGCCGTCGAGGTAGACCTTTACCCATCCCCCGCGAAGGGTGCCGGCGGCACCCACCAAGGCGCCTGTGCGCACGCCGAGCCTCGCTGCGGCTTGCACTGCATCTGCCGGGACGTTGACCGCCAGCCGGAGCCGCCCGTCAAGCAAGTCGCGGTTGGCGAGGATCTGCGACGCGCTGTCACCAAGGCCAGCGTGGTCCCCCACCCCGTCGAAGGCGGCACTGTCGCCCGCATCCGTCGCGGCGGTGATCCCCAGGGCTGACAACTCGACGACCGTCTCATCCAGGGCGGCGCGCAGCGGGTCGCCGACGAGGCTACCGCAGACCGGATCGACCAGGTCGGTGGCGCGCTCGCGGAGCACACCGGTCAGCCGGCCCGAGGAGTCGCGCTCCAGCCGGCCACCGGGCGGATCCGGGGTCTCCGCACCGAGCCCGGCGAGGGAAAGTGCCGCCGCCGAGGCCCAGGCCGAGTGGCCATCGTGGCTGTACAGGAAGGCGGGGGCTGCTCCGGCGACCCTGGCCAGCTCCTCGGTCGGGCCGGCCTCGAAGACGGCCTCGTGCCAGCCTCGACCGCGCAGCCACTCCCCCGCCGGCAGCCCGCTCACCCCCCGCGCCAGCGCTTCGCGGAGCTCGGAGAAGGCCGCCGCTCCGTCCAGCGCCAGCTCGCGGCGGGCGCGAGCCATCCCGACCAGGTGCAGGTGGAAGTCGTGGATCCCCGGCACGATCGCCGAACCACGCAGGTCAAGGTGCTCTGCCCCCGGGGCCGCCGCGTTCGCGACCTCAGCCTGGCTGCCGGCGCTGACCACCCGCCCGTCGGCGATCCCGATCGCGTCGGCGGTCCGGACGCCGACCGGCGTCGCCTCGAGCACCACCTGACCGATCAGGACGAGGGTGGCGCGTGCATCGGGCATGTGGTTATGCGCCGAGGGAGTCAGGCTCGTCGGTCGGGATGTGTCTGTGGAGTCCCGAACGCGAGTTGTCCCGCCACGAGCGTACGCCGGCGTACAGGGTGGCGGCGGCGAGCAGGACCAGGACCACCGGAATGCCGGCTCCCGGCCACGCGATGTTCAGCAGGTCGGCGGCCACCGGCGCCACGATCACCGGCACGAACGAGGCAACCGAGAGGAGGGTGTTGAGGATTCCAAAGATCCGTCCGCGAACGTCCACCGGCAGCTCTTCCTGGAGCGAGGTCTGGGCCGGGATGGCGATCAGCGCGTACTCGATCCCCGCGACCAGCCCGACCACCGAGACGAGCGCGATGACCGACAGAAAGATGCTCAGCTCGGGCAGGCCGGCCTCGATCGGTTGCAGCGCGGGACTCAGCAGGGTGACCAACGGACGGATGGCCGCCAGGCCGAGCAGGGTGATGGTCATCCCAAGCAGCGCGACGTCGATCACCAATCGCTTCGGCACGCGTCGACCGACCGAGTTGAGCAGCACGATCCCGATCACCGCTCCCAGCCCGGCGGGACCCATCACGTAGAAGAAGTCCTGGGGGCGCAGGCGCAGGATATCGGTCGCGAAGCCGGGGCCGAGCGCACCGAGGATTCCGATCAGGCTGGCGGAGTATCCCAGGTAGGCGAGCGACCACGCCACTCGGCGGTGGGTGCGGACAAAGGTGATCCCTTCGTGGAGCTGTCCCCAGACCGCGGTCAGCGCCCCTACCGCCTCCACGCCGCCGATCGGGGCCATCTTCTCGGGCGGGACCCTGGGCAGCGGCAGGATCGCGAGCGCCGCGAGACCGAACATGACGGCGACCACGACGTAGACCGTCTGCACGTCCGCCGCGGTCAGCAGCAGCGGGCCGAGGAATCCAAAGCCGATTGCAAAGGCGCCGTTGATGGTGATCACGAACACGGAGTTGGCCGCCAGCAGGTGGCGGCGTTCGACAATACGCGGGATGCTGGTCAGCTCTGCCGGTGCGAAGAAGGCGGTGACGGTCGAGATCAACAGGTTCACCACCAGGATGACGACCACATTGACCCCGACCACCAGGAAGAGGAGGGTCAGCCCGGCGCGTGCCGCGTTCGAGACCAGCATGATCAGTCGAGCATCGCTGCGCTCCACCATCACCCCCGCGATGGCCGAGAAGACCACCGCCGGCACCAGGAAGGTGAGGATCAAGACCGCGTTGAGGGTGTTCGAGCCGGTCTCTTCGACGACCACCGCCATCAGCGCGGCAAGGAGCATGTTCCCGCCCAGCTGGCTGAGCAGTTGAGCGACCCACAGCAGCACGAAGCTGCGGTTGCGGAAGACCGAACCGGCGCCGCGCAGGCCGGCCGTCCCGAGGTCGGGTGGCAATTCGACGTGGGCCATCCTCAGGCCGGCTCCGGCCCGTGGTCGAGGTGCTCGACGTAGCGGCGTTCCACGTCCAGGCGGTCCATCAGGATCCGATGCCCGCATGTTCGGCAACGCAGGCCGATGTCAGCTCCGAGACGGTCCACTTCGAAGGTTGCTCCACCGCATGGGTGCGCCCGGCGCAGGCGCAGCCGGTCCCCGATGCGAAGTTCCACGACGGCGTTCATGCGGTCCCCTCGGCCGCGGTCGCCCCGGTGAAGGCGAAGCGATCCAGGCGGAGAGCCGGAACGCGGGCGTTTACCCCGCTGTACTCGGCCGCGACCAGCCGGGTCTCGCGGCTGATCGCGGAAGCGGCGCTGAACGCCTCCGGAATCGCCTGGGTGAAGCGCAGGTTGCGCAGCGGACGTGTCACTTGCCCGTCCTCGATCAGGAAGGTGCCGTCGCGAGTCATCCCGGTCATGATCGCGCGACGTTCGTGCACCGCGCTCAGGTAGTGAAACCGGGTGATCCACACGCCGCGCCGAATGCCCGACGCGAGTTCGGCGCGTGGGGTTGACCCGCCCGCCATGAACAGGTTCCAGCCCAGCGGACCCCACGCATTGGGGGCGGGCAGACCGTGGCCCGTTGAAGCAGTGCCGGCCCGGCGCGCGGTGGCACTGTCATGCAGCACCCCGGTCGCGACTCCGCGTACCACCAGGTCCACTCGCTGCTTGGGCACCCCTTCGTAGTCCACCGGGCTGGGCAGGCCGCTCGGATCGAGGCCGTCATCCCAGATCGAGATGTTGTCGCCCATCACCCGCTCGCCAAGCTCCATAAACGAGCGGCCCTCTTCGAGTGCCAGCGCGGAGAAGCCGTCGTACCCGATGTACTCGAGCAGCGTCTGGACCGCGTAATGGTCGAGGACCACGGGGTATTCCCCTGGGTCGAGTTCGACCGGGTTCGCGGAGGCCGCCGCGCGCGTGGCGGCTTCCTCGCCGACTGCCACCGGGTCGATCGCGCTCACGTCGCTGGCGGTGGCCTGCGCATACCCAGAGCGCCCCTGGTCGCCCATCATCACGGTCAACAGCTTGGCCTGGGTGGCGCTGTGAGATTGGCGCAGCCCGCGGCTGTTGGCGACCACGATGGTGTTGGTCTCGGTCAGGAACGAGCCGCTGACCTCGAGGCCCGCGGCCCGTCCCGCGTCAATCACCGCGCGCGCGCCGGCGGCGCGCAGACCCGGGTTGGCATCCCGGGTCGCGGCAGCCAATCCCAACTTGCCAGGCACCCGAGCGACGGCCGGCTCCGGCAGCGGCGTCGGTTCGGGGTGGACTGCCGCGCGGCGACAGATCGCGTCGGCGCGGGCGACGACGTCGCGGAGTCCATCCGGATCCAGGCGATTAGTGGACGCCACCCCGGTGCGCCCTCCATCCACCAGGCGGACGCGAATCGTGGCGTCGTGCTCGGATACGTTCTGGTGCACCTGGGAGGCGGCAAATCTGGTCAGAGCCGAATCGTGGGCCTGGTAGACCACCTCTGCCGCCGGGGTCGGTGCGAGCGCGAGCGCCTGCTCCAGCAACGTCTCGATCGGAACTACCATCGGCCGACCCCCACCTGCACGCCGCGGAAGCGCGCGGGCGCGGCGCCGTGTCCGACGCGGTGGGTCTGCATCGGTTCGCCCTTGCCGCAGTTCGGCACGCCCCACAAGGTCCAGGCTTCGGGTCCACCGATCGCATCGCAGCTCCCCCAGAAGGCTGGCGTGATGCCCGTGTAGGTTGGATTGCGGACCATCTCGGCCAGGCGGCCGTTGCGGATCCTCCAGCCGATCTCGGTGCCGAACTGGAAGTTCAGGCGACGGTCATCGATGCTCCAGGATCGGTTGGTTGAGACGAACAGGCCGTCGCGCGTATCGGCGATCAGATCGTCCAGGCTGCCGGCCGACCCGGGGCGCAGGCTGACGTTGGTCATCCGAATCAGGGGGATCACGTTCCAGCCGCTCGCCCGGCTGGAGCCCATCGATCGACGACCGAGCAGGGGCGCGGTCTCGCGGCTGGTCAGGTAGCCCACGAAGCGGCCGGCCGACACGATCGGCACGTTCTGGGCGGGGACCCCCTCGTCGTCAAAGCCGAAGGTGCCGAGCCCGCCGGGCGCCGTGGCATCGGCATCGATATCCACCAGTTCGCTCCCGTACTGAAGCTTGTCGAGCTGGTCGAGGGTCAGGAAACTCGTGCCCGCAAAGGACGCCTCCATCCCCAGCACCCGGTCCAGCTCGATCGGGTGACCACACGACTCGTGGACCTGGAGGGCCATCTGCGACGAGTCGATCACCAGGTCCATCTCGCCTGCCGGGCATTGAGGCGCGTTGAGCAGCGCCACCGCCTGTTCCGCGATGCGTCGCCCGTGACTCGCCAGATCCAGCGCGCGAACCGACTCGAACCCTCCGGTGACGTGCTGGCCACTCGACTGCGGGTAGGTGCGTCGCTGGGCCTCGTGCTCATTGGCCGCGGTGACCTCCAGCCCGGCTCCGGCCTCGGCGAGGCGCTGCTCGATCCGCGACCCCGCGCTGGACATGAAGACCTTGTGCTCGCGCCCCGCATCGATGTGACCGCGCCGCGCGACGATTCCTGGCTCGCCGGCCATCTCACGATCCGCTTCGAACAGGATGGCGAGCTTGTCGTCGAGACTCACCGCGAATGGGTCCTCCTCCAGTGGGGTGCTGTACGACGCAACCACCGGTGGCGTGTCGTCGAGCTGCACGGGCGTACCGCGGGCCATGCCGCTGGCGCGGGCGATGGCCACCGCCTCACGGGCGATCCCATCAATCGCGGCAGGCTCCATCCGAGCCGAGCCCGCGAAACCCCACGCCCCGTCAACCAGCACCCGGACTCCGATCCCTTCCGAGGTGCTCGACTCGGCACCCTCCAGGGCGCCGTTCTTCACGACCAGCGATTCGGTCCCGCGCGATACCCATCGCGCGTCGGCATAGGCGGCGCCGCTCCCGGTCGCCACCTCGAGCGCTCGTTGCAACAGGTCGTTCACTGCACCTCCATCGGGTCTCCGGCGACCGGCACCAACGCAACCAGACTTGCCGGCAACTCGAGCAGCTCCACCTGGCGCAGGTCGATCGAGGCCGCGATGAAGAGCCGGAGTTGCGAGAGGATACCGCCGGGCCGTTCGATGGCGGACTGCAGGCCGCTGGGCGATCCGACCGCGGACAGGATGAACCGCCGACCGATCTCCACTCCGTCGATCTCGAGCGCGCGAGGGCCCATGATCGCCACCGATCGTGCCGTTACCCGCACGTCATCGACCGCGATCGCTTCGGCCCCGGCGTTGCGCAACTCGTTGATCAGGTCGTTGAGGGCGATGGCATCGAGGTCGCCCTCGACCGTGATCCGCAGCCCCTGACCCTCCACCGGCCCCAGTCCGGCAAAGGCGGTCAGCCGGCGCAGGTCCTCGCGGCCGGTGTCGATCGCACTTTGGCCCGCCGTGCCGCTGGTCCGGTATTCGCGCAGCTGGTTCTGGATATCGGTGAGGCCGGTACGGAGTTCCCGGTTGCGCGCTGAAAGGGTCTCGATCAGGGTCGACAGCTCCTGCGCCGACAGGCTGCTCAACTGGCTCGGCCGAGCCTGGGAGCGCAGTTGCCCGACCAGCAGCAGCCCGATGACCAGGGCAATCCCGAACAGGCTCCACTGTGCGGTGCGGCTGGCCATCAGTCGGCGCCCTCGGTGGGCACGGCCCAGCGGAACCGGGTATTGCCGACGAACGAGGGCAGCTCCAGGCGATCGGCGGCAACTGTTGCGAATTCGAGCCCGAAGACGTCGATGCGCTGCGCGACGCGTCCGAGAAACGCACCGTCAAGCATGAACCGATCCAGCAACCCCACCGGACCGATCGCCTCGATCCGGAATGGCGGCGACAGGAAGGCGGTGTTGACCAGGATCGACTGCCCAACGCCATACAGCGACGAGGTGGCCACCAGCCGTTCGCCGTTGATCGTGATGGCCTCCGCGCCCGATGCCCACAGCGCGGTGACCAGATCGCGCAGGTCGTCCACCAGGACGATGTAGTTGGCCGGGTTCTCGCCGGCCGGCACAACGCGCTGCGAGTCGGCGATCTCGACGATTGCGCCGGGCCCCTCCAGGCGAGTCAGGCCGGCTGCCAGGCGAGCCAGCGCAAGGCGTCGATTCAGGTCGGCCAGGGTCGTGGATGACGCGGCTGCCTCCTCCTGGAATGCCACCACCTGGGCCTCGGCCGCGGCGATTGCGGCGCGCAGGTCTTCCTGCTCCTGTTCGAGTTCGACCACCTGGTTGACGACCGCCTGTTGGACCGACGAAACGAACTCCTGGCGGGCGATCGAACTGTTCCATTGGGCGGCGCCCACCGCGCCGATGAGGGTCAGCGCGACGGCCATGCTGATCGCGAACTGGGGGCGCACTGGCAGGCGCAGGCGCGGTGGTGCAATCCTCATCCCGATACCCGCGACCGGCCCAGGCGGGCACCGACCAGAACGCCCAGGATGGTCAACAGCGCCACGGCGCCGATTGCCAGCGGCAGCCAATCCCCGCTCGATGCGCCACCCGCAGAGCCGCTGGACGGAGAAGGCCCCGGCTCGAGTGGCCCGCCCCCGTTGCGCGGCAGGCTCACCTCGGAGCGGTCAATCGGGGCCGGCTCCACGGGGCGTGGGACATCCGCCCCGTAGCGTGCGAAGTACGCCTGCTGGAGGGCGTTCCAGGTGAGCCCGGTGCCGGCCTCAAGCGCTTCCGCGTCGGTCGCGCCGTCCCGCCAGGCACCGGCGATGGCGGCAATCGCCTCCGGCCCGTGCTCGTCGATGATCATCTCGAGCATGGTTGCCCCCTGCGCGTAGGCCAGGCGCGCCCCTCGACCGTCGATCGGGAAGGCGGATTGGATCGCCTCGAAGGCGAACAGGCCGGCGCTCGCCTCGGCTTCCACGGTCGCCTGCTCCGCGGCCGCAGACCCCAGCTCGGACCAGGAGGCGAGCCCCTCGTTAAACCAGCTCGGCGGTTCATGGAACGGATTGCTGGTGGCGTCGTTAAAGACGATGTGGGTCACCTCGTGCACGAGGGCGGTCTCGAGGTACGCGTCCGACCCGCCGCCGAGCCACATGAACACGGTCCGAAGTTCCGGGAAGGCCGCTGCCCCCGTCCACTCCCGCGCGCCCGCGCCCAGCGCCCCGAAGAAGTCGTCGCGCGTCTCGTACACGAAGATGTCGATCGGTCCCGAGAGCGCGTGCCCGAGCAGGTCTTCGGCGCGCGCCACGCCGCCCGCGGTCAGCTCGCCGAAGTGACGCGCCTCCGCTTCGGCCGAGCCGTACCAATGGACCGTCGCCTCGCCCAGCCGAGCGGTCTGCCAGTCGAGCCCGGGCCGATCATCGTCGTACAGGACCGTCTGCTCCGGGCCGAGCGTGGCCGAGCCTGCCTGCGTGGCCCGCCAGCGGTAGTGGATCGGCGTGTTCGGTGTGATGGGACGGTCGGCGGCATCCCAACGGTAATCCGCGCTCGTGGCCTGGGGCTGGACCGGGACTACCAGGGTGACTTCCGAAGCCCCGAAGCGGAGGAGCAGGTCGAGGCGCTCCGGAGCACCGCCGGGCAACGCCACCGAGAAGGTCATGTCGTCGCCGTAGGTGGCGGTCGCCCTGCTGGCGCCGAAGCCCGTAAAGGCGACGGTCGGTGCTGCGACCACGAGGGCCATCGCCAAGCTCACCAGCCAGGGAACCAGCCGACGCACGCGCATCACTCGTCCCACGACACGAGTCCGAAGTCGAGCAGGCCGAGCGACAGTTCTCCCAGGCCGCGGAGTCCCGGACGGGCCAGCCACCAGCCGGTCGGGTATGCCCAGGGGATCACCGGGGCCTGCTCATCCACCCGCGCGTCAACCGCCGCGTAGGCCACCGCCTGCGCCTCGTCACCCTGGGCCGCCGAGGCTGCCTCGACCAGGCGCGCGAACTCTTCGTCGACCCACGCCCCGTAGTTGCTGGCGGCCCCCGGCAGCAGGAGCAGGCTGTAGAGGGCGTAGGGGGTCGGGTAGTCGGCGATCCAATTGATGGTGTAGACCTGCGGTGGCCGGCCGGCATCCAGGGTGTCGATGTAATCGCGGAACTCCATGCCCTCGATGGCGACCGTGACGCCGAGCTCCGTGCGCCAGACTTCGACCACCGGGCCGACGCCAAGGCCGGCACCGTTAACGGTGATCGTACCGAGGTCGGACCGATCGCCATAACCTGCCTCATCGAGGAGGCGGCGCGCCTCGTTGGGGTCGCCGGCCAGGTCGGCGGGGAATCCGTCGGGCCACAGGGCAGGGGGCACGACGCTGGAGGCCGGCCGTGCGGAGGATCCCTCGGCCAGGGCGACAAGGCGGGCTCGGTCCAGCGCCAGGCTGAACGCACGACGAACCCGAGGGTCGTCAAAGGGTGGCGCAGAAGTGTCGAAGGCCAGGTACTGAACACCCATGTCGGCCCCGACGTGGAGCGCGGGCCCGAGCGCAGCGTCAAACGCGATCCACTCTGCGTCCGAGGCAGGGACCGAGGTCAGGTCCAGGTCGCCGTCGGCGAAGGCGGTCGCGGCGTCGCCTGGCAGATCGGTCACCCAGCGCACCTCGTCGATCGGAGGCGGACCGAGCACGTACCGCTGGTTTGCACGCAGGACGAGGACGTCGGCCGCCAGCGACTCGGCGACGTACGGCCCCGACCCCACGAAGGCCTCCACCGTCTGCCAGTCGGCGGAGGCGTCAGCTGACGGGGGAACCACGAAGGCGGTCGGCGTAGCGGTGATCGCCGGGAAATAGCCGGCCGGATGCCGTAGCCGAACGACCAGGTGCAGCGGATCGGGCGCGGCCACGCCGACTTCGGACTCCTCGCCCCCGGCCATCCGCTCGCGGGCACCCTCGATCACCGACAGCACGTCGGGCGCTCGCGCACCCGTCGCAGGATCGAGCAGGCGCAACCACGAGCGACGCACGTCGGCGGAGGTGAGTGGCGTGCCGTCCGAGAAGGCGAGCCCCGGGCGCAGCGTGAACTCGTAGGTCAGCCCGTCGTCGCTCACCGACCACGATTCCGCCAGCGAGGGATAGGGGTCCCCGTCCTCGTCCATCCGGGTGAGGCCCGCGTACAACTGCAATATGAGCTGCACATCGGACTGCGAACCGATGAATGCCGGATCCAGGCTGTGGACCTCGCCACCGAAATAGCGCAGCGGCCCCTCGGCGGCTGCCGAAGGCGAGCCGAGGACCAGGGTCGGGAGCACCAGCGCCAGCGCCGCGATCCCGGCCACCAGCCGCGGCAGCCGGCCCCGGGCGGAGCGGCGGAGCATGCCCGCGTAGTATACGAGCCCGTGCAGACAACCCATGATCATCGGTTCCGGCCGCAACCGGCCGGCTCGCTGAGCTTGCGGCAGTTCGTCGAATCGCTGCGTCGCTGGACGCCGGAGATGCGGCAGATCGTCCAGATCGCGCTCACCCGCAGCGAGGCCGAGCGCGCCCAGTACCTCCGCGGCTTCCACTCCCGCCATCACGAGCGGACGGCCGGTGCGCTCGACTCGTTCGTGCGCTGGGCCTACTCCGACCCCCGCCTCGATCACGTGCCGGCGCTCCTGGCAGAGATCGAGCGTCCGGCGACTGCCGACGAGGTCGGCCTGCGCCACGAAGCCGAGGTCCTGGTGCGGATGAGGGCCCAGGGCCGGAGTCCTGCGCAGCGGGTGCAGGACTACCTGAACCTGCTCGGCGCCGAGAGTAGCGAGAAGATGCGCTCCGCGGTGGCCAGCCTGCTGCCGCCCACCGTCGACGACGCCACGGTCGCCGCCACGATCCGCCTGATGCGCCGAGCCTGGCTGGACCTGTACGGCGACGACCCGTTCTTCGCCGAGGCCTGAGCGCCGTGGGGCTGCCCGGCTGGCGAATCGCGGGGGCGGTCGCCATCACGGCGTCTGCCGCGTTCATGGGTTGGCCGTCGCGCGCCGTTGCGCACGCGGAGCTGGTGAGCAGTGTCCCCGCCGCGAATGCCAGTCTCACGCAATCTCCCCCCAGGGTGACGCTGGTCTTCAGCGAGACGCTCGACGGACGCAACCCGACCATCCACCTTAGCGACGAGGCCGGCGTCGAGGTACCGATCGGGCAGCCTGCCCTGGACGCCACCGGGACCACGCTGCTCGCGGAACTCCCCCACCTGGAGCCGGCCCTGTATACGGTCACCTACCAGGTCACCTCCGCGCTTGACGGGCATGTGTCGCGCGGCCTGTTCGCGTTCTTGGTCGATCCGACGGTAACCCGCGCGCCGCCCGAACTCCTCCCTCCCGCTCCCGCGACCCCACCGGACCTTCCGACCAGCCTTGCCCGCTGGCTGACCCTGGCCATGGGGCTAGGCCTGTTCGGGACCGCGATCTTCTGGCTCCTTTCAGCTCGTGCCTCCGGATCGGCGCCCTGGCTCTTGCTGTCCGCGATGGGCTGGGCGTCGTTCCTCGGTCTCGGCCTGTACCTGTCCATGGCCGCCGATGAGATGTCAGCCCCGGGCGGCCTCTTCTTCGACTTCGCGGCGCCGTTCGGCGACACCCCGTTCGCCAATGCAATGCGCTTGGCACAGGCCGGGGTCCTGCTGGCCTCCGTCACGGCGACGGCCGCGCTCGGGTTGAGCGCCACGCGCCGTCGGGATCGGCCAGCCAGCGGGTCGCAGCGCGGCGGCCTGATGCTCGTCGGCGTCGCCGGGGCGATCGGGCTCGCCGGTTGGGCGCTGGGCTCGCACCCAGCGGCGCTGGGCGGGCCGGTCTTCGCCGTGTTCGACTGGCTGCACCTGGTGGCCGTGGGCGCCTGGCTTGGGGCCTTGCCCGGCCTATTGGTCCTGGCCGCGCGCGACCGACGCAGACCGACGCAGGATCACACGGCCGGCGAGGCGCTGAGCCGGCATTCGCGGGTGGCGTTGGCTGCCGCCCCACTTGTCGTGCTCAGCGGCCTGGCCAACTCGTCGCTGGTGCTCGGGGACGCGCGCGGCCTGCTGGCGACCGACTACGGCAACCAGCTCCTGGCCAAGGCAATCCTGTTCAGCGCCGCGCTCGGCCTGGGAGGAGTCAATTTCTTCCTGGTTCGGGCCAGGTCCTGGCGCCGCCTGACGATGGTCAGCCTGGCCGAGCTGGGAATCGGCGCGACGGCCGTCCTCTTGGCGGCGATGCTGGCCAACGGCCAGCCGGCTGCCTCGCGCCCTATGGTCGTGATCCCACCGGCAGGCGGAGCCACCCAACTTTCGGCGGTCGCGGGGGAGTCGCGGGTTCACCTCGCGGTCATCGTCGCCGAGCCGGGCATCCAGCGCTACCAGCTGAGCGTGCGCGACCGGGCGAGCGGCGCGTATCGGACCGACATCCAACGCGCATTTCTCATCTTCGAAGCACCGGCCGCCCTGGACCTTCCTCCGTCGCGGATCACCCTGGACGCCACCGATCTGCCGTGGCTGTGGACCACCAGCGGCGCATACACCCCGGTGGTCGGCGAGTGGCGGATGGAGGTCGTGGTCCGGCGCGCAGGAGTGAGGGACGAATCAGTACAGGTCGGGCTCGCCGTGCGGGAAGTGTCCGGCGCCACGATCGTTCCCCAACAGACCAGCGGCGTCCAGGTGCCCAGGGCGGTCACCTGGGCCTGGGGGCTGGTCCCCAGTGGTGGGTGGGGCTGGCTTCCGGCCGTCCTCGCCCTGGCCGGGCTTGCGGCGCTCTTCTGGATCGGACGGAAGGGCTCGGCAGATCGGCTGCGAGTCGCCCGAGCCAGCGTGGCAGTGGTCGCCGTGGTTCTCGGTTTGGTGGTCGGCAGCCGAGACCTGGTGCGGTTCGTGGACTCCGCGCCCTACGAAGCCGCCGGACGAGCGAATCCGGTGGCCCCCACGGCTGAATCGGTGGCCGGCGGCCAACGGATCTATCGGGCCAATTGCAGTGCGTGCCATGCGGTCAACGGCGAGGATCTCGTCACCGTCATCCGTGCAGACTCTGACGGTGCCCTGGAGTGGCGGATCGCCACCGGCACGGCAGCCACCCGAATGCCCGGCTTTGCCTCTACCCTGTCGAGCGATGACCGTTGGCACCTGGTGAACTACCTGCGCACACTCACTCGAGACTGAGCGAACCGATGATCGACGCGCGGCATCGCGAGCGCCTGCTCGCGATCTGGGTCGTCCTGGCGAGCCTGCTTGCCACGCCCGGCCTGGCGCTGGGCCACGCCGAGCTGGTCTCCTCCACTCCGGCGGATGGCGCGACGCTCGACGCGCCACCGACCCAGGTCGTACTGATCTTCGACGACGAACTCGATCCCGACCACAGCGCCTTCTTCGTGATCGGCCCGAGCGGAACCGAAGTCGGGACCGGGGAGGTGGACCTGGTGGTGGCCGACCGCAATGTGATGCGTGGCGCGGTTCATGCGCTCCCAGCCGAGGGGCTGTACGTCGTGGAATGGGTGGCCGCAGCCGTCGACGGCGACAAGACCACCGGCAGCCTGTCCTTCACGGTGTCAGGTGCGAACAGCGTGGGGAACAGCGCGGTCGTCGCTCCGAATCGGCACAATGGGTTGACCGAGGCCGGACTGATCCTGCTGGCCGCTGGATTGGCATGGCTGGCGTGGCGACGACCTGACCACGAGGTGACGAGTTGAACGAACATCGGTTGACTGCCCTGGGCTTGTTGCTGACGGTGGGTCTGCTGGGGGCGTGCGTTGCCGAAGTCACGCTCCCGGAGGACTGCAGCGAGACGCACGTGGAGCGCGAGGTGACATTGGGGAACGACAGGATCACCCCCGCTGCCATCGAGGTCTGCGACGGCCAGCACCTGGTCCTGACCGTCACGGTTGAACAGGCAGCCATCTTCCACCTGCACGGCTACGACGCGGAGGCGCCGGCCCGGGAAATGGTCGCCGGCAACGTCGAGCAGTTCTTGATCATGGCCAGGGGTGGCGAATACCCGATTGAGTTGCATCTTGCCGGCGGTCAGGAGGTCGAAGCCGGCCTCCTGACCGTGCACCTCCCGTGATCGGACAAACGCTCATGCGCTGGGCCATCCTCGGGACTTCGATCGTCGCCGGATGGCTGGCGCTCGCGCTGAGCCCCACGCCCGCTGCTGGGCATGCCCTGGGCCAGGTCTTCACGCTGCCGGTCCCGCTGACGCTGTACCTCGCCGCGGCGGGTGCCGCGGTTGCCGCCTCGTTCGTCGTCGCGGTGCTCGTGGTTCGACCTCCGGGCCTACGGCCGCGCTACCGCATCCGGCCCGTGGCCTCGAGAACGGCACGCAGGTCCTCCATCGTGCTCCAGGTCCTGGGACTCGGCTGGTGGCTGGGGACGATCGCGGCCGGCTTCCTGGTCGACCCGATCTCGGCGCTGCCCGCGGTCCTGTTCTGGATCGGGATCTGGGTGGGGCTGCCGATCATCGCCGTGCTGTTCGGCAACCCATGGCCTAGCCTGTCTCCATTCCGGATCCTGTTCGGGCTGGCCGAGCGCCTGGTCCGACTCGCGGGCTTCGATCGGCTCGACCTCGGCGCCACCTATCCCGCCGGGTTTGGACGCTGGCCCGCCGCCGTCCTGCTCGGCGCCGCTGCCTGGTGTGAGTTGATCCTCCCCGATCGGACCACCCCCTCGACCATCGGCTGGATCCTGTCCGGATATACCGCCATCACCCTGGCGGGGATGTTCATCTTCGGCAAGGTGGCCTGGCTGCGCAATGTCGAGGTGTTCGAGGTTCTGCTGGGTTGGTTCGGCCGAGTCGGGCCGGTCGGGCGTCGGGTGATCGACCCGACGGTATGCCAGGACTGCGGCGAGTCGTGTGACCCCGAGCGATGCGTGGACTGCCCCGAGTGCGCGGCTGCGGCCGAACCGGGTCAGCGCCGTGCCGAGCTGCGGCCGTGGTTCGCCGGGCTGACCGAGGTGCGCCAGGCGGGCTGGTCGGACGCGGCCCTGATCACGCTGGCCCTGGCTGCCGTCAGCTTCGACGGCTTCTCCGAGACCGGGGCGTGGGGAGCGGTGATGTCGCCCAGCCTGGAGTTCCTGTTCCCGATCGTCGGCGCCGCGACCGCCGTCCTGCTGGTCCAGACCGTCGGCCTGGCGAGCATCTGGCTGGCCTTCCTGGGCGCATTCAGCCTGTCGGCGTGGCTGACCCAGCGCCTGCACGACCCCGATCGCCAGGTTGCCCCGCTCGGCGCAACCGCCGGCGTCTACGCGGCGACGCTGCTGCCGATCGCCGGCGGCTACCTGGTGGCGCATTACCTGACCCTGCTGATCCAGGGCATCGCCTGGCTGCCGTCTCTGCTGATCGACCCACTCGCAAGCGTCGCGCCGCCGCTCGATTGGATCCCGATCAGCATGGTGTGGTACCTCTCGGTGGGCGCCATCGTGGTCGGCCACATCGCGGCCGTGGTCCTCGCGCATCGCCAGGCGCTGCGTGACGCCCCCAGGCGCCCTGCCCTTGCCGGACTGCCGCTGGTGATCCTGATGGTGGCCTACACCGTCTTCTCGCTATGGATCATCGCCCAGCCGATCACCGTCGAGCCGACCGGCGGCCCCTCCTCGCTGATGATCCGATGACGATGGCGCCCCGATGGAAGTGAGCCTGGCGCTGGCCTTTGCGGCCGGCCTGCTCAGCTTCCTGTCGCCGTGCGTGCTGGCGCTGCTGCCGGTCTACCTCGCCTTCCTCGGGGAGGCTGCGGGCGGAGTTGCGGTCGGAGGCGAAGCGGCGCTGCTCCGCCGCCCCCTGCTGCTCCAGGCCCTCCTCTTTGTCAGCGGTTTCAGCGTCCTCTTCATCGTGCTGGGGATCTCCATCGGCCTGCTGGGCAGCGCCCTCTTCCGCGCGGAGGCGGTGCGCCAGGCGGCAGGGGTGGCGGTCATGGCCATCGGCTTGGTCAGCACCGGCATCTTCGGACCGGTCCTAGAGCGGTTCCGGATTGCGGTTCCCACCAATCTGCTGCCGCAGGCCCGGTCCACTCGAGCACTGATGCTCGGGGCGCTGGTGGCGGTCGGTTGGACCCCGTGCATCGGTCCGGTGCTGGGCGCGATCCTGACCATGGGGCTCTCGTCTCAGGACGTGGCGGCGGCCACCGCGCTGCTGGTCGCCTACTCCGCCGGGCTGGCGGTCCCCTTCCTGACGGCCGCGGTCGCGCTGCCGCGCCTGAGGCCGCTGCTCGAGGCGCTGCGCCGACACCATCGCACCGTCCAGGTCGTGTCGGGCGTCTTCATCATCGTGATCGGCGTGCTCGTCTTCACCAACTCGTTCGCACGCATCGCCGGGATCTTTGTGCTTCCGTTCTAGTCGCGGGCCTCGTGTCGGCGCCGTGTGAGGAACGCTCCCGTTCCGCCGAGTGCCAGCCAGCCCGCGCAGAGCCACAGGGACGGTGGGGAACTGCACATGACGAGCAGGCCTTCGAAGTCCCGGAGGCATCGAGCGGATGCCAGTCCATCGGTCGCCGCGACAACGAGGCCGACGATACTGATCACGAGGCACGCTAAACCGATGAACTTCAACCCGATTCTGGCCTCAGATCTGTCGTGTGTTGGCGCCCCCGGACGGACTCGAACCGCCGACGCAGGCCTTAGGACGGCCTCGCTCTATCCTCTGAGCTACGGGGGCTCGCCGTCGGCCATCCTATCATCGGGCCATGTCGGACTTGCCGGGCGTGATCCTGTACGAACGACGCGGATGCCACCTTTGCGAGGAGGCGCGCGTCCTGCTCGAAGAGATGCTCGGGCCTGACGGCTACCACTGCGTAGACATCGACACCGACGACGACCTCGTTCTCCGCTACGGCTTCCGCGTCCCGGTGCTCGCCGTCGATGGCGTGGACCTGTTGGAGGGTCAGATCGGTGCTGATGAACTGGCAGCCCTCCTGGGGCGGGGCTGAGAGATGGCTCGAGGGCAATTCCCTAGCGAACCAGCAGCGTGCCGCTCATGCGGGTGGGATGCAGGAAGCAGTCGAACCAATACTCGCCCACCGCGAGTGGCTCGAGCAGGTAGTCGATGGAGCGGCCCGGCCCGCTGACCAGGTCCCCGTGGAAGAGCTCCTCGGATCGGCCGGCGTTCGCGTAGACGGAGACGTTGTGCTCCGCTGGATCGTTGTTGTCGAGCCGAATTCTGAACGCCTCTCCGGCCGGGACCACGACGCATGTCGCGTCGAAGATGAACTCGGTCGCCGCCAAGCTGACGACCCCGTCCGCGTCGGCTCGGACGCAGGTCGACTCATCAACGCTGGCGGGCGGACCTGAGGCGGTCGTGCACCCCGCCACCAGGAGCGTGGCGAGCCAAGCTGCTGATCTCATCGGTCAGCCCGCATCCCGGACTCGGATCCCCCGGTCGGTCATCTCGATCCGGACCGGCAGAGCACCCGGATCGTGGGTGAAGTAGCACCACCAGCCCTCGGCCGCGGCTCGCGGCACAAGTCGGTTGCGAACCTCGACCGCGTCGATCGGGTAGTCGTCGTAGGCGCTGGTCCAGCGCACCGGAAGCTGCCAGCGGGTCGGCACCAGGTCGCCGAAGAAGACGGCTCGGTCCCCCGGCTCGCCCTCCACGCCCAGCAGCACCGCCTGTGAACCGCGCGTGTGCCCGCCGGTGGGAAGGACTCGCACGCCGGGCACCAAGTCGATCTCGCCGGACACCTCGGCCAGGAGTCCCGCGTCGCGCACCAGGTCGAGCTGCTCGACCTCCATGATCCCCGACAGTCGCAGCTCGTCCCCGCGCGCCGCCTCGGCTTCGGCGCGCTGGACCACGTAGCGCGCGTTCGGGAAGTTGGGCGCTCCCGTCGCGTCCACCATCCCGCCGGCGTGGTCGTAATGGAGGTGGCTGACCACCACGAAGTCGATCGCAGCGGGGTCCTCCCCCACCGCGCGCAGGGCCACCGCCGGGTCGCCGCCCTCGACCCCCTTGATCTCCCGGTCCTTGTCGGTCATCCGCGCTCCGGTGCCGGTCTCGACCAGGATCCGCCTGCCGGCCGCGTCGATCAGCAGCAGGTTGAGCCGACACAGCAGCCGGCCACGCTCATCGGTCTCGACCATCCGCGACCAGAGAGGTCGCGGAACAACGCCGAAGAAGCCGCCGGAATCGGGCCGGAACCAGCCGCCGCGCACCACCCGGACCCGGACGCCTCCGGCGAAGGTGCGCGCCTCGGCCTCGGGCGTGACGGCGTACAGGGGCTCCGTCACCGGCGGATGCGCCCCCGCTCGAAGTCGCGGTGGTAGAGGCTGGCGGTGGGGTCACGCTGACCGCGGTACTTGGACCCCAGCTTTGCGTCGCCATAGCCGGTCTCGGCCGGGGAACTGAGCCGCTGGAAGCTGATCTGGCCGATCTTCATCCCGTCATACAGGGTGATCGGGAGGTTGGCGACGTTCGACAGCTCGAGGGTCAGGTTGCCCTCCCAACCCGGATCCACGTAGCCGGCAGTGGAGTGGATCAGCAGGCCCAGCCGCCCCAAACTGGATTTCCCTTCCAGCCGGGCCACCAGGTCGTTGGGCAACTGGACGCGCTCGAAGGTGGAGCCCAGCACGAACTCGCCGGGATGCAGGATGAACGGCTCGTCACCGGCGACCTCGACCATCTCGGTCAGCTCGGGCTGATCGGTGCGGACGTCGATGAAAGGGTAGCGGTTGTTGCGAAAGACCCTGAAGCGCCGGTCCAGGTGCAGGTCCACGCTCGACGGCTGAACCGCCTCGGGCAGGTATGGATCGATGACGATCCGTCCGGCGGCGATCTCCGCCCGGATGTCGCGGTCAGAGAGGACCACGCCGACCCTCGCTATTCCTCGGCGCTGCTGCGCTGGCGGATCAGGCGATCCACCTCGCGCTTGAGGGTCGAGATGTCCTCGTAGCCCTGGTAGACCGATGCGAATCGAATGTAGGCCAACTGGTCCAGATCCCGCAACGCCTCGGTGGCGAGGCGGCCTACCTCTTTGCTGGTGACCTCCGGTTCGCCCCGCGCGCGCAACTGGCTCTCGATGTTGTCCGCGGCCTCTTCGACCCGGGCGACGGTGACCGGTCGCTTCTCGAGCGCTCGGAGTAACCCACCGACCAACTTGGTGCGATCAAAGTCCTGGCGCGATCCGTCACGCTTGACGACCATCAGCCGCGCCCCTTCGGGCCGCTCGTAGGTGGTGAACCGGTACGCACACGTCTCACACTCGCGGCGGCGGCGGATGGTGCTCCCCGCCTCGAGGTCGCGCGAGTCGATGACACGGGTTCCCATGGCCGAGCAACGAGGACAGTGCATACGGGCTCCGGCTTCGGATTACACCAGCAGTGGTACCTATCGGCAGGATACCACAAGATGTGGGTCAGTCCGCCTCCAGCCGCGTGGCCACCGAGACCTCGGCCGGGCGCCCCGGCTCCCAGTGCAGCGCCGCGTGCACCACCTCGTTCATCCGAAGGGCCGCGTTGCGCAGGTTGGCGCCGCCACGCCGCCAGCTGCTCAACACTTCTTCGTCCGCGGGCGGGCGGTATGGCTCATCCGCCATCCTGCAGGCGCGTTCGGCCAGCACCAGGCCGCGTCTCGCACGATGCAGGTTGGCCTCGTACTCGCGGTGCAGGCCGTGCAACTCGGTCGGCGCGCGGATGCCCAGCATCGCGGTCGCGGCAGCTTCGAATGCGGCGGCCGCCTCGCTCAGGCGCCGATACCCCTCGTCCGGCTCGATGGCCCGGATTCGGAGCGCCTCGACGGTAGCCGCCGCGTCGCCCACCGCGCGGGCGATCAGGGTGGTGAGCCGCACCAGGTCGGTGCGATACCCGCGCAACTCCCGATGGCGGGTGCGAGGCGGGCGCGGGCCTGCGGTCCGGCCCGGCAGGCGCATGCTGCTGGACCTCAGCGGCCGGTGCGCCGGCGGATCTCGGCGGTTAGGCGCGGCACGATGGCGAACAGGTCCCCGACCACGAACAGGTCCGCGAACTCACCGATTGGGGCGTCCGGATCCTTGTTGATGGCGACCACGTGCTCCGCCGTCTGCATCCCGACCCGGTGCTGGATCGCGCCACTGATCCCGCAACCGAGGTACAGCGCGGGCTTGACCACCTTGCCGGTCTGGCCGATCTGGAGCTGGTACGGGACCCAGCCGGCATCCGCAGCTGCCCGGCTGGCGCCGACCGCCCCGCCGAGTGCCGCCGCGAGCTCGCGCAGCGCCTCGAAGCCGGCCGCGCTGCCGACGCCGCGTCCGCCCGCCACGATGATGCTTGCCTCCTCCAGGTTGACCACGGCCGCCTCAGCGGGGTGCGTCTCGGCGATGCTTGCCCGCCCGAACGCTCCGCGGTCCACGGCGGGGGCGGCCACCACGGGTGCGCTGCCGGTGCCTCCCTCGAGCGGCGCGAAGGTCCCCGCCAGGGCAAGCACCACGGCCGGCTGGGGAGCGCCGGCGGAAGGCCGGCTGGTGGTGATGACGCTGCCCTGCAAGGTCCCCATCTCGACCTCCACCGTCCCTTCGGCGATCCGAGCCGAGCGTACCGGCCCGAATACGGGCAGCCCGAGCAGACCGACCAGGGCGGCTGCTAGGTCGCGCCCGTTGAAGGTCGCCGGCGCCAGCAGGGCGAGCGGCAGATCCGCGGCGAGGGCGGCTGCGAGCGGCGCAGCGGCGCCGATCGCCGGACCCGAGCCGTCGTCGAGGAGCACGGCCCGCGTCGCACCCGCGGCACCCAGGGCGGCAGCGCCCGCGGACGCACCGGGTCCGAAAGCAGCTGCCACCGCGGCCCCGCCCGAGGTGCGTGCAAGTTCAGCGGCGCCCGCAGCCAGCTCAAGCGCGGAACGGGTCGACTGCCCGTCGGCGAACTCGGCGAGGAACCAAACGTCGTTGCTCATCAGATCAGCTTCCGCTCGGCGAGCCAGTCGGCGATACGGGTCGCCGCCTCATCGGGGCCGACGTCGGCGATCCGTTCGGTGGGCGGTTTGGCCTGCGGCGGACGGGCCTCGAGCACGGTGGTAAGCGCTCCGCCGTGCAGGTCCGCCGCGGAGAGGCCAAGGTCAGCCAGCGCCCAGGTCTCCATCGGCTTGCGTTTGGCGGCCATGATTCCGCGCAGGGAAGCGTAGCGCGGCTCACCGACCTGGTCGGTCACGCTGGCAATCACCGGCAGCGGCGCGGCCACGATGTCGAAGCCCGTGGACGACAGGCGCCGGACGCGGGCCTCATCGCCCTGGATCGTCAACTCCGAACCGTAGGACAGCAGCGGCAGCCCGCGCATCGCGGCCACCGCCCCGGGGACCATCGAGCCGCGCGCATCATCGGAGGACATCCCCATCAGGCTCACTTCAGGCGCGAGGCGATCCAATGCCGCCGCCAGGACCCGTGCGGTCGCCCACTCGTCGGCGCCGGCGAGGGCTGGATCGGTCACCAGGACCGCGTCATCGCCACCCATGGCCAGGGCTCGGCGGAGTGCCTCCGCGGCATCCTCGGGACCCATCGACAGGTAGGTCACGGTCTGGACGGTGCCCGCCTCCTGGAGGCGCAGCGCCTGTTCTATGGCGTATTCGTCGAGCGGGTTGATGACCGCCTCGGCAGCGGCCCGGTCGAGGCGCAGGTCGGGTCGATAGCGCTTTTCGGCGGTCGTGGCGGGCACCTGCTTGACGCAGACCACGATCCTCATCGGCCCACCCCGGATCGCCGCAGCAATTCGCGCGCCACGATCAGCCGCTGAATCTGCTGGGTGCCCTCGTACAGCTGGGTGATCTTGGCGTCGCGCATCATGCGTTCGACAGGGTACTCGCTGACGTAGCCGTAGCCGCCCAGGACCTGCACCGCATCGGTGGTCACCCGCATCGCCGTGTCACCCGCGATCAGCTTGGCGCTGCTGGTCCAGTACGCAATGTCGGTGACTCTCGCGTCAACTGCCGACGCCGCGGCATAAGTCAGCTGGCGGGCCGCCTCTGTCTGGCTTGCCATATCGGCCAGCATGAACTGAATCCCCTGGAAGTCGGCAATCCGCTCGCCGAATTGGCGGCGCGCGCTGGCGTATGCGACCGCCGCGTCGATCGCCCCTTGGGCGATCCCGACTGCCTGCGCGGCGATGCTCAGGCGTGAGCGTTCCAGGGTGGCCGTTGCGATCCGGAAGCCCTCGCCCTCCTCGCCCAGCCGGTTGGCCGCCGGGACCCGGACATCGTCGAAAACCAGCTCGGCTGTGGGTGAGCCGCGGATGCCGAGCTTGTGCTCCAGGCGGGGGGCGGAAAACCCGGGGGTATCGGTCTCGACCATGAAGGCGCTCGTGCCTTTCCGGCCGCCGACGGCCGGGTCGGTCAGGGCGAAGACAGTCACCAGGTTGGCGATCGAGCCGTGGGTGATGAATCGCTTGCTGCCGGTGAGCCGATAGTCGTCGCCGTCACGGGTTGCCCGCATCCGGATTGCGGCCGCGTCACTCCCGGCCCCATCCTCGGTCAGCGCGAAGGCGATCAGCCATTCACCGGACGCGAGTCGCGGGCAGTAGCGATCCTGCTGTTCGGGGGTGCCGGCCAACAGGATCGGAAGGGCTCCCAGCTTCTGGACGATGGCAATGAGGCTGGTGGTGGCATCCGCCCGGGCCAGTTCCTCGACCACGATCGCCTGGCCGATCCCGTCCAGCGCGGTCCCCCCGTGGCGCTCCTCGAAACAGGTCCCCAGCAGGTCCTGCCTGGCCAGCAACTCCTTGAGATCCCAGGGGAACTCGGCGGCGGAGTCGATGGCCGCGGCCCGCGGAGCGATGCGCTCGGTCGCCAGCTCGCGGACCATGGCCCGCAGCTCGTCGTGCTCGCGGGTGGTCCGGTAGCTCACCGTCCGAGTCTAGCCCAACCCGATGGCCGCGCTCAGGCCGTCAGTTCAGCCCCAAATGCGCGGAACGTGTCGATGTATCGGTCGGCCTCGGCCTCGGTGTGCTGCACCGACAGGGTCCACTGGTCGTCGGCTCCCGGCGGGAGGAGGATCCCGCGGTTGGCTAGGTAGAAGAAGCTGGCCGCCCACAGGTCAGCGTCGAGGCCGATGAAGTCGCGATAGTTGGTGACGCGCCCCGGGGTGAACATGACGCAGCCCTTGGGCCCGACGTTGATGGCATAACCGGGGAGCTCGAACTCGTCGATCACCTCCTGGCAGCCAGCGGTCAGCCGCTCGGCCAGCGCATGCAGCTTCGGGTACGCCTCTGGGGTCAGAATCTGGGTCAGGGTCACCAGGCCCGCGGTCATGGACAGCGGGTTGCCGTTGAAAGTGCCCAGGTGGGCGACCCGGGTCGAGCCTCCGGCCAGACTGGAGTGCTCGACTCCAGCCGCCTGCGCAGAACGGTCGGGGACCTGCTCGATCGCGTTCATCACCTCGGCGCGGCCGGTGAAGGCACCAATCGGCACGCCGCCGCCGATGCTCTTGGCCAGGCACAGCAGGTCGGGTTGGACGCCGAAGTACTCGGTCGCCCCGCCGTAGGCCAGCACCACGCCGGTCTTGACCTCGTCGAAGATGAGGACCGCGCCATGCTCGGTCGCCAGCTCGCGCAGCCGCTGCAGGAATCCTTCCCTGGGCGGGACGACGCCGATGTTGAACTGCACCGGCTCGACGATGATCGCCGCGACTTCGCCGGGATGACGCTCGAGGATGGCCGCCACCAGCTCCGGCTCGTTGAACGGGGCGATGATCGTCTCGCCCAGCCGGCTGGCCGGCATGCCGGCTGTGGCCGGGACGCTGTTCGGGGCATCGGCCGGGCCCATCGCCTCGCGGCTGGGTTGGATGCTGATCAGGACCTCGTCATGGTGGCCGTGGTAGCCGCCCTCGAACTTGACGAGCTTGGATCGGCCGGTGAAGCCGCGCGCCACCCGGATCGCGTCCATGGTGGCCTCGGTCCCGGAGTTGCTGAAGCGCACCAGGTCGGTTCCGAAGCGGCGCTTGATCTCCTCCGCCAGCGCCACTCCGTCCTCGACCGGGAAGGTGTAGCAGGTCCCATTGGCCACCCGGTATTGCAGCGCCTCGACCAGGAGCGGGTGAGAATGCCCGGCTGCCAGCACACCGAAGGCCATGTCGAAGTCCACGTACTCGTTGCCGTCCGCGTCCCAGATCCGCGAGCCACGCGCATCGGTCATGAAGAGCGGGTACGGGTCGTAGGTCTGGAACGAACTGGCGACGCCGAGCGGCATCGCCTGGCGGGCGCGGGCGTGGAGCTCCGCACTGCGCGGGGTGCGGGTGCGGTACGCCTCCTCTTCCCGGCGCAGGATGGCTTGGATCGAGGAGCGGTCCAGCTGGCGGCCAGCGGTGGTAGTCACGGTTGTTGTCCTCCCCGGGTGTCGGGCGGCGCGGTGGGTGTCCGACAAGCGTAGCCGGACCGGGGACCCTCGTGCTCGCGCCCCGCGGTCACGCGCTCGGCCGCCCCACCCCGGGCCCCTCCCATGCTCCGGTGGCGTCGGCAAGGAGTTCCGCCACGTCCCGAACGGCCACATCCTCGCGCTGGAGATCGGTCACCCCGTCGCGGAGCATGACCAGGCAGAACGGACAGGCGGTGGCAATCGCGGTCGCATTGGTGGCCAGCGCCTGTTCGGCTCGGCGATGGTTGATGCGCTGCCCCTCGCGCTCCTCCATCCACATCCGCGCCCCGCCCGCGCCGCAGCACATCCCCTTGCGGTGATGGAGGTCCATCTCCACCACCGATTGGCCCGGCACTGCGTCAACCACCCGGCGGCCCGCGTCGTACACGTCGTTGTAGCGGCCCAGGTAGCAGGCATCGTGGTAGGCGACCACCGCCTCGTGCTGACGATCCGGGACCAACCGGCCTTCGGCGACCAGTCGATCGAGCAGTTCGGTGTGATGGATCACCGCGATCCCAGACAGGCCGAATTGGGGGTACTCGTTGCGAATCGTGTTGAAACAGTGGGGGCAGCTGGCCACGATGGTCCGGACCCCGTGATCCGCATGGGCAGCGCTCAGGACGGCCACGTTGTCCGCAGCCAGCATCTGGTACAGGTACTCGTTGCCCGCCCGGCGCGCCGGGTCTCCGCTGCAGCTCTCGGCGGTGCCGAGTACCGCGAAGTCGATCCCCGCCTGCGCCAGCAGCACGGCCATCGCGCGCACCACTTTGCGGTTGCGCTCGTCGAAGGCGCCGGCGCAGCCAACCCAGTACAGGATCGGTCCGCCGCTCCGGGAGCCGGACTTCCAGATGGTGCGCGGCCGGCGGAGGGCCCCAGCATCGGTCAGTGATGCGCTTGGCGCCGGTCGGCCCAGAACCGGAACCTCGAGCCCCTTGGCCCAGTCCATGCGGGACGACTTTGGCTGGCCCCACGGGTTGCCGGCGGTCTCCATGTTGCGGAAGGCGACATTGAGTTCCTTGGGGAATCGGCTCTCCTCCAGCACCAGGTTGCGCCGGATCTCGACGATCGAATCGACGTGCTCGATCAGGACCGGGCAGGCTTCCACGCACCAGCCGCAGGTGGTGCACTGCCAGATTGCCTCCTCGGGGATTGCATGGTCGACCAGCGGCTCGGCCAGGGCGGCGGCGGCCCGTTCACGAGCCAGGTTGAGCGCGTGGTCGGAGGCCTCGATTCCGCCGGCAGCGCCACCCTTTGCCGCGCGCTGGGCCGATGCCGCGGAGGCGATGGCGGTCTCTGCCGCCACGATCTGGTCGCGCAGCCCCTCCATGAAGTGCTTCGGGGAGAGCGTCTTGCCGGTCATGCTGGCCGGGCAGAACTCCATGCAGCGGCCGCACTCGGTGCATGACAGCCCGTCGAGCAGGTGGCGCCAGGTGAGGTCCTTCAGGCCACGGGCGCCGAAGACCGGCAGCTCTTCGCCGGGCGCCGGCTCCACTTCGAGGTCCATCTTGCGCAGGGCGCCGCGCGGTTCGAGGTTGCGCAGGAAGACGTTCGGCTCGCTGCTCAGGATGTGGAGGTGCTTGCTGTAGGGCAGGTACGCGCCGAAGGCCATCACGAACCCGATGTGGATCCACGCCGCGATCCCGAAGCCGGTCGATGCCGCCGAGGCGCCGATCGGCTCGAGCAGCACCGACAGCGGACCTGCCACGAGGGCGAGTCCGCGGGCCGGGTCATCCGCCACGACCACCCAGCGCAGGGCGTCGCCGGCCGCCTCGCTGATCACCACCCCGGCGATCATGCCCAGGATCACGAAGGCGTCGCGGCTCAACGCCAGCCGAGCGGGACGGGTCACGACGCGGCGCCAGATGGCATAGCCCAGCGCCACCAGGATGAAGGCGATGAACAGGTTGGCCACGGCCACCGCCAGCACCCAGAAGATGCCTCCCAGCGGCCAGCCCACGATCGTCTCGACCAGGCCGTTGGTGAAGTAGTTGCCGGTGGTCATCAGCAGGACCAGGAAGCCCCAGAAGATGGCCGCGTGCATGATCCCGGGGCCGAGGTCCTGCAGGAGTCGACGCTGCCCGATGACGAATACGATCACGCCCCAGATGCGGGCCAGGGGTCTGTCGAGCCGGTCAATCGGACGCCCGGCGCGCAGGATGGCTATATGCCAGCGCACACGCCGCCAGAAGAGCGCCACGGCGACGGCAGCCGGAATGACGATCAGCGGGAAGTAGGGGATCCCCAGGTCCATTGCGGGCGAATCCTAGCCGTCCGTCGCCGCGGTTCGGGCGGCGAGCGCGTCAGTGGTCTCCGCCGGCGAGTTGCTCCACGGCATGACGCAGCACCGGCAGCAGTGCGGCCAGGGACTCTGCCGCGCCGCGCGGCGAACCGGGCAGGTTGACGATCAGGGTGGAGCCGCGGGTTCCCACCACGCCGCGCGAGAGCGCCGCCAGTGGCGTGCTCCCCAGGCCCGCCGAACGCATCAGCTCGGCCAGCCCGGGCACCTCGCGGGCGATGACGCGACGGGTGGCGGTGGGGGTCAGGTCGCCGCGGGTGAGGCCGGTCCCGCCGGTCGTGATTACCAGCCGGTGTCCGGCATCGGCCAACTGGGCCAGCAGGGTCGCGATGCGTTGCTCATCGTCTGGAATGATCACGGGGTCCGCCACGCTCCAGCCAGCCTCGCGCAGAGCGGCCACCACAGCCGGGCCGGACGCGTCGGCCCGTTCGCCCGACGCGGCCCGTGTCGAGCAGGTGACCACCGCCGCCTCGTGATCAGCGGTGCGGGCGACCGCAACCTCGCGCGGCGCTCCGGCCCGCCACGACCCGGTGCGCCCGCCATCCTTCTCCAACAATTCGACTCGCTCGATCACGATGTCGCGCTGGAGGGCCTTGGCCATGTCGATCAGGGTCAGCGCGGCGACGCTGGCGGCAGTGAGGGCCTCCATCTCCACCCCTGTCCGAGCGGTGGCCCGGACCTCGGCACGGATCTCCACGGTGCCGGCGCCCGCCTCGGGGAGCATCTCGACCTCGACCGCGTCGATCGGGATCGGGTGGCAGAGCGGGATCAGGTCGGGGGTGCGCTTGGCCGCCGCGATCCCCGCCAGGCGTGCCACGCCCAGGGCGTCCCCCTTTAGGCCGCCGCCAGCGAGCAGGGTTCCGAGAGTGGCAGGATCCATCCGCACCACCGCTCGCGCCAATGCCCGGCGGGCGGTGATCGGCTTGGCGCCGACGTCCACCATCTGCGGTTCGCCCTCGGGGCCGAGGTGAGACGGTGTTCCGGTCATCTGATCTCTCCGAGCAGGACTGCATCGTAGAGCGCGCCGGGATCGGCAGCGTCCATTCCTTCCGGCACCACCAGCAACCCGTTCGCGGCGGCCAGCCCGCGCAGCTGGGCCGATCCCTGGCCCCCGGCCGACTCCGCGACCCAGCCATTCTCTTCGGCCGTCAGCACGACTCGCAGGTAGGCACGCCGAGCGGGGTCCTTGCTGATCCGCTGCGCGGCGCGCGCGCGAAGGCGGACCCGCCCATCGCCCTCCAGCCCGAGCATCCCGCGCAGCAGCGGCCGAACGAACAGCTCGAAGGTGACCAGGGCGCTGACCGGGTTGCCCGGCAGCCCGATCACCGGCCGATCCCGCACCTGCCCGAAGGCCAGCGGCTTGCCAGGCTGGACCGCGATCCGCCAGAAGTCGAGGGTGCCAAGTTCCTCGATCACCTGGCGCAGGTGGTCGTGGCGCCCCACGCTGACCCCACCGCTCACCACAAGCAGGTCGGCCTGCGCAACTCCTGCGCGCACGCGTTGACGGAGGATTGCGGGGTCGTCGCCGGCGATCGGGAGCACCACCGGCTCGCCGCCGGCGTCGGTGATCGCGGCAGCCAGCGCCATGCTGTTCGCATCGTGGATCTGCCCCGCACCCAATCGGACCCCGGGCGCCACCAGTTCGGCCCCGGTCGAGAGCACCGCCACGATCGGGCGGCGGCGAACCTGAAGGTCGGCCAGTCCGAGCGAGACGAGCACGGCAAGACCGGCGGCGGAAAGGGGCTCGCGGGCCAGTTGCACCTGGTCGCCGGCGCGCGTGTCGCTGCCACGCAACCGGACGTGCGAGCCGGCCGCTGCGGCCGGCAGTCGGACCGTGCCGCCGGATTCGACCGCCAGCTCCTGCGCTACGACGGCATCAGGACCGGGTGGCAGCGGGGCGCCGGTCATGATCCGGACCGTAGTCGCCGGCTCGACCGGCGGCGGGTCTTTGACACCTGCAGCCACCTCGCCGACCACCCGGAACTCGCCGGGCGTGTCGACGGCGCGGACCGCGAAGCCGTCCATGGCCGAGTTGTCGAAGGGCGGCACGTCGACCTCCGCGTCAACCGTGAAGGTGGCTGGGACGCGCCCCAGACATCGGTCCAGGGGCAGTTGCTCGATGCCCGTCAGGCGGGCCGCAGACGCGATCCTGAGGCGAGCCTCATCGACCGACAGCATCGAACGAGGCGTCAGACGCCCAGTTTGAGGCGCGCATCCACGAGGCGCAGTACGCCCGCCCGGGACAGCAGGCCCAGCACCGTCCGGCCGTCGGGATCGACCACCGGCAGCTGATTCACTTCGCGCGCCTGGAGCGTCTTCAGGGCAGACTGGAGATCCGCATCCGGCCCGATGGTGGCCAGGTCGGCGAAGCGGGTCATGATGTCGGTCACGCGCGCCGCGTCCCAGTCCTCGCGCCTCACCCGACCGACGTCGGAGAGGGTCACGATCCCGGCCAATCCCCCATCGGCATAGCGCACCAGGTAGCAGCGATGTCCCTTGGCCAGTCGTTCGTTGACCAGGTCGGCCACCGTTTCGTTGGGACTGACCGAGGGTGGCTCCGGCTCGAGCACGTCCCGGACCTTCGCGCCGCGCAGGGCGTGCTCCAGGGTCATCTGCGCCACCGATGATTCGGCGGCATTCGACAGGAACCAGCCGATCAGCGCCAGCCATACGCCGTTGAAGACGTTCCCTCCCTGGAGCGCCATCAGCACGCCGCCACCGATCAGCAAGTAGCCGAAGAGGCGGCCGACGGCCGCCGCGTTGCGGGTGGCCTTGAACCGGTCGCCTCGCAGCCGCCAGAGGAGCGCGCGCAGAATTCGCCCGCCGTCCATCGGGAAGCCGGGGATCAGGTTGAAGACGCCAAGGCTCACGTTGATCAGTGCCAGCCAGGTCAGGATCGCCTCGACCTGCGGGAGCTCGACCAGGGTCACCACCAACCACAGCCCTCCACCGATCAGCAGGCTGGTAATCGGCCCGGCAGCACCGATCAGGGCTTCGTCGCGCGGCCGGCGCGCGTCCTCCTCGAGACTGGCGGCACCGCCAAAGATGAAGAGGGTGATGTCCTTGACCTTCAGCCCCAATCGACGCGCCACCAGCGCGTGGCTCAACTCGTGGGCCAGCACCGAGCCGAAGAAGAGGAGCGCCACCACGCCACCGACCATCCAGTACCAGGCATCGGGCCAGCCCGGGTAGTTGGCGGGCAGCGGCCCGGTCGCCAGCGAGTAGGTCACCAGCAGGGCGATCACGAACCACGATGGATGCAGGCCGATATCCACCCCGAAGACTCGGCCGATGCGCAGGGACTGGCTCATGCCGGCCGAGTGTAGGCGCTCAGCCCGCGCTTGACCGTCCGCGCTGCTGGTCGCGGCGCGCGAGCCAGGCCGCCAGGAGCGCCGCCAGCACGATGCTGCCGCCCGCCGCCAGCGATGCCTCGAACCAGAACGGCCCGGGGAAGAGCCCGATCAGGTGCGATCCGAGTCCGAATTGCCAGGTCCCCGGCGCGAAGAGCAGGTTGTGGAACGCGGCAAAGGCGGCCTCGAACGCGACGGCGAAGAAGATGCCCAGCGCGACGGCGGCTGCGCCGACCGATGCCGCCCCGGCCAGCAGCAGCCGACCTCGGCGATCGCGCTCGCCCCGCAACCGGCGCCCGGCCAGCAGCAGCGTGCCGATGGCGACGAGGTCGAGCAGCGCCAGGTTGCGCACCACCTGTCCAACGTCGCCCATGTGGCTGCGTTCAGTAGCGTCCAGGAACGAGACCCCGGCCTGGGTTCCAACCTCGAACGAGCCGTCAACGAACAGGTCGCTGACCAGGCTCCAGGTGATGCGATCCACCTCGCCGGCCGGAAGCCCGAGTGCCGCAGGCACCCCGTGGCGCCCCTGCTCGAACGAGACGAACCACGGGTTGAACAGGAGCAGCGGTCCGCTGACCAGGATGGCAACGGCCGCGGCCAGCCCGAATGCGGCCGCCACCAGGCCCGGGGTGGGCCTCACATCGCCTTGCCGGCGAGCCGACCGGTTCCCACCACCATGGAGAGCAGCCAACCGACGACCGCCACCACCAGCGCGCCAAACAGCGCAGACCAGAAGTCAGCCACGACGAAGCCAAGCGCAAGTTGTTCGCTGACGAGCCCGGTGAGCAGGAGCATCCCGGCGTTGATGACCAGCAGGAAGAGTCCCATGCTGATGATGGTGATCGGGAAGGTGAGGATCCGAAGGATCGGTCGGAGGTAGCTGTTCAGCAGGCTGAAGGCGAGAGCCACCAGCAGGAACTTCCACCATTCGCCGCTGAAGCTGATCCCCTCCACCACGTAGTCGGCGGCGTATAGGGCGCCGGCGTTGACCAGGATCTGAAGCACGCGGTCCATGCCCGTAGCCTAGCCGATGGCGCAAGTGTTAGCGTCGCTGCATGGGTGTGTTGGCACGACTCGGGCGCCGAGCGCTGCGCGTGCTCGGGGTTGGGAGGGTCCTGGGCGCGGTGGTCCGTCGCATGCCCCGCGGGGTTCAGCTTGGCTACGCCAGGCTGAAGTTACGAGCCGGTTTCGGGGAAGCGCTCCAGTTGGTGCCCGAGGCCGCGCTCGAGGACCACTACCGCCGCGCACTCGAGATCCTGGCCCAGCGCCTGAAGCCCGAGGCAATCGGGTCCTACGTCGAGTTCGGGGTGTACATCGGGACCTCTATGACCTGCATGTACCGAGCCCTGCGGTCCGCCGGGCTGGATCACATCCGCCTGGTCGGATTCGATTCGTTCGAGGGCCTGCCGGCGGAGGCATCCATCGAGGGGGCCGGCCGCTGGCAACCCGGCCAGTTCCACTCCGATCTCGACTTGACGATGACTAACCTGAAGCGCAACGACGTGCCGCTCGAGCGGGTCAGCCTGGTGCCGGGCTGGTTCTCGGACACCGCCACCGACGCGGTCGCCGCGCGCATCGGGCTCAATTCGATCAGCGTGGTGATGATCGACAGCGACCTGTATTCATCGGCGGTCACCGCGCTGGACTTCTGCGCCTCGCGCCTGACCCCGGTGTCGGTACTTTTCTTCGACGAGTGGTCGGTGGGCGCGCCGGGCGAGGCCGGCTTCGACGAGAAGCGCGCCTTCGAGGAGTTCCTTTCGGGCCATCCCGAGCTCCACGCGGAAGATCTCGACGACCTGGGGCGCTACAAGGACGTCTCGCGTGGGTTCGTGCTGACCCGCGCCTGACCGACGAACGCCGGAGGCGAGGAGGATGGTCGGGGCGAAAGGATTCGAACCTTCGACCTCCTGAACCCCATTCAGGTGCGCTACCGGGCTGCGCTACGCCCCGACCGATTCGTGCTGCGGACGAGCACGGGCCCAGAGTCTACGCCACGAGCCGATCGGCGGCAGCGCGGGCGGTCGACCACCGACGGCGGACCCGCGTGGCGGCCACCAGGCCGACGGATGCCACGACGGGAAGCGGCAGCGTGGCCGGTGGCGGCGGGGCCGGATACGGTGGCGGGGTGACCGGCTCGACCACGCGGTGCAGGAAGGCCGCCATCTGCTCCCGCGTCACCGGGCCGGCGGGACAGTAGCGCCACTCGCCACAGCCGGTGGCGATCCCGGCCGCAGCGACGTAGTCGATGTTCGCCTCGTGGATATCGTCGTCATCGTCGTAGAAGTAGTTGCGGCCGGCGCCGACGGTCAGCCCGACGGCACGCGCCAGGAAGGAGGCCATCTGGGCGCGCGTCACCACCACCCCCGGGCAGAAGGTGGTCGCGCTGCATCCCACGGTCACGCCGGCGGCGGCCAGGGCGTTGATGTCCGCCTCGTGGATCGAGGCCTCGTCATCGGTGAAGAAATCGGTCTCGGAGGCGGCCAGGTCGAACATGCGGACCAGGAACGAGGCCATCTGTTCGCGCGTCACCGGGTCGTCCGGGCAGTACAGGGTTGGCGCGCAACCGGTGGTCACGCCCTCGGCGTACAGCCACTCGATATCCGTCTTGAAGGGCGAGTCGGCGATGTCGGTGAACGGCGCCGGAGGCGGTGGCGGCGTGGGGGTGGGGGTGGGAGACGGTCCCCCGGTGCAGGTCGGGAAGCTGAACGAGCCGATCCGGGTCTGCCAGTTCCCTCCATCGGCCGCGTAGTACTGGTTGGTGTACCAGAAGGTGCAATCATCGACCGGGTCGACGGTCATGGTGCTGTAGTCGCCCCACCGCTCGCAGGGGCCGCCGCCGCAGATGTTGCTCTGGACCCCGGTCCCCTCCCACAGGCTCATCTCGCCCTGGCCCAGGGTGTTGGCCGGGTCGTTCAGCAGGCGGCCGGCGTAGCGAATGGCCGGGGCCATCGAGGCGTCAGAGACCGAGTAGCCGACCGCCATGTTGCCCGAGCCATCCACCGCCAGGCTGGGCATGAACCGATACGAATCGTCGGGGTTGAAGGTGCCCTCCTGGAGCGGCGCGTTGGTGTCGAGCACGCCGCCGCTGACGTCGAGCTCGTACCAGCGCACGCTGGCGATGTTCGGGTCGCCGCCATTGCCGACGGTGTGGGTCAGCCACAGCGACTCGGCGCCGGCGATGTTGCGGTACTGGTTCTGCATCATCAGCCGATAGGTGAGGGTGTCGATCTGGTTGCCCGGCTCCCGCTGCGGCACGGTGATCGGGCCGACCGCGAAGGTCCCGATCCCCACGTCGCCAGGCCCGCTGAAGGTCGAGTTGAGCGGATCGTCCCAATCGGCATGGAACTGCCAGACCCGTGCCGCGTAGATGCCCCAGATCGATGCGAATAGGTTCGGCCGCCCGGTCGGCGGCGCTGCGCCACGCAGGTTGCTGGGCAACAGCGAGAAGACGGTGATGCCCTGGATCTTCGACGGCAGGTCGAATGAGACGGCGCGGACCGGCGCACCCGATTCGAAGTCGGACCGGTTGAAGGCCCAGACCCGCACGTGCTGGAACGACCCGAGGCCGGTGGTGTCGAAGACGTTGGCCGACATGTAGATCCCATCGGGCCATACGCCGAGCTTCGGATAGTCGGGAATCTGACCGCCCGCGTCGGTCTGGATCGCGTACAGGTACCACCCGCCGTCCACCGGGTCGCCGCTGATCGAGATGGCGAAGCACTGGTACATGGCCCCGGCCGCGAAGTCGGTCCAGGCGAAGTCGCTGATGATCCAGCGGTCGGCCTGCTGGTCGTAGAGGACCACGGGGTCCCCCTGGTTGGAGGTGTCGCACGGCGTCCCGGAGTCACCCGCCGCGAAGAGCGTGTTGAAGGTGAAGGCGGCCAACTGCTGGCCGTCACTCTTGCGGAAGATCCCGACCGAGGTGTTGACCGATTGCACGAAGTGGGTGGGGCCCACGTCGCCGTTGGTGTCGGGCGGCCAGCCATCGCCCCAGTTGTCGTGGTCGAGGCCGGGGAAGGTCAGGTCGGGAGCCGGTGCGGGGGCCAGCGGCATCGCGGCCTGGAGGTGTTCGGTCGGGACCTGCGCGCCACCCAGGCTCATGGCTGGCGTGTCGTTCTCCGGGCGCAGGTTGGCCGGGATGGCGCGGGGCGGCGGCAGGCCGCGCAGGCTTCCGCGGTAGACCGCCGGGCGCACGGCGGGCAACAGGTTGGGACCGATGACCCCGCTCCCGTTCCGCTCGGCGGGCGGCACCGCCCTCGCCGCGGGCACCACCAGCGGCAGCGCCACCAGCATCGCTTCGACCACGATGGCGCCCGCCGCCAACAGCAGCCTGGCGCGGGTCATGTATCGACGGGGTGGCACTGCGGCGGAGTGTACGGCACGCCCGCCGGGCTACCGATCCCGTCCGCTGGGCGGACAGAAGCTGATCGGCCACCCGCTGCTCAACAGGCACACCACCTTCAGCCACGACGAGCGGGACCGTTTCGGGCTGCGCGGCTGGTCGCGCTGGCGGTGGTGCGCCACCTGCAGGCCAGCGGGTACGGCCGCGCGATCTGGATCCCGGACTAGCTGCCGCTCGAGGCTGGCTGAGCCCGCGGCACTAGCCGGACAGTTCGCCGCGGGGGGTGCGGCCCATCAGGGCTGCAGCCGCCTCGAGAGGCCTGCGCGCGCCGCCGACCACCGCCGCGACCTGCTCCGCGATGGGCATCTCGACCCCGTGCCGTGCGGCCAGCGCGAGCGCGCCCGGGAGCGTGCTGACGCCCTCGACCTCGCCGGTGACGCGCGCGGCGACCTCCGGCCACGACAGGCCCTCGCCGAGCAGGCGCCCGGCCTGGTGGTTGCGCGAGAGGGGGCTCATGCAGGTCGCGATCAGGTCACCGACACCGGCCAACCCGGCGAAGGTGTCGCGCTGAGCCCCGGCGGCCACCCCCAGGCGGGTCATCTCGGCGAGGCCGCGGGTGATCACCCCGGCCTTGGCGCTGTCCCCCATCTCGAGCCCTTCGACCATCCCCACCGCCAGGGCAATCACGTTCTTCAGGGCGCCGCATAACTCGACCCCAATCACGTCAGGGTTGGTGTAGACCCTGAATCGGTCGGAGGCGAAGAGGGCGGCCAGCTCATCGGAGAGCGAAGGGTCGGCGGAGGCGATGACCGTGCCGGCGGGCAGGCCCGCAGCCACCTCCCGGGCCAGGTTCGGGCCGGACAGGACCGCCACTAGTTGGCCGGGCAGCTCCTCCGCGATCACCTCGCTCATGCGCAGTTGGGTGCCCTGCTCGATCCCCTTCACCACACTCAGCAGAGCGGCATTTCCCGCCACGTGCCGGCGGAGGCGCACGAGCGTCTCGCGCAGGTGTGCCGATGGCACCCCCAACACGAAGAGTCGATGCGGTTCGGCCAGCTCCTCGTCGGCGCGCACGACGGCGAGGTTCGGAGGGAATCGAACTCCCGGCAGGTAGCGGCTGTTCTCGCGGTCGGCGGCGAGCCGCGCGCCGGTTGCCGGCTCGCGCGCCCACAAGCCCACCGAATGACCTGCGCCCGCCAGCTTGATTGCGAGGGTGGTGCCCCAGGCACCGGCCCCAATGACCCCGATCCGGTCCGCCATCGAGCCGTGACTACTCGACCGGGATCGTTTCGCGCTTCGATTGCGGGTCCGCGGCAGCGGGCGTATCGCCCATCTTCGCGATCCAGTGATCGAGGTAGCTGCGAGCGGCAAGCAGTTGCTCGCGCCCGGCCGCCTTCATGTGGCGGCGAGTCTCGTCCGGGAAGAGGTTGCGCATCACTGCCCAGAAGGCGAGCTCCACGTTCTCACGGCCGTCTCCGCGGCGCGTGCGACGCTCAAGCTCCTCGATCCGGGTCTCCAGGTCAGCGGCGTTTTGATCGGTCATGCTTTTCACCTCCGGTGGGGCTCCGCGGCGGCGCCGCGAAGCGAATCTTCAGAACGTGGTCGTCGAACTTTGCGCCCAGGGTGGGTGCCTCGACAAGTACCCGCGGCAGAACGAGGTTGCGACGCCAGGTGCCGACCTCGATCACGATCTCGTCGGCATGGCGCGTGAGCCGGATGTCGTCCTTCATGGCGAACGGCAACTCCACCGACATCACGAACTGCTCGTCCTCGCGCACGACCGAGTACGGTCGTCCGCGGTAGAAGTGGTCCGTCGGGTCGGTCTCGCCGTACAACTGCCGGCCCAGCTCCGTCAGCAGTTCCACGCCCAGCACCTCGCGGTCGAAGAAGGGTGCCCGCAGCACCGGGATCGGGCTGAACGCCTCCTCCACCAGGGGTGCGTTCCGCTGCTGGGCGTCGTACCAGCCCCGGAAGTAGAGCCACTTCACGTCATCGGGCAGGACGCGATTGGCGATGACCAGGTCGGTCGGATAGCCATACAGGTGGAAATAGGTGAAGGAGCGCTGCGCCTCCTTGATGACCATCTGCTCGAGGGTCAGCACCACCCGAACCGAGGACTTGTCCGGGTCGGTGAGCAAGTCATGCATATGCTCCAGCCGGGCGAACAGGTCCTCGCCGGCATCGAACACGTCGTCACCGGGCATCGGCATGCCAACCATGCGTTGAATCAGCGGTCCGGTCAGTTTGGTGATCCGACGACCGATTGGTTCCAGCTTCTCCATCCACCACCTGCCGGCCTCCGGCAGGGACAGGAGCCGCAGCGTCTCGCCGGTCGGGGCGGCGTCCACCACCACCACGTCGTAGTTGCCTGAATCGTGGTGTTCGGCGATCCACAGCAGACTGCCTACCTCGTCCATGCCGGGGAGCACCGTCATCTCCTCGGCCAGGACCTCGTCCAGTCCCCGCCATCGCAATAGGCTGGCGGCGTAGGCCTGGATCCGCCCCCAGTAGCGGGCGACGTTGAAAAAGGCGTCGGACTCCTGGCCCCACAGGTTGGGGGCGATCTGGACCGGCTCCGGCCCGAGCTCGATGGCAAAGGCGTCGCCGAGGCTGTGTGCGATGTCGGTCGAGAGCACGATGGTGCGGTACCCGCGAGCCGCGCAGGCCAGCGCTGTGGCCGCGGCGATGCTGGTCTTACCGACCCCACCCTTGCCGGTGTAGACCAGGATCCGCGGAAACCCGGGGCGCGCGGGTATCGAATCGGTCATCGGCGCGCCCGTGGGCTGCGGGCGACCCGGCGCGCTCGGGATGGGCGGCGGGCCGTCTCCTCGGACACGCGCTGCCGGAGGATGATCCGAATCGGGGTCCCCAAGAAGCCGTATTCGGCGCGAATCTTGTTCTCCAGGTAGCGCCGGTAGCTGAAATGGATCAGCTCCGGGTCGTTGACGAAGACCACGAAGGTGGGCGGCGCCACGGCCGCCTGGGTGGCGTAGAAGATCTTGGGCAGCCGGTTGCGGACGTGCGACGGCGGATGCTCGCGCACGGCATCGGTGATCACGCGGTTGAGTTCGGCGGTGGGGACTCGCCGATAGCGCTCCTCGGCGACGCGCCGCGCCTCGTGCAGGATCCGCTCGACGCGCTGCCCGGTCAGGGCGGAGGCGAACACGATGTCGGCCCACGCCAGGTAGGGAGCCTCGCGGCGCAGCGAGTGCAGCCATTCATCGGCGGTGTGGCCGTCCTTCTCGAGGGCGTCCCACTTGTTGATCACCAGCACGATCCCCTTGTACGCCTCGAGCACGTGCCCCACCACGTGGGCGTCCTGCGCGGTGAAGCCCTCGATCGCATCGGTCAGGACCACCGCCACGTCGGCCCGATCGATCGCCTTTAACGATCGGAGGACCGAGTACTGCTCGATCCCGCGCTGGACCGATCCGCGGCGCCGGATCCCTGCCGTGTCGATCAGGATCATCGGTTCGCCGTCCACCTGCACCAGGCTGTCCACCGAATCGCGGGTGGTGCCGGGCACCTCGGAGACGATCATCCGTTCCTCGCCCAGAACCCGGTTCACCAGGGTGCTCTTGCCGGTGTTCGGACGGCCCACCACCGCCACCCGGGGCGGACCCATCTCGGTCTCGGCCAGTTCGGCCAGCTCGTCGTCGGTGGGGAGCTCCCCGTCCCAGGTCGAGGCGTCTGGCTCGCGTTCCGCATCGGTCGGCGGGGGGAGCGCATCAACCACCATGTCGGCCAGGTCGCCGGTGCTCCGCCCGTGCTGGGCGCTGATGGCGATCGCGGGATCGAAGCCGAGGGCGTAGAACTCGGCCGCCTCGGCCTCGCGGCGCGGGTTGTCGGCCTTGTTGACGACCAGCAGGGTCGGCTTGTTGGCGCGCCGCAGCCGGTCGGCGACTTCGTGGTCGAGCGGGGCCAGCCCAACTGCGGCATCCACCACGAACAGGATCACGTCCGCCTCGTCGATCGCCACCCGGGCCTGGTCCTGAACCCGCGCCTCGATCGTGCCCCCTGGCTCGAGCTCGAGCCCGCCGGTGTCGACCACCGTGAAGCGGCGACCGTTCCACTCGGCCGTGCCGTACACCCGGTCGCGGGTGGTGCCCGGGACGTCCTCGACGATCGCGACCCGCTCCCCGACCAACCGGTTGAAGAGCGTGCTCTTGCCGACGTTGGGGCGGCCGACGATGGCAACCACGGGCAGGGATGCGGAAGGCATGGGGCGAGTGTAGCCACCAGCCGGTTCGAGTCCCGGCTAGCATCGGCGCAATGCGCATCGGGATCGTCTCCACCCGCCTTGCCGGGGTTGACGGCGTCACCTTCGAGACCACCAAGTGGGAGACGGCACTCGAGCGCATGGGCCACCAGGTCCGCCTGTGCGCCGGCGAGGTAGACGCGCTGCGCGCCAGCGCGCGCCTGGTGCCTCCCATGCACTTCGGGTGGCCACCAGCCGCCCGTGTCACCGCTGCGGCATTCGATCCAAATAGCGACGCGGCGGCCGTCCGGGCGGAGATCGAGCGACTGGCCGACCTGCTGATTCCGGTGCTGGACAACTGGGTCGAGACGCAGCACCTCGATCAGCTCATCGTCGAGAACGCGTGGGCCATCCCGATGCACATGCCGCTCGGCCTGGCGCTGCGACGGCTGGTGGAGCGGCGCGGCATACCGACCATCGGCCACCACCACGACTACTGGTGGGAGCGGGACCGGTTCAAGGACTGCGTGGTGCCTGAGCTTCTGACCGCGGCCTTTCCACCGGATCTTCCCAACGTGCGCCACGTGAGCATCAACAGCCTGGCGGCCGCCCAGCTGCTCGTGCGCCGTGGCCTGAACTCCATGGTCGTGCCCAATGTGTTCGACTTCGAGCGGCCGCGGCCACGCCCCCATCCGGCCATGCGGCGCCGGATGCGCGCCGAACTGGGCATGGGCGACAGCGGCCTGCTGGTGGTCCAGCCGACGCGCGTGGTGCCGCGCAAGGGCATCGAACTGGCGATCGAGCTGGTAGGGCGGCTGGGCGACCCGGACGCGGTGCTGCTGATCACCAGCCCGGCCGGCGACGAAGGGCTGGATTATCTCGTGGAGCTCGAGCGCCGGGCGGAGCGCGCGAGGGTACGGCTCCGCTACGCTGCCGATCGCTTCGAGCCGGACATGGAGGGCAGGCGCCTCGGCCCGGCGCACACCCTGCATGACGCCTACCTGGCCGCGGACCTGATCACCTACCCCAGCCTGCACGAGGGCTATGGCAATGCGCTGATCGAGGCCATCTTCTACGGCAAGCCGGTGGTGGTAAACCGATATCCGGTGTACGTCGCAGACATCGCGCCGCTCGGCCTGGAGTTCATCGAGATCGACGGGCGCATCACCGACGAGACGGTCGCGGTGGTCCGCAGCGTGCTGGCCAACCCGCGGCGCCAGGCGCGGATTGCGCGCGCCAACTACGACATTGCGCGGCGGCGCCTCTCTTACAAGGTTCTGCGACGCCGGCTGCGACGGTTACTCGAGCCGACCTCCGCGGCCTAGCAGCCGTGGCCAGCCCGCCGGGCCGGCGAGTCGACCGATTCGGCCAGAGTCAGCCAGATTCACATCGGGCGACCATCATGCGGGCCGCGCAGCCGACGGTCGGTGCATCTGGCCACTGGGTGTGAATCTGACGCCAATGGAGTGTCAGGCGGTCATCGGGTGTGAATTTGGCGGCCGCAGCCGATCCGACGGAACCTAACGGTCATCGGGTGTGAAATTGGCACGCAAGCCACGCGCGGGCGGCGGACGGCGGCGACGACTCAGAAAGGCCTCTCTTGGTCAGGCCGCGGTCAGGGCATAGATCCGTTCGCGGACGGCCTCCAGGTCCGCCTCGGGCGTCGAGGTCCCGCCGGTGATCCCGATCCGGGCCTTGCCGCGCAGCCAGGCGGCGTGATCGGCCTCCAGCTCGTCGGCATCGGCAACGTGGATGGTGTCCGCCAGGACCGCCTGGACCTTGACCGCCAATTCGCGAGTATTGCTGCTGTTCTTGCCGCCCACCACGATCATGGCGTCAACCTCGCCGGCCAGGGCCACGCCTCCGTCCTGTCGGGTGAGCGTCACCGGGCAGACCGTGTTCACCACCCGCAGGTCGTGGCAGCGGCGCAGGCAGAAGGCGGCAAACTCCTCGAGCTTGCTCGGCAGGATGGTGGATTGGCTGAGGACCCCGATCTTCTTGGTACGCGGTACTCGATCCCAGGTCGAACGATCCATGTCATCCACCACCACGTGGTTCTCCCCGGCGTACGAGCGCACGCCCTTGACCTCGGGGTGATGCTCGTGCCCGATGATGCAGACCGTGTAGCCCGCCTCGGCCAGTTCCCGGGCCGCCTTCTGCGATTGCAGGACCCAGGTGCAGGTGGCGTCGATCACCTCCAGGCCGGCCTTGGATCGGACCCGCTCGAGGTCCTCGGCCGGGACGCCGTGGGCGCGGATCACCAGGGTCCCGCCCTCCACCTGGTCGGCGAGGTCCGCGGTGTGGATGCCCCGGGATGCGAGCTCGGCCTTGATCCCCGGGTTGTGGACCAGCTGCCCCAGGGTGGTGACCTCCTTGCCCTCGTCACGGGCGTCGCGTGCCTTCTCGATGGCGAGGCGCACCCCGTAGCAGAAGCCTGCTCGCTCGGCGATCCGGACCTCGGGTCGGGTGGCGGTGGTCATGACGGCTCCGATTGTATCGGCGTGGTCCGATACACCCCCTGTTGGGCCTCGGGCAGGAGGGCAGCGATGGCCCGCATCAGGGTTCCGGTGCCGCGCTCCAGTTCGGCGCGGTCGAGCCGGCCCTCAGGCTGGTACAAGAGCCGGAACGGCTCACCGACGTGAAACGTGATCGGTTCGCGGCTGAGCCAGCGCAGGGCTCCGTGCCGCCGCCGAGCGGTGCCGGTGATCCCGACCGGGATGATCGGGACGCCGGCGCGCATCGCCAGCAGCGCCACGCCGGGCTTGCCTTCGATCAGCGCCCCGTCGGGGTTGCGGGTGCCCTCCGGAAAGATGCCGATCAGCCGCCCCTCGGCGAGGTGCTCCAGGGCCATCCGCTGCGCAGCACGGTCGCCCTCCCCGCGTCGCACAAAGAAGACCCCGGCGTTGCGCGCCAGCCAGCCGACCAGCGGCCAGCGGCTCATCTCGGCCTTGGCCATGAAGTGGACCACCCGGCCCACCTGGTGTCCGGTCGCCCAACCCAGCATCGGCGGGTCCATCAGCGAGCAATGGTTGGCGATGATGATCGCCGGGCCGGTCCGTGGCAGGTGCTCGATGCCCTCGATCCGGGCGGGGCCGACCAACCACAGCAACGCGCCGATGATCGTCGCGCCGGGGTGGTAGAACCAGGTCTTCACCCTCAGCGCCTCCCGAGCCGCTGGAGCGCCACGTCCACGCAGGCGTCCACGTCGAGCTCTCCGGTGTCGAGCACGACGGCGTCGACCGCCCGACGCAGCGGGGCCACGGCGCGGCCGATGTCGGCGGCATCCCGCTCGGCGATCTCGGCCTGGTAACGCTCCAGGCGGTCCTCCCGCCCGAACTGGGCCGCCCGCCGCTCGGCGCGGACCTCGGCCGAAGCGGTGAGGAACAACTTGAGGGTCGCGCGCGGCAGGACGACCGTGCCGATGTCGCGGCCGACCATCACCGTTGGACCGTGACGGGCCGCCTCACGCTGGACCGGCAGCATCGCGGAGCGCACCGCCGGATGGCGGCTGACGGACGACACCCCACGATCGACGCGTGGCGTGCGCAGCGCCTCGCTGACGTCCACTCCGTCGAGCAGCGCCGCATCCCCGCGGACCTCGATCTGCACCCGGCCGGCCAGATCGGCGAGGGCGTCGCCGTCCTCCGGGTTGATCCCGCGGTCCAGGGCAGCCAGGGTCAGTGCCCGATACAGCAGCCCGGTGTCCACCATCCGGGCACCGAGCCGGCGCGCCAGCGCACGCCCGACGGTGCTCTTGCCCGATCCGGAAGTCCCATCGATGGCCACCGTCAGCGACCCGGCGCGCCGTCGCGCGACGGCCACGGGTCGACCGGCAAGGGCCGCGATCTCCGCCTGATCGAGGGCGCGCCATTCCCCCGGACCCAGTCCTCCGAGCTCCAGGTCCCCGATCCGGGTCCGCGCCAGCCGCAACACCCGCCTCCCGATGACGGCGAACAGGCGCCGCACCTCACGCTTGCGCCCTTCCCCGATCAGGATGCGCAGCCACGCTCCGGTCTCCTCGGGCTCCCGCGCCACCGCCGGCGGAGGGGCTTCGCGGGAGGCGGCGAGCAGGCGAGCAGGCCCGTCGTCGAGTTCGACGCCGGCGAGCAGGCGCTCGATGTCGGCGTCGGCTGGATCGTCATCGAGAAGGACGGCGTACTCGCGCTCCTGTCCGTAGCGGGGGTGGAGCAGACGATGCGCCCACGCTCCGTCATCGGTCACGATCATCAGCCCCTCGGAATCGAGGTCCAGTCGGCCGGCGGGCCACAAGTGGCCCGGGATGCGGCCAGCTACCAGCGACACGACCGACTGACGGCCGCGTTCGTCTCGCGCGGACGAAAGCATCCCGCGCGGCTTGTGGATGGCCACGTACGTCCGGCCGGCCTCGCTCGGCAGGGGCGCGCCGTCGAGCGTGACGCGCTGGGTCGCCGGGTCGGCGCGGTCCCCCAGCTTCGCCACCTGCCCGCCCACCCGCACCCGGCCGGCTTCGATCAGCACCTCTGCGCCGCGACGCGACGCCAGGCCGGCGCGCGCAATCAGCTTCTGGAGTCGCTCAGCCGGCATCGGCACCCCCCGCGGGCAGCGGCGGCAGGTCGTCGATCGAGGTCAGGCCGAATCGCTCCAGGAAGGTGAAGGTGGTGGCATACAGGATCGGGCGACCCGGTGCGTCACGCCGTCCGATCTCGCTGACCAGCCGGCGATGCAGCAGCGAGCGCAGGACGTAGTCGGAATCGACGCCGCGGGCGCGATCGACATCCCCGCGGGTGCAGGGCTGGTGATACGCGATCACCGCCAGGGCCTCCAGCGCGGCGGGGCTGAGACGGGCCTCCTGTCGAGCGGCATAGGCGGCCAGCCGCTCCCCGACTTCGGGTGCGGTGACCAGCTGCCACGCGTCGTCGTGGCGTTGGAGGCGCACGCCCCGTCCGTCCGTGGCCAGGTCATCGGCCAGTCCGGCCAGGATGGCCTCCGCCTGGGAGCGCGGCAGGCCCGCCAGTTCGGCCATCTCCGCGGTGGTCAGCGGTCGTTCCGCGACGAACAGGAGCGCCTCGAAGTATGGAGTCAGATCATCGGTCATCGGATGAGCTCGACCCGGATCGGGCCGAACAGTTCGGCCTGTTCAACGCGCACCACCCGGCGTCGGACCAGCTCGAGCGTGGCCATCAGGGTCACCGTCTGCTCCGTGCGCGAGCGACTCGCGCCCAGGATCTCCTGCAGGATCAGGGCGCCGGTCGGTGCCAGCGCCGCCTCCAGCGCGGCGATCTGCATCGCCATCGTGATCTCGCGAGCGACGACCTCGGGTGGCGCAGGTTCCGCTTCCCGCAGAGCGGCCAGGCGCAGCATGCCCTCGACCAGCAGGCCTGCCCCGAGCGTCGGTCCGGCCACGATCGGGAGGTCCGTGTCGCGCGGTTCGCGGCGCATCAGCGGCCTCAGCAGGTCGAGTTCGCCCATCCGCTGTGCCGCATCGCGCAGGGCTCGATACGCGATCAGCCGTCCGCGCAGGTCCGCCTCATCGGGCTCGTCGCCGGCAACTGATTCGGCGGGCGAAGGTTCGCCGGGAAGCAGGCGACGCGACTTGATCAGGATCAGGCGTGCCGCGACCGCGACGAACTCCGACAACGCCACCGGCTCCACCCGGTGGGTGGACAGGTACCCCACGAAGGCGTCCGCCACCTCGGCCAGGGGCACGCTCAGGATGTCGAGTTGGCGGGACTCGATCAGGTGCAGCAGCAGCGCAAACGGCCCGTTGAAGACCTCGAGCTGAACCTCGAATCCGGATGCTCGCGGAGCGAACTCCGGCTCAATCGGGATCGGCTGCAGCGGCATCTGCTCAGCTCGCCTGGTCGGCGCGATGCAGCGCCGCGGCCAGGGCTGCGTCGGCAGGTCCCACGGTCCCGGCGATGAAATGCGCCACGCGCTGCGAGCAACCTGCGTCCAGGGTCGCGGCGGCCGACATCTGCGGATGGTGGAGGTACAGGTACAGGCCGTGCCGCCAGGAGGCCGGGTTGGGCGACACCAGGCGCGCCAGGAGACGCGGCGCACCGGCCTCGAGCAGCACGCCGGCGACCCGATGCCAGAGCCGCATCCGGGACCCCTTGGCGCAATCGTGGAGCAGGGCAGCCGTGAGGAGGTCCGGGTCGGTATGCCCTGCCGCACCCAGCCGACGAGCGACGTCCAGCCCGTGACGCCGATCCCCGACGGGCATGGCATCGAAGATGTCCCACGCCCCGCGCGGCAAGACCTGGTGGGCAGCCTCAGTCTCGGCCGGGCCAACCCGCGCCGTGATGTGGCCGACGAACTGGGTGACCCTATGCACCGATCAGCCACCGCGTCAGCAGGTCGACCAGGTCGAAGAGCCAGACCAGCGGCCCGCCGTACCCGATGAACGAGATGAGCACCAGGCCGAGGAGCAGGTAGGCCCCGTACCGCGCATTGCGCGCGACCCAGAACTGCTGGGCCGGCGGCAGGAGCGGGACCACCAGGTTGTAGCCGTCGAGCGGCGGGATGGGCAGGAGGTTGAAGAGAGCAAGGGTCAGGTTCAGGGCGACCACCACGTACAGGACCTGCAACACCATCATCGCGTCGAGACCGATCGGCGCCGCGACCCGGTAGGCAGCCCCGGTCGCCAGGGCGAGCGCCAGGTTGGAGAGCGGACCTGCGACGGCGACCCACACCAGGCCGATCCGGCCCGGTCGCAGCGCATAGCCGTTGACCGGCACCGGGCGGCCCCAGCCGAATCCGGCGAGCAGGAACAGGAGGGCGCCGATCGGGTCGATGTGGCGGCGCGGATCGAGCGAGACTCGGCCGAGCGCCCGAGGCATCCGATCGCCCAGCCGATCGGCGACCCAGGCATGCGAGAACTCGTGAACGGTGATCCCGGCCACCAGGGCGATCCCGACCGCAATCAGGAACTCGATCGACGGATTGCCGAAGAGCACCTAGCCGAGCTCCGGCAGCAGCTCACCAAGCAGCGAGGTGAGGCGGACCGCACCGATCGGGCCCATGGCCAGCACCTCTTCATGGGTCACCTCACCCACCATGTCGGGCGTTGCCTCATTGGTGATCAGGCTGAATCCGACGACCCGCGCACCGTGGTGGCGTGCCACCAACAGCTCGTGGACGGTGGACATCCCGACCGCGTCCACGCCCAGCGAACCGAGCATCCGCAACTCGGCCCGGGTCTCGTACGACGGCCCCGACAGCATGCAGTACACCCCTTCACGCAGCGACACCCCGGCCCGACCGGCCGCGGCCTGCGCGGCTCGTCGCAGATCCGGGTCCCAGGCGTCGGTCATCGGCACGAATCGAGGACCGTAGCCCTCCAGGTTCGGCCCGCGCAGCGGGTTGTCGCCGGACAGGTTGATCGAGTCCGCAATGGCCATCACGTCGCCTGGATCGAACCCGGGGTTGATCCCGCCCGCGGTATTGGTCAGGACCAGCGTCTCGATCCCGAGTGACAGGCAGGCCCGCAACAGGACGGTGGTCTCGCGCTGGGACCAGCCCTCGTACGGGTGCGTGCGCCCCGACTGGATCAGGACCGGGTGGCCGCCGGCCATCCCCGCGATCAGTCGACCGGCGTGACCCGCCACCACCGAGCGGGGGACGTCGGGAATGTCGGCGTAGTCGAGCTCGAGGCGCGGCTCGGGGTCGAGCAGGTCGACTACTCCGCCCAGCCCGGACCCAAGGACGATCCCGATCCGCGGAGCCGCGAGGGCAGGCTCCTGGGCCAGCCACATGCGCACCACCCCGGCCGCGACGTCGACCCGGCGCGCCAGCTCCGCCCCGTACACGCCGTCCGGGAGGGAGGGGCGTGGCAACTCCACCTACATCCGCTCCAGGATGTGCGCCTTCTTGGCCTCGTATTCCTCCGCGGTGATCAGGCCGCGATCGCGCAGCGAGGCCAGGCTCTCGAGCCGGGCCACCCACTCGTCGGCTGGAGCGGCCGCAGGCGGAGGCGCTGCCTGAGGTGCGGTCGGTTCGGGCGCGGGAGGGTGTACCTCCGCCACTCGGTCGCTGCCGGCGCGCGGGGGCATCGCATCTGCGCGCTGCATCGATGGCGCGCTCGAGGGACCCTGCATCCGGGGAGCCGGCGCGAGATCGGGTCGCTCCAGGCGCTCCTTCTGGTTGAGCATGGCGATCTTGAATTTCACCGGGTCAGCCAGCATGTCGTAGTCCTGGATCCCGGCGGACTCGTCGGCCGCGGTCAGGATGTCCAGCGTGCCGTAATCGAAGATTCGGCCCAGCAGGCTCTGGGTCAGGTGGGCGTCGTTGACCTTCTCCAGGCCCGAGTCGCTCATCTCCTTGTTGAAGATCCCCTCGGCCTTGATCAGTCGGCGGGTGGTCACCAGATATTCCTGGTTGCGCCAGGCCCACACCATCCAGCCGATCCGGCCCAGCGAGCCGATCAGGACAACCATGGAGAGGATCTGCAGTGCGTCGCGACCGGCTCCCGGATCGAGGCTCGCCGACCAGAGCACCACCGCCAACGACAGGATCGTTGCGATCACGAATAGCCAGGTGCTGGCCAGCACCGCAAACCAGTGTTGTCGGCTCTCGAAGACGACCTCTTCTCCGCGACTGAGCAGGGTGCGCGCGTAACTCATCGGATCCTCCGCCGATCAGGCTCGTGGGTGTGCCCGAGCATACACCTCGCGCAGGCGCTCCCCGGTCAGGTGGGTGTAGACCTGGGTCGTGGTGATGCTGGCGTGGCCGAGCAGGGTCTGCACCACCCGCAGGTCGGCGCCGCCCTCCAGCAGGTGCGTGGCGAAACTGTGTCGGAAGGTGTGCGGGCTTACCCGCGCGCCGATCCCGGCCGCACCGGCCCAGCGTCCCACCAGGCGCCAGACCGATTCGCGCCCCAGCCGCGTTCCACGCTGGTTGACGAACACCGCCGGGGTCGGGTGGCCCGCGGTCCACGCCCGGCGCGGCCCGGTCAGGTAGCGATCCATCCGCTCGCGAGCCTCGTCCCCCATTGGCACCCGGCGTTCGCGGTTGCCCTTGCCGATGACCCGCACCTGGAGCCCGGCCAGGTCGAGCCGGTCGGTATCGAGGCCGGTCAGCTCGCTCACCCGCAGGCCGCAGCCGTAGAGCAGCTCCAGGATCGCCCGGTCACGCAGACCGGGGTCGGTGTCGGCCGGCGGCGCATCGAGGACGCGCACGACCTGCTCCACGCTCAGCACATCGGGCAGGTAGGTCCCGGCCCGCGGGCTGTCCAGCAGGTCGGCAAGGTCACGCTCGAGCAGCCCCTCGCGCTGCGCGAATCCATAGAAGGAGCGCACCGCGGCGAGCTTGCGGGCCTGGGTCGAGGCCAGGCGCCCGGCTCGGCGCAGGCCGAGCACGAAGGAGCGCGCCGGCTCGGGGTCGCTCCGCCACGCGGCGCCGGCCACGGATGCGAACTGGGCCAGGTCATGCCGGTACGCGGCGATGGTCAGCGGCGACAGTCCGCGTTCCACTCGGAGCTCGGTGAGGAACGCGTCGAGCGCGTCGGCAAGGTCGGCGCCGTGCGTCCCGCTCAGTGAGCCCGCCCTTCGCCGGCTAGTAGGGCAGCGCTGCGGCCTTGGTGCGCAGCAGGTCGTAGAAGGCGGTGCTCCCCACCGGCTCGACCAGCCGCAGCGGTACGGGCAGGGCGCGCACCTCGACCTGTTCGCCGATCGCGATGGGCAGGTCCCACTGCCCGTCAATGCTGACCAGCGCTCCGGCTGCCGCCTGGCGCAGGGTGATCCGCACCAGGTGGTCCTCGCCGGCGACCACGCTGCGCAACTGGGAGAGGTACGCGGCCACTGGGGTGATGATCATGTTCCGCAGCCGCGGGTCGAGGATCGAGCCACCGGCGCTGAACGAGTAGGCCGTCGAGCCGGTGGGGGTGGCTACCACAACCCCGTCGGCGACCCAGGTGGCCAGGTGGCTGCCACTGACCTCGACCTCGACCTGGATCATCCGCACCCGGCCGGCGCGCGCCACCGCAACCTCGTTGAGGCAGGCATGGGTCTCGCTTGTGCCATCGGCCCGCACCAGCGTGGCGGCGATCCGCAGCCGGTCCTCGACCGTGTACTCGCCCGCGGCGACCTGCTCGAGCGCCCGCTCCAGCCCATCGGTCTCGACCTTGGCCAGGAAGCCGACCCTGCCCAGGTTAATGCCGAGGGCCGGCACGCCGCTATCCCCGATGGCGCGGGCAACCCGCAGGAAGGTGCCATCGCCACCGAGGATGCAGACCATGTCGCTCCCCACACACGCCGAGGTCACACCCTCGCGGTCCTCTGCCGCCGCCTGCCAGGTGTCCACGCCGTGGGCCGCGCACCAGGACAGCCCGCGCTCGAGCGCGGCGCGGGCGTGGGGCAGGGTGGGGTTGAAGGCGAACCCGATGCGCATCAGCGCTCGATCCCGAGCCGCTCCGCGATCTCCTCGATCTGCCGGCGCAGCCCGGCCAGCTCCGATGAAAGCTCGTCGGGAGCGACCGCCGCGTAGGAACGATCCAGACCGGCGGCGATGAGGGCCCGCATCAGGCCCGACGGCGAAACGCCGCGTGATCGCGCGGCGTTCTCGACGCGCAGCACGAGGGCGTCGGGCATCCGCAGCGACACGATCTGGCGCATGGTGTCGGGCGCCGGCTCGCGGATCGTGGCGAGCACCTCGTCGAGCCCCTCGAACCCGACGCTGAGTTGCTCGACCGTGACCCGGCGGTTTCGCTTTGGCATGCCGCTTGGCATCGTAGCGCGCCGATCAGTCCCCCGGAGCGGACACCGCGTCCACCAGGCCCAGCCACGCCGCCCGATCCAGGGCGAGGCGAGGACGGAACATGGCCAGGAACTCCCTGTTGCCGTCACTGCCGGTGATCGGTGAGGCCATCAGGTCCACGGCCCCCAGGCCGGCATCGGCGGCCGCGTCGGCCACCTCGAGTAGCACAGCCCGATGGGCGGCGGGGTCGCGGACCACTCCCCCGCGCGGGACCTGCCCGCGCCCGACCTCGAATTGCGGCTTGACCAGCGCGATCACCGCTCCCTCGGGGGCCAACAGGGGCGCGACCGCCGGCAGGACCAGGCGCAGCGAGATGAAGCTCAGGTCCAGGGTGGCCAAACCGATCGGCTCCGGGAGCTCGGCCAGGGTCCGCAGGTTGGTGCGTTCCATGCTCACGACTCGCGGATCGCGTCGCAGCCGATCGAGCAACTGGGCGCGGCCCACGTCCACGGCGTAGACGACCCGCGCACCGTGCGCCAGCAGCACTTCGGTGAAGCCACCGGTCGAGGCGCCGGCATCCAGGCACGCCAGCCCGGTCGGGTTGACCTTGAAGCGTTCGAGCGCAGCCTCGAGCTTGCCGCCGGCCCGGGATGCCCAGCGCGGTGCGGCATCGACCCTGATGACCGCGTCGGCGGCCACCAACTGCCCGGGCTTGAGCGTGCGAGTGGCAGCGCCGGCGAGCTCCACCGCCCCGGCCAGGAGTAGCGCCTGGGCATCTGTTCGTGAGCGTGCCAGCCCGCGGCTGACCAGCAGTTGGTCGAGCCTCAGTCGGGACATGGCGGCATGCTACCTGCGGCCCCGCGGGGAAGGGCTGTGGCGCTGCGGCCTCCCGTTCAGAGGCAGTTGTTGAGCGGAATACCCATCGCCTGGCATTCGCCCGGACCGGGAGTTCCGACAGTGATGAACAGGTAGCCACCCCTGAGCGGGATGGCTACGGCCAGGAGCAGCAGCACAACGGCGATTGCTACCCAGGCAGTCTGCGGCGATCTGCCGAAGACCCCCCGGATGAGGCGCGCGGCTACGGCGGCCACCATCCCGCAGATGACGGCGAACGTGATAACCCAGGGCCAATTGACGCGCAGGAACGCCTCGTTGAGGTACGGACGTGGTCCCGCATAGTCCGCCCCTGCCCAGACGGCACACGCGGCCACGACCAGGAACGCCACCGGGGCGACGACAAAGAAGTTCGCCACATCCGCGCGCATGCGTGTGCCTCGCGTTACGCGGCCGTGACCCGTGAACGGCGACTGGGAGCCGGCTTCTCGGCAGTGGTCGGGACCGATTCGGCCAGCCCCAGCGCCTCGCGCACCTGCTCGGTGATGCCCGCCGAGTCGATGCGCTGCTGGCGCCGCAGGTCGGCGACCGCCCCGTGGTGCACGAAGCCGTCCGCCAGCGCCACTTTCAGGAGCGGCACGCGGATCCCGGCACGATTGAGCACATCGAGCACGCCATCGCCGAACCCGCCGTTTGCCGCGCTCTCCTCCGCGGTCACCACCAGCCGCTTGCCGATGGCCTCGGTGGCGAGCAGGCCCTCGTCGATGGGCTTGGCCCAGCGGGCGTTGATCACCGTCGATTGCAGGCCATGGTCCCGCGCCAGGTCTTCGGCGACTCGCCTGAGGCGCTGCACGATCGGTCCGAAGCCGACCAGCAGCACGTCCTCGCCTCGGGATAGGACTTCGCCCAGGCCGACCTCGAGCGTCGTTCCCTCCCGATCTGGCAGGCCCTCGCCCGCGTCGCGCGGGTAATGCAGGCTCATCGGTCCAGGATGGGCCATCGCGGTGACCACCATGTCGCGCAGTTCCTGTTCGTCCGCAGGTGAACCGATGACCAGGTTTGGTAGGGCACGCTGCGCCGACAGGGTGAACATCCCCTGGTGGCTGGTGCCGTCCTCCCCGACCAGGCCGGCGCGGTCGATCGCGATCAACACCGGCAGGTCGTTCTGGCACACGTCGTGGACCAGCTGGTCGTAGGCCCGCTGACTGAAGGTCGAGTAGATCGCCACCACCGGGCGGCGCCCGGCGAGCGCCAGTCCGGCAGCCATGGTCACGGCATGCTGTTCGGCGATCCCCACGTCGAAGATGCGGGTCGGGAACGCCTCGCCGAAGCGGGACAGGCCCGTGCCGGTGGGCATCCCGGCGGTGATGGCCACGATGCGAGGATCCCCGGCGGCAAGGCGGACCAGCTCCTCGACCATCGTCTGGGTGTAGGTCTTGGACTTGCCCCTGGCGCTCGGCGGGGGGACCGACTCCTCGGTGTTCTCGAGCGCCGATACCTCGATCGGGGGCAGCGAGGCGCCGTGGAAGCTGATCGAATCGCGTTCGGCAGGCGCGTAGCCGCGGCCCTTCACTGTCTTGACATGGACCAGGACCGGGGACGGCAGTGCGAAGGCGCGTTCGAAATTCTCCTCGAGCTCCGCGCGGTCATGTCCGTCGAGCACCCCGATGTAGGTGAGCCCCATATCCTCGAAGAATCCGACCTGCGCCCAGGAACGCTTGAAGCCCTCCTTGGCGAACGCCAGCGCGTTGAAGAGCGGCTTGCCGATGATCGGGATCCGGGGCAGGGTTCGTTTGGAGAGCCCCTTGGTCTCCTGGTAGACGCGCGTCAGGCGGAGCTTGTTGAGTCGGGTCGAGAGGCCGCCCACCGATGGGCTGATGCTCATCTCGTTGTCGTTCAGCACGATCAGCAGCGGCCGGCGCTGATCGCCAAGGTGGTTCAGCGCCTCGAGGGTCAGCCCCGTCTGGATTGCCGCATCCCCCACGCACACCGCGATCCGTTGTTTGCGGGCCGGGTCGTCGACGGGCAGCAGGTCGCGTGACGCGGCCAGGCCCACGCCGATGCTGACCCCGGTCCCGGCGTGGCCCCCGTCGAACACGTCGTGCTCGCTCTCGCTGCGCCGGGGAAAACCGCCGACCCCGTTGACCGTGCGGAGCGTGTGAAAGCGCGCGAGCCGTCCGGTCAGCAGTTTGTGGGCATACGCCTGGTGTCCGGTGTCCCATACGATCCTGTCGCGCGGTGAGTCCATCACCCGGTGCAGCGCGATGGCGATCTCGACCGCGCCCAGGGAACTTGCAAGATGGCCCCCGGTGCGCTGGACGGTTCGGATGATCTTCTCGCGCAGCTCGCCGGCGAGCGCATCAAGTTGGTCGGAACTGAGCCCTCGCAATTGCGCAGGGTCGGTCAGCGTCTCAAGGATGGCCACGGGTCCCGAGTATAGGGGGGCGGCGCTCAGCCGGCCTTGGGTGGAAAGGTCATCCGGCGTCGCGATCGCCCGGCGAGGCGGCGTCGATCCCCGCCCCGATCTGGGAGATCGTCAGCTCGGCCGCCTGTAGGCGCTGCTCGGCGGCGGCGTGCAGCGCCAGTGCGCGCCGATAGAGCGCGATGCTCTCCTCGAGCGGAGCGTTGCCGGCCTCGAGCTGGGTCACGATCCGCTGCAACTCGCCGAGCAGCTCGTCGAATGGCAGGTTGGCGATCTGGTCTGCGGTCACCAGGCAACCTCCTCGTCGGCGGGGTGGGTCAGATCCACCACGGTTCCGATCCGTCCGTGGGCCACGATCACGTCCAGGGCATCACCCGGCGTCACCTGGCGGGGGTCGCGCACCAGGGTCCCATCCGCCAGCCGGGCAACGGCGTATCCGCGTTCCAGGGTGGCCGAGGGCGAGAGGGCGCGGAGGGCGTCGCGGATGCCTTGCAGGGTGGCGCGTTGCCGCGAGGTGCGCGCGGTGAGCGCTCGCTGTCCTCGGTCCACGAGGTCCGCGGTACGCTGCCGAGCGCCGGCAAGGTCAGGCGCCCATCGGCGCAGGGCCCGGCCCTCGTCCACCCAGCGCTGGCGGCGAGATGCGACCTGGTTCCGGATCGCGGCATCGCCGCGCTCGCGCAGGCGACCGAGCACCCCGGGCAGGACCGCAAGGTCAGGAACGGACTGCTCTGCGGCGGCCGACGGAGTCGGCGCGCGCAGGTCGGCGGCAAAGTCGGCCAGTGTCACGTCACTCTCGTGTCCGACCCCCACCACGACGGGTACCGGACAGGCCACGATGGCCCGTACCAGGCGCTCGTCATTGAATGCCCACAGGTCCTCGAGCGATCCCCCGCCGCGCGCCAGGATCACCACGTCCACCCCGGCATTGATCACCCGGTCGAGGGCGCGGACCACGGCGCCCGCAGCGGTCGGCCCCTGCACGATGGTCGGCGAGAGCACCACTTCGGCCACCGGGTAGCGGCGCTCGATCACGTTCAGGATGTCGCGCCACACGGCGCCGACCGGCGAGGTCACAACTCCTATCCGCCGTGGCCAGCGCGGCAGCGGACGCTTGCGCTCGTCCGCGAACAGGCCCTCCGCGGCGAGGCGCGCGCGGAGTGCCTCATAGCGCGCGTGCAGGTCTCCGGCACCGGCCGGGGTAAGCGACTCCACGTACAGTTGGTACACCCCCTGCGGCTCATACGCCCGCAGCCGGCCGTGGCAGACGACTGCCATGCCATGTTCCGGCCGGACCATGGCCCGCGCCAGTTCCTCGCGAAAGAGGACGGCACGCACCTGGCTGGCCGCGTCCTTCAGGGTAAAGAAGCAGTGCCCTGATGGGGGGAAGCTGGGCTGGCTGATCTCGCCCTCGACCCACACGTCGCCCAGCTCAGGGTCGCCATCAAGCAGCGCACGGACGCGACGGTTCAGATCGCTGACCTGCCAGACCCGTCCCGAGGACTCGAGCATTGGCGCGCCGCTACTGGATCCGGGTGACATAGTCGCCGGTCCGGGTGTCGATCCGCAGCAGGTCCCCGGCGTTGACGAAGAGCGGCACCTGGACGACACGACCGGTCTCGAGCGTGGCGCCCTTGCGGGCTCCGGTGGCGGTGTCTCCGGCGAAGCCGGGCTCGGTATCGGTGACCCGCAGTTCCACAGAGACAGGCAACTCGACGCCGAGGACCTCGGTCTCGAACATGCTGGCGAAGACCTCGGCGCCCTCCTTCAAGAACGAGGCGTCGTCGCCGAGCATCGCGGAGCTGACCGCGATCTGGTCGAAGGTCACGCTGTCCATGAAGTGGTACGAGTCGCCATCGGTGTAGAGGTACTGCACCTTGCGTTGCTCGACGCGCGCCCTCGGCCAGCGGGTACCCGCCTGGAAGGTGCGCTCCACGATGTCGCCGCGGCGCACGTTGAGGAGCTTCATGCGGACCTGCGCCGAGCCGCGGGCCATCTTGATGTGGGTCCAGTCGAGGACCTTCATCAGCTGGCCGTCGAGCTCGATGATCGCGCCCTTGCGGACCTCGCCGGTGCTGATCATGCGCGGACCACGACCAGGTCGCGGTTCGAGGTGGTCAGCCTGCGCAGGCCCGAATCGGTCAGCAGGTAGTCGTCCTCGATCCTGATCCCCATCCGTCCCGGCAGGTAGATCCCCGGTTCGATGGTGAATGTCATCCCCACCTCCAGTGTTCGGCCAGTCTGCCCTGGATAGCCCAGTCGCGACAGGCTCGGAGGTTCGTGCGTGTCCAGGCCGATGCCGTGGCCCAGCCCATGGCCGAAGGGCGGCGCTCCACCCGCGGCGATGAACTCGACAGCGGTGGCGTGGACCCGGGTGCCCTCGACGCCTGGATGAATCGCCTCTTCGGCGGCTCGCTGCGCCCCGGCGACCAACTCGTACAGGTGGCGCGCCTCGTTCCCGGGCTCGCCGAAGAAGACGGTCCGGGTCAGGTCAGATTTGTACCCGTCCACCTGCGCCCCGAAGTCGAGCAGGACGCAATCGCCCGCAGCCAAACCTGCGTCGGACGGGCGCCCGTGTGGCATCGCCGCCCGCGCGCCGAAGAGCACGATCGAATCGAAGGCGAGCGCCTCGGCCCCGTGGTGACGCATCCAGTCCTCGAGTTCCGCGGCGATCTCCAGCTCGGTGACGCCGGGTCGCAGCCGGGTGAGCAGGTGCTGGTAGCACCGATCGGCCAGGTCGCAGGCGCGCGCCAGCGCCGCCTGCTCGGCAGGATCCTTGATGATTCGCAGCTCGCCGAAGGCTGCGTCCACGGGCAACAGAACCGTCTCGGGCGCCGCCTCGGCGATGGCGGCCCAGGTGGCATGGCTGACGACCGCGGCCTCGGCCCCGCAGCGGGCGATCCGGTGTTCGGCGAACAGGTCGGCCAGCTCCGCGGGCAGCCCACGGGTGGTGGAGACCAGGGTCCAGTCGTCCGACTCGACCTGGGCCTGCTCGGTGTAGCGGCTGTCGGCCAGGATCAGTCGCGCTTCGCGAGTGATCAGGAGCGTCCCGGCGAAGCCATGGCCGGGGTCCTCGCCGCGCAGCAGGATGAAGCCGGAGAGCCAGCGCTTCAGTGCCCCGCGGCTCACCAGCAGGGCGTCGAGTTCGAGGGTGTCCAGCAGCACGCGACTGCGCGCCAGCCGGCCGGGAGCGATGGTCTGGACGCTCATCCGGCCGGACACTCTGCGTTGGCCCGCGCGATGTTGGCGTTGTGCTGGGCGAGGGTCACCGCGAAGTAGTGCGATCCGTCGCGCACGCCGCCGGGGCAGGCGGCGACGAAGAAGAAATAGCCATCCGCGGTGTTGGGCGCCGCCACCGCGGCGATCGAGGCGATGCGCGGCGCCGAGATGGGAGAGGGCGGGAGCCCATCGTGGGTATAGGTCTGGTAGCCGATCAACTCCTCCGGCAGGACCACGTCTCCCCCGCCGGTGAGCAGTTGTGCCCACCAGGTGATCGATCCCCAGTTCGATACCGCCGCCGTGCCGTGCTCCGCAGTCGCGAGCCCATATTGCAGGGTGGGGTCCGCGTCGAGGCGCCAGCCCGGCGTGGTGAGGCGGTTGAGATAGGCCCCCGCAATCAGCGGCCGTTCGGCGTCCAGCACCGCCTCGCGCTCGACGATCGAGGCCAGGGTCATCGCTTGGTGGATGGTCATCGGGCTGCCGCCGATGGTGGTGGCCGCGATCTGGGCCCGGATCTCGTCGGTCAGGCGCAGGCCAAGGGTGCCCAGCAGCTTCTCGACCAGCTCGCGCGCCGTCGCGTTGGCATCCACCCGGTAGGTATCGGGATAGAGGTATCCCTCCAGGCTGGCCCCGACCGGCAGGGCGGCCAGGAAGTCGTGCGACGCGATGAGGTCGCCGGGCGGGTTCTTGGCCAGGGCCGCGAACTCATCCACGTTGAGGGTCAGCCGGGTGGTGGCCAGGTAGGCGGTGATCTCTTCCAGCCGCCAGCCCTCGCGGAGGGTGATCGTGATCTCTTCCCCGGCCTCCTGGCGCAGGGCGGCCACCAGCTGGCTGGGCGTCATCGAAGGGGACAGGTCGTACACGCCGGCCTGCAGGGACCCTTCGCGGCCGGCGCGCCGGACCGCCTCCTGAAACGCGAGCTGATTGCGGATCAGCCCCCGCTCCAGCAGCAGCGCGCCGATCTCGGCATCAGTGGATCCGGACTCGACCGTGATCGTGATCCGCCGCCCGTCCTCGCCCACGGGCGTATCGGCCAGGGCATCGGGTTGGTACCACACCACGAAATCACGGATCAGCCCGTTCTCGATCGTGCCGGGGTGCTCCTCCACCCAGTTCATGAGGCTGGGTGCCAGCAGCACGAACCCGCCGAACAGGGTCAGCCCGGCGAGGACTGCCACGCCGCCGAACCAGGCTGCGACGACCAGCGGTTGGAGGCGCCGACGGCGACGGCTCGGCCCATCGCGTTGGTCGCGGAGTTCGCGGATCCGCGCGTTGCGTCGTTCGTCGGTATTCCAACTCGGATCGGGTTGGCGACTCATGCAGGTCCTCGGGAGGCGTCCAGGTATTGTTGCAGGATGAGCTGGGCAGCGGCCGAGTCCAGCTCGCCGCTGCGTCGAGTGGGACGCCGCGCACCTGGTCGGCGCTCGGCCGCGAGCCGCTCCCCGGCCTGCCAGCTGGTCAGGCGCTCATCGCTGTAGACGACCTCGAGCCCGGCTGCGGCGAGTCGCTCCCCGAACCCGCGGACCACCACCGCCTGCCGTCCCTCGTCACCGCCGAGATTCAGCGGCAGCCCGAGCACCACGGTCTCGGCACCTTCCGCGTGGGCCAGCGCGACCGTGGCGGCGACCGCCGGGTCAGACCCCTTCACCCGAAGGGCGGGTCGCGTGAAGGCAAGGCCGGTCTCGGTATCTCCCACCGCCACCCCGATCCTGCGGCTGCCGTGGTCCAACCCAAGGATGCAGCTCATGGCGACGCCGATGGGCTGGCCGAAGGCGAGGGCAGCGCGGTCTCGACGGTGACTCGGAACGCAAGGCTCGGGACCCGATCGACCCAGCCGGGCCACAGGTCGACCTGCGCCGTTCCCAGGTGGGACAGCGCCTCGACCGCCTCGGCGGCGGTCAGCCCGGCCGCCAGTTCGCGGACGATCTCGGCGTCAACGATGGCGGCGGCTGTGGCCCGCACCGTTACTTCTACCTGGATCGATTCCTCAGAACCGCTCGCCGCCACCACCTGGACGTCGATCCGGCTTTCGACGATGGCCGTGCCGGGCGGGGTGGAGGCGGGATCAGCCAGCAACCGATCGGAGGCGGCCGACTCCACGTCGGTGCGCGCTGCGTACGGGCGCGCGAAGGTCAGGCGGCCGGTCAAGGTGAACTCAGTCAGATCCTCGCTGCCGACGAGGGCGACCGGGATCTCGACGGTGGGTTCCTCCGGGCTTGCCGGCACGAGATAGATCCGCTCGGGGTTCTCCGCCAGCCGCGCGGCAAGGTCGGACAACAGCGCGCTGCGCACGTTGGCTACGAGATCGTCGACGTCCTGCTGGGTCACCACGGTGTGGGGCTGCTCACCGCCGCCAGCGGTCGGGTCAGGATTAGTGACGATTCGGTTTGGGTTGCTCGCGGAAGCCCGCAGCTGGGTCCGGAGTTGACGGTCCACCACCGAATCGATCTCCCCGGCACCCACGTTGCCGGAAGCGCCGCCATCGCGAGCAGTGACCGCCACTGACGCAGTACTCGCAATGATGGTGGGCCCCACTCCGAAACGCGCTGCCGGGACCACGACCGCCTCGTCGGTCGTGAAGACGACCTGTCCTGCCGCCACCTGACTTCCCACCGGAGCGCTAACTGGCGACGAGGGATTCCAGTTGCTGAAGGTCACCGATCCGGTCGCGGGCACGAGCTCAATCCGCTCCCCGGTTGGCGTCCCGATGAGCTCGGTCGAAAGCTGGCCTCGCTCAGTCCCAGCCGCCGGTAGGCTCAACGCGTATTGGATCGGCCCCACCCCCACGCTCGCCGGAGTGATCCGGATGGTGGCCGATGGCAGCAAGACGGCGCCGCAAACCAGTGCAACCACCAAGCCCACAACCCCCACCCCGACAAGGCGGCGCGGATCCGATGAGCGCGGCTGACGAGTGGCGCCATTCGAGGGCTTCGCCTGCCGGATAGGCACGGCGACCGTTTCCTCGCTGACCGGGCGCCGGCCCGGAAGTAACAACCCGGACCCCGTGGGCTCCGGCCCCCGGACCACGCGGATCGAGGCGCTGGTCGGCTCGACCGGCCCCACCGGCACAGCGCCTTCGACCGACGCCTCGGCCAGGGAGGCGAACGCGGCCAGACCGGCCTGGGCGGCGAGTGCTCGGCCTGCCGCGTCGGCCACCAGCACGACCGCGCGCCCGCCGTCCGCCGCCGCCCGCGCCAGGAGCCGAACCGCTACGCCGCTTGAAATGGCGCGGCAGCGCCCCGGCGCCACGATCACGACCCGCCCCGGCTCGACCGCCCGCAGCCGACGAATCACCGAGGTGATCTCGTCATCGGGCTCCAGGTACAGGAGGCGGTCCGGATCGGTCATGCCTACAGCCTGAGCGACTGGACGGCGCGGCGCATGGCGCGCTGCGATGGGGAGGTGATCGCGTCGATGATGATCGCCTGGTGGACCAGGGCCATGGGGGTCACGTCCTGGCGGGTGGTGAGCAGGCCGGTGCCGTCATTCACGCCCTGCACGTCGGCAGGGGTGAGGGCGGACAGGCTGGGCTGGCGCGAGAAGGGAAGGCGCCGCCACCAGTCCCCGGTGTTGAGCGCCTCGCTGATCTGGGGCAGTTGCGCGCCACCCCCACACAGCAGGACGCGGGCCGGCAGCAGGTCCGCGCTGGCAAGGTCACCGATCATCAGTTCGACGCCGGCGAGCCAGACCGCGGCGTCCTCGCGCAGGCCGTCGTTGAGTTCGTCTCGTTCCACTGGCTCGGTGAGCTCCACTCCGACGCTGCCGGCCAGCTTGAGCGCCTCGGCCCGGGCGAACGACAGGTTGAAGCGCTCGGCGACGCCCCGGGTGAATGCCCGCCCGCCCAGCGCCAGCATCTTCGTCCCCCCAATCCCACCCTGGCGCACCAGCGCGACGTCGGTCGTCCCGCCGCCGACGTCGATGAAGATCGCGCCGCTCTCCCCCATCTCGCCCGCGTCCAGGCAGGTGGCCACCGCGTACGGCTCAGCGATGACGCCCAGCAGGTCGAGGCCGAGGCGGCCCGCGACCGACTGCAATGCACCCAGGTGGACCATTGGGGCGAAGGCGTTGAAGATCGCCAGTTCGATCTGCGAACCAGTGAAGCCGATCGGGTTGCTGACGGCGTAGCCGTCAATCTTGATCTCGACCACCGCGGCGTGGACCAGTCGAACGTCGAGTCGTTCGAGCCCGCTCTCCCACGCGATCCGCCCTTCGGCCTCGGTGAGCGCCGCAGCCTGCGCATCCGCCACGATCCGGGCGAATTCCTCTTCGTCCAGGGGGCGGTGCGCCTCCGCGCGCCTCACGGTCCCGACGGTGGTGGTGCCCTTGACCAGCTCGCCGGCGATCCCGACCACGCCCACCGCGGGACGGCGCCCGGCCATCGCCTCGGCCGTCTCGAGGGCCCGGCCGCAATTGGCCACCACCGCGTCGATGTCGCTGACCGTCCCCGACTGCATGTGGGCCAGCCCCTGCGGTTCGCGACCCACGCCCCGGACCACGCCCATCAGCCCGCCGCCTGGCCCTGGTTCGACGCTGGCGACGAGGACCTTGGCCAATTCGGTGCCGATGTCCAGCGCGACCAGCGCCGGCGGTCCGCCGCCAGTCGAACGGCCGGCCGCCAATCGGTCGAGCAGCCGCTGCACGGTGCCCATCAT
>JBKJYH010000049.1:0-10491 GCA_046715765.1 Candidatus Limnocylindria bacterium
ATGGAGCAGCGTCGCCACCAGCCGCGCGCCGGACGCCCCCAACGGGTGCCCCATGGCGATGGCGCCGCCGTTGACATTGACCCGCTCAGGGTCCAGGCCCAACTCACCAATGCAGGGCAGGGCCTGGGCGGCAAATGCCTCGTTGAGTTCGACCAGGTCCATCTCCCCAACGGTCAGCCCGGCCCGTTGCAGCGCGAGGCGCGAGGCGGGGATCGGTCCCAGGCCCATCGTCGCCGGATCGACGCCGGCCACGGCCGAGGCAAGCATCCTGGCCATCGGTCGCAGCCCGAGCTCGCGGGCACGGGCAGCCGAGGTGACCACCAGCGCGGCGGCGCCATCGTTGATCCCCGATGAGTTGCCGGCCGTGACTGAGCCTGAGCCATCGGAGCGGAAGGCGGCCTTCAGCCCGGCCAGTTGCTCCAGGGTCGTTTCCGGCCTCGGATGCTCGTCCACGGTCACGCTGGCCATCTCGCCCGGCCGCGGACCGTGGACGCTGACGGGGACGACCTCCTCGGCGAAGCGGCCGGCGGCCTGCGCCGCCGCCCAACGGCGTTGCGATTCAAGGGCAAATCGGTCCTGGTCCTCGCGGGTCACGCCCAGCCGTTCCACTACGTTCTCAGCCGTCTCGCCCATCGAATACGGGTAGTGGAGGTCGGCCAGCCGTGGGTTCGTCAAGCGCCAGCCCAGGGTGGTGTCATGCAGGGTCTGCTCGCCACGCGGGAAAGCAGCGGACGGTTTGGCCAGCACGAACGGGGCGCGGGTCATGGATTCGGTCCCGCCGGCCACGAACAGCGAGCCGTCCCCGGCAACTACCGCGTGCGCGGCGTCGATCACTGCCTGCATCCCCGAGCCACACAGCCGATTCACCGTCTGACCCGGCACCGATACCGGCAGGCCGGCAAGCAGGGCTGCCATCCGGCCCACGTTGCGGTTGTCTTCGCCCGCCTGGTTGGCTGCGCCGATGATCACGTCGTCGATCGCTGCCGGGTCGATCCCGGTGCGCGCGACCACGGCGCGAATCACGTGCGCGGCCAGGTCGTCGGGGCGTGCCTCGCGGAGGGCGCCAGCGTAGCGGCCGAAGGGGGTGCGCAATCCATCGACCACGACGGGCGAACGGGCGGGATCGGTCTCCGGCATCGCGGCCGATCCTAGCACCGGCCCGTCAGCGTGGCTCTCGGCCGCGGTCCGCGGGCCGCTACGATCCGGTCCGTGACGACCATCTATCGCGGCGCGCCGCCGCTCGAGCCGGGCCGCGAACGCAGCTGGTGGCTGCGAGAGGCAATGGCGGCCGAGGGCGAGCCGCTCCCGGCTCCCGCGCTCGTCGGTGACCAGACGGCCGACGTCGCGATCATCGGTGGCGGCTACACCGGGATGTGGACCGCCTACTTCCTGACCGAGCGTGCCCCTGGAACGCGGATCGTGCTGCTCGAGGAGGACATCTGCGGTGGGGGGCCGAGCGGGCGGAACGGGGGATTCGTGCACGGCTGGTGGGAGCAGCTCGGCTACCTGGTCGACCATTACGGCCCTGAGCGAGGCATGGCCGCGGCCCGGGCGGCGGACGAGGTAGTGGACGGGATCGGGGCGTGGTGCGAGCAGCACGAAGTGGACGCCTGGTTCGTGAAGGGCGGCTATCTCCGGGTGAACGCGTTTCCGAAGCGGGAGCGCGATTGGGACGCGCTGGTGGCGCGGATGGAAACGCTTGGCGTCGGCGACCAGCTCCAGCCACTGGATCGAACGGAGGTCCAGCGCCGCTGCGCATCGCCGATCTTCGGCGACGGGCTGTGGATGCCCTCGGCGGCCTCGATCCAGCCGGCCCGCCTGGCGCGCGGCATGCGCCGCGTCCTCCTGGAACGGGGCGTGGTCATCCACGAGGGGACGAGGGTGCGGTCCCTCTCGCGCGACGGCGCGGGCGTCCGCCTGCGCACCGACGCCGGGCAGGTCCGGGCAGACCAGGCGGTCCTGGCGGTAAACGCCTGGGCATCGGGCTGGCCTGGATTTCGCACCCGGGTCCTGGCCTGGGGCAGCTACATGGTCATGACCGAACCGATTCCGGATCGGCTGGCTGAACTGGGCTGGACCGGCGGCGAGCTGCTCTCGGACTCACGCTTCACGATCAGCTATTTCCGGACCACGCGGGATGGTCGGATCGCGTTCGGTGCGGGCGTCGGATCGGCCGGATTCGGGGGAGGCATGAGCCCAACCTTCACTCACAGCCGAAGCGCCACTGCGCGCGTTCGCTCCAACTTCCGCCACCTGTTGCCGATGCTCGGCGGGGTGCGCTTCGAGGACGCCTGGGGTGGCCCGATCGACATCACCGCCGACCGCTTCCCGGAGATCGGCTCCATCCACGGCGGCAGAGTCCACTACGCCCACGGCTTCGCCGGCAACGGCGCCGGCCCAGCCCGGCTGGCAGGCCGGATCCTGGCGGCCCGGTTGGCGACCCCCGGGGATCCGCTGGCCACCCTTGCTCCGGTGGGACATCGGCAGCGGTGGCTGCCGCCGGAGCCATTCCGCTTCATCGGCGCTCGGATGATCCGCGAGGCGCTGATCCGCGAGGACAATGCGCATGACGCGGGCCGCACGCCAAGCCTTCTTGTTCGGCTCATCGCACGCCTCCCGCGCCTGTTTGGATACCGGCTCAGTCACTGAGCGGCAGAAATTGTTGACCGGCCGGGTCGAACGGCCGTAGGATCGGGCTCGAATAGGTCGCCGCCGAGCCGGCAACCGCCTTGGAGGAGAGACCCGCCGTGCCCGTCCATTTCGCCCGTCGCGCATTCGTCATGTTGGCGGGTGCCTCGTTGGCCCTCGCTGCGTGCACCCAGGCAGAACCGCAGGAACTGCTCGTCCTCGAATGGAGCGGGTACGAGGCCGAGGATTTCTGGACCGACTTCAAGACCGCCCAGCCCGAGGTCCCGGTTAACTTCGAATTCGGGAGCTCCGACGCCGATATCCTCGGCAAGATGGAGGCCGGCAGCCAGGCTGACCTCGTTCACTTCTACTCCGGCTGGCAGCAGTTCTACGTGGACCAGGGCCTGGTCCGCGAGATCGACGTGTCCAAGCTCACCAACTGGGACAAGGTGCCCGACTCGTTCAAGGAGCAGGGCCAGATCGACGGCAAGCAGTACTTCCTGCCGTGGGACTGGGGATTCACCTCGATCCTGTACAACACCGACGAGGTCCCGGAGGTCACCAGTTGGGACGCCCTCCTGAACCCCGACTACGCAGGTCACGTCTCGATGTGGGATGACGGGCCGGCAGCGGTGACAGTGAGTTCCTACATCCACGACTACGACGAGTCTGCCCTGACCGAGGCGCAGTTGGCCGAGATCGAGGCGGAGTGGATCGCCCAGAAGCCGCTCAACGCGTTCTACTGGGCCGGCGAGTACGAGGACCTGTGCCCGGCGGTGATGGACGGCAGCGTGTGGGTGGCCTACGCGTGGCAGGGTTGCTACGCGACGGCGCTGTACGAGGGCACCCCGGTTGCGTACGCGAACCCGGTCGAAGGGCGCAACTCGTGGATCGGCTTCTACGGGATCAGCGCCGACACCGACAGCTACGAACTGGCACTCGCGTTCCTCGACGCCAAGCTGGCGGACCTGACCATGAGCAACGTGGTCAACCTGTTCTACTACGGAGCCGCCAACCAGGACGTGATGGACGCCATCGAGGACCCGATCCTGATCGAGGCCTTCGGCGTCAATGATCCATCCATCCTGGCGTCCACCAACTTCACGCCGCCGGTGACCAATGAGCAGCGAACGGCGTGGACCGAGTTGTGGGCAAGGGTCAAGGCCGAGTAGCGCGGGCGCTCGCCGCCCGCTGATCAGGGCGAGCCACGCCTCGTGCTCGGACGCCGGGGAACTCTTCCGTTCCTCGCCGGTCCACCGTTGGCGTGGCTCGTCGGCCTCTTCGTCGCGCCCCTGCTCCTGATCGTGCTCTTCAGCGTCCGCCCCGACTCGGGAATGGTCCAGCCGGGCGCTCCCTGGAATCCCTCGCTGGTGCAATACGGCAAGGTTCTGGAGACGCCAGCCTTCCTGCGGCTGCTTGGCACGTCGGTGCTGATGGCGGTCGGCGTCGCGGCTTTCGCCACCCTCCTCGCCTACCCGGTCGCCTACTTCCTCGCCTTCCGGGCACGGGAGCGCGCAACCCTGTACCTGACCCTGCTGCTGGTGCCGTTCGCCGCCAGCTACCTGCTGCGGATCATGGCCTGGAAGCTGATGCTCGGCCCGGCCGGCGTCATCAACTCGATGCTCACATCGGCCGGCGTCGTCAGCGAGCCGCTCGATCTGCTCCTCTACAGCCGGCCAGCCGTGGTGATCACCCTGGTCTACGTCTGGATCCCGTTCGCCGCGTTGCCGATCCTGGCCGCCATGCAGCGCATTCAGCGCAGCCAGCTTGAGGCGGCTGCCGACCTGGGGGCCGGCCCTTGGGCGCGCTTCCGGCGCGTGACTGTCCCGCTCAGCACCCCGGGCGCGCTGGCGGCCTTCTTCATGGTCTTCATCCCAACCGTCGGCGAGTACGTGACCCCCACCCTGATCGGCGGGACGGGCGGAATCATGTACGGCAACCTGATCCAGGACTTCTTCGGACGCGCGGGGAATTGGCCGCTGGGCGCCGCACTGGCCATGATCATGCTGATCCTGACGGTGGTCCTGGTCTTGGCCGGGGCGCGCCTCGTGAACGTGCGCCGGCTTACCTCGTGACGGGATTGGCGCGTTCGAACCGGCGCCCGTCGGCGGCGATCGGCGTGGGACGCACCCGCGTCCCGCTGCGCGGCTTCTACCTGGCCGTCCTTGTCCTGCTCTACCTGCCGATCACCATCCTGCTGATCTTCTCCTTCAACCCGAGCCAACGGCTTGCCTTTCCGCTGGAGGGCTTCACGCTCGATTGGTACGCGGACGTCTTCAGCGACGGATCGCTGCTCAAGGCCGCCCGCAGCAGCCTCTTGGTGGCCGCGGCCTCGGCCACGCTGGCCACCGCGCTGGGAACCATGGTCGCCATCGCCACCCTCCGCTTCCGGTTCCGTGCCCGCGCCGCCCTGCTTGGGCTGGCGGTCCTGCCGTTGGTCGTCCCGTTCGCGGTCATGGGCGCCGCCCTTTTCCTGGTCCTCGTCAGCCTCGATGTCTCGAAGTCGCTGGTCACGGTCGTCCTGGGACACAGCGTGATCACGATCCCCTACGCCACCCTCGTCCTGCTGGCCCGCCTCGGCGGCCTCGACCCGGCGTTGGAGGAGGCGGCCATGGACCTGGGGGCGACCTACCCGACCGCGCTGCGCAAGGTGGTCCTGCCACTGATGGGGACCGCCCTGCTCTCCGCCTGGCTGACCTCGTTCGTGGTTTCGTTCGACGAGGTCGCACTGGCCATCTTCCTGGTCGGCGGCGATCCGACCTTCCCGGTCCTGCTCTACGGGCGGCTCCGATTCGGCGGACAGCTGCCGGTGCTGATCAGCATGGCGGTCCTGCTCACCAGTGCCACCATCATCTTGAGCCTGGTCGCGCTGCGACTGTCACGGAGGAACGAATGAACCGATCCGATTCCGACCTCGACCTGTTCGATTCGTGGCGCGGTCCGACCGCGTCGCAGGCCGCGGGGCTGAGCCTGGCCGCCGCCCGGCGGATGATCGCGGCGGTCGAGGCGGTCGCGCGCGACCTGTCGGTGGCCATGTCCGTGGCCGTCGTCGATGCCGGCGACCAGCTGGTTGCATTCGCGCGGATGGACGGAGCCGACCTGGTGGGGGTCCGGCTGGCCCAGGACAAGGCCTATACCGCGCTCGTCAACCGGATGTCCACCGGGGATCTGGCGCCCATCGTCCAGCCGGGGACCGAGTTCTACGGCTACGACTCGCTGTCCGGCGGCCGAATGGTCGTCTTCGCCGGCGGACTGCCACTCGAGCGGGACGGCGTGCTCGTCGGCGCGGTGGGCGTGAGCGGCGGCGACGCCGCGCAGGACCAGCGCGCGGTGGACGCGGCCGTGCTGGCGTTCGGCTGAACGGGGACCGTCAGCCCGCGGAGCGGCGAGCGGGGTGGGTGGCTGTCACCGCGCTCAGGAGCCGCTGTGAGACAGCGGCGATCTCGTCCACCGCGGCCTCGAACGCGGCTGCATTGGCGGGCGATGGCCGCCGGTAGCCGCTCACCTTGCGCACGAACTGGAGCGCGGCGGCGCGGACCTCGTCATCAGAAGCGGGAACGTCGGCGGTGCGGAGGACCTTGATGCTGCGACACATGGCCGGAGCGTAGCGCATCGAGCCGGTCAGGCTTCGGCGAGCAGCTCCTCGAGCGAGTCGATGATCCGGTCAGCCGCCGAGACATCGGTCTCTGCGAATTGCGGGACAGCGATGCAGGTCAGCCCCGCGGCCTTGGCCGCCGCCACGCCACTGGGTGAGTCCTCCAGGGCCAGCGCGTGGCCGGGGAGCACCCCCAATCGCTCGCAGGCGAGCAGGTACAGGTCCGGGGCGGGCTTGGAGCGCTCGACGTCGTCCGCGGTGACGATCGCGTCGAAGGCGTCGGCCATGCCTGCGCTGGCCAGTGCGGCATCAACCAGCCGGCGCGGCGAATTGCTGGCCAGCCCGAGGCGGGTTCGGCCCCGCAGCCGAGCGATGAGCTCCACGGCGCCCGGGCGGTGGCTTACCCCGCGGCGGAGCTGGTCGTGCATGAGGTCCACTATCTCGTCGACCAGGGCAGCTCCATCGGCTGGCGGAAGCCCGAGGCGCTCCGCGAAATAGCGACCGGTGAACGCGAAGTTGGTCCCGATCACGGTCAACTTGTCGTCCCAGCTGAAGGTTCCCCCATGGCGTGCGAAGAGCGCGACCTCCGCCGAGTGCCAGACCAGCTCGGTGTCAAGCAGCAGGCCGTCCATGTCGAAGACCACCGCCCGGAAGCGGTCGCTCAGGCGCTGGCTCACTCGGCCGCCGGGTGCTCGCCGAGGAACGACCCGCTCCGCTCTGCCAGTGCCCGGAGCAGGGGCACGACCCGGTAGCGCCCGTCGGGAACCGCAGCGTGCATCGCATCCAGGGTGTGCACCACCGAGCCGAGCCCGATCGCCTGGCCCCACTCCAGCGGGCCGCGCGGGTAGTTGGTGCCAAGCCGCATCGCGATGTCGACCGCCTCGGGGGTGGCGACGTCGTCGGCAACCGCGGAGGCCGCCTCGTTGACCAGCGCGGCGAGAATCCGGGCCTCGATCTGCGTGTCATCCAGCCTGCCCCCGTCGAGCCCCGCCTGTCGCTGCGCCGATCCGGCCCACACCGCGCCACGGACGCCGTCAGGACCGTAGTCGTAGAACCCCCCGCCGGCCTTGCGCCCCAGCCGGCCGGCCTCGACCAGGTAGCGCTGGATCGGGTGCGGGCGATAGCGCGGATCGTCGAAGCTCTGCTCGAAGATCGATTGGCTGACCGCTAGGTTGACATCCAGTCCAATGGCGTCCATCAGTTCGAAGGGGCCCATCCGGAATCCGATCGCACGCATCGCGGCGTCGATCTGCTCCACGCTTGCCGCGCCGTCGCCGAGCATGCGCAGCGCCTCGAGGTAGTACGGCCGCGCCACCCGGTTGACGATGAAGCCTGGGGTATCGGCCGCCATCACGGGCGTCTTCCCGAGGCGGCGCGCCAGATCGGCGATTGCGTGGGCCGCGGACGGATCGGTGAGCGGTCCGGATACGACCTCCACGAGGGCCATCAACGGCACCGGGTTGAAGAAATGCATCCCCACCACTCGGCCGGGGCGAGCTGTCGCGGAGGCGATCTGCGCCACCGACAGGGACGAAGTGTTGGTCGCCAGGATCCGATCCGGGTCGGCGGCCTGATCGAGGCGCCCAAAGACGCCACGCTTGAGCTCCAGGTCTTCAGGGATGGCCTCGATCACGCAATCGGCCTCGGCCAGTTGGTCGAGTGAATCTGCCGTTGAGATGCGCGCCAGCGCTGCGTCGCGGGCGGGCGCGCTCAACTGCTCGCGGTCCACGCGCCGAGCCAGGAATCCCGCGATCCGATCAATCCCACGAGCGGTCGCGCCATCGAGGGGATCGTGGAGCAGGATCCGCAGCCCCGCCTCGGCGCCAACCTGCGCGATTCCGGCGCCCATCGTGCCGGCGCCCAGCACGCCCAGCCGCTCGATCGGTCGCGGCCATGAGCCGCGCGTCGGGTCAGCGGCCAACGAAGCGCGGCGTGCGTTTCTCGCCGAAGGCGGCCAGACCCTCGGCGTGGTCCTGGGTCTGCCCTGCGATCTCCTGGGCCGCCGCTTCGCGGGCCAGGCTCTCATCGAGCGGCGCGTCCTCGGCATGATTGATGAGTTCCTTGGCAAGCGCGATGGCCCGGGTTGGGGCCCCCGCAAGCCTCGCGGCCGCCTCCCGCACGGTGGCGTCCAACTCGGCCACGGGCACCACTGCGGCCACCAGCCCTGCTGCGTGCGCCTCGCTCGCCGACATCGGATCACCGCTGAAGATCACCTGCGCGGCACGGTGGCGACCCAGGGCCCGGACCAGGGTCCGGGTCGAGCCTGAGTCGGGCACGAGCCCGATCCGGACGAATGCCTGCAGGAACCTTGCTTCCTCGGCGGCGTACACCAGGTCGCAGGCCAGGGCCAGGCTTGCGCCGGCCCCGGCAGCCACCCCGTTCACGGCGGCGATCACCGGCTTGGGCAGGTCACGGATCGCCCGCACTAGCGGGTTGTACTCGTCGGTCAGGACACGGCGGAACGCGCGCTCATCGGACCCACCCCGCAGGTCGGCCCCCGAGCAGAAGCCTCGCCCTTGGCCAGTGAGCACGATTGCCCGCACCGCGTTGTCGGCTCCTGCTGCCGCGAACGCGGCCAGCAGCTCGCGACGCATGGTCGCATTCAGGGCATTGAGGGTCTCGGGCCGATTGAGGGTGATCGTCGCCACACCGTCGACGACCTCACAGCGGATCGTCTGGTAGGTGCCGTCAGCCACGCACCGATTCTAGCGAACCCGCTGGCGGCCGCGGAACGCACGGCCCTTCATCCGGTTGCCGCAGATCGCCATGCTGCACCAGGCTCCGGAGCGGTTGCGCGAAGCGTCGTAGAAGGCCCAGCGGCAGATGCTGTTACGGCATATCTTCAGGCGGTGCCAGGTGCCGTTCGAGATCGCCTCAAACACGATCGCCAGCAGACGCCCGATGGCAATCCCGACCCCCTCCCCCTGCGCCTCGAGGTGGGCCCCGGCGTCGAAACGTACCCTCAGCCGAACCCCGGCCGCAATCCGGTCGAGCCTGGCGCGCGCGCCGGCGTCAACCGGTCGCCCGGTGTGCTCTTCCAGGATGTCGCGGAGTGCCTCGCGCAACGAGGCGACCTCGGCCACGTCATTCGCGTCGAGGCGCACGGCAGGGCTGATCAGGCGGTGGTCGGAGAGCCACTCCGCCAACTGGTCGGGGGTTGCCAGGTCCTCCTGGTTCGACTCCAGGTCGACCGAGTTCAGGAACGCACGGATCACGTCCAACGACCCCGGCGCCGGGGGCCGCCCCTCGTTCACCGCGGTCGCTGGTGTCGCCGCCGCGAGCGGCGTTGACGGTGCGCCCATCGGGCCAACCTAACCTCTAACCGTTCGTGACCGGTGATTGCAACCTGCAACTAGTTATAGCAGGTTAGCAGAGTGCCCCGGGCGAGGGCAATACCACGGGGTCCCATCTCCTGTTCCTGTACGAGCATCCCGACCAGTACGTCGAGCGACTTGCCCCCGAGCGGGAGTGGATCGAGTGGCGGCTGGAAATGGCTCTCAGCGGCCGCTGAAGTTCGGCGGGCGCTTCTCGACGAAGGCCGCCATCCCCTCTTTCTGGTCTTCGGAGGCAAAGCTCAGGTAGAAGAGGCGCCGCTCATGAGCCAGCCCGGCGGTCAGGTTCATCTCGTACGCGGCGTTGATCGCCTCCTTGGCCAGGCGCAGGGCGACGGGTGATCGGGTCGCCATCTTCTGCGCCAGGCCCAGCGCGTGCTCCACCACCGACTCGTCGGGCACGACCCGACTGACCAGTCCCAGCCGATGCGCTTCGGCGGCGTCGATCGGCTCCCCGGTGAGCACCATCTCCATGGCCCTGCCCTTGCCCACCGCGCGCACCAGGCGCTGGGTCCCGCCGGCGCCGGGGATCACGCCGATATTGATCTCCGGCTGACCGAACCGCGCGCCCTCGCCAGCCACGATCAGGTCGAGTGTCATCGCCAGTTCGCAGCCACCCCCCAGGCACCAGCCCGCTACCGCCGCGATCACCGGCTTGCCGATCCGTCGCACCCGGTCCCACTGCCCGATCCGACCGCCTATCAGCATCTCGATTGGCGACGCGCCGGCCATCTCCGCGATGTCGGCCCCGGCCGAGAAGGCGCGGTCACTGCCCGTGACCACCATGACCCGTACGTCCGGATCGTGGTCAAGCGCCTCGAGCGCCTCGCACAACTGGTCCATCAGCGCCCCACTCAACGCGTTGAGCTGCTTGGGACGGTTGAGCCGAACGAGCGCCACCCGCCGCTCGGGTTGGCGTTCGACGATCACCAGGGC
>JBKJYH010000050.1:0-6020 GCA_046715765.1 Candidatus Limnocylindria bacterium
GGCGCCCGTAGGCCTGCACCACCTGGAGGTAGAGCTGCTCCTCCCCGGTCCTGGTTGCAGCCAGTTCACGCATCCGATCCCGCAGGGTGCGGATCAGGTTCACCGCCAGGCGGGGCGGGGCGTCGGCGAGCCGCTCGTGGTGGCCGCGCGGCGCGACCAGGATCTCCCACGACCCGCTGGCGGTACCGGGGGTCAGCATCGAGAGCTGCTGGCTCCGCTCGCGCCCGTCGTCACGACGCAGATCGCGCCTCGCCTCGCGGTCGTCGTGGACCAGGAAGGCATCGGCGCGCAGGCTCACCCGCCGAACGCTGGTGTCATCTTCGGCATCGGCCTCCGGGGTGGGGTCGTCGTCACAGTGGCGGCAATGAGTGCCCTCCACCGGAGCGGCCTCGACCGTGAACGAGGCGTGCTCGAAGCCACGATCGGTGACGATCGCCGACCACCAGCCGGTGACAGGGTCGCGGCGCAACTCGAACATGCGCCGATCCTAGACCGGCTGCTCGTCCGGCAGGTATTCCCAGCTCTTGCGCCTCGGGAGGGCGAGCCACTCGTCGCGGAGCAGCGACATGACCAGCACGTCCTGGTGCTGCCCATCGGCAAAGTGCGCGTTCCGCCGAGTGCCCTCCAGCGTGAAGCCAGCCTTCTGGTACGAGCGCTGCGCGCGCAGGTTGGGCCGATACACCTCCAGCGCGATGCGCTCCAGGCGGAGCTGCCCGAATCCGAAGTCGCACATGGCGGAGAGGGCATCGGTCCCGTAGCCCTTGTTCCATTCGGCCTTCTCACCGATGGAGATCCCGAACGCGGCGTGCCCGTCCTCGAGGTTGAGATCGTGCAGGCCCGCGGTCCCAATCGGGCGACCGTCATCGGTCAGGCAGATCACGAAGTGCCAGTCGGACTTGCCGTGACGCTCGAGCATGCCCTCGAACCACTTGTCCTCGGCCGCAGCCGAGAACGGCGCGCGGACCGACAGGTAGCGCGTCGTCTCGCCGTCCGCGAACCAGCGCACGAAATTCGGCAGGTCGGACCGCTCCGCGGGTCGCAGGAAGATGCGCTCGCCGCGGAGGGTGGGGTTGGCCGGTGGGGCGGGATGGGCCGTCGAGGCCGCGTCAGGGGTCGTCATCGGGTGGCTCCGTGCGCTAGGCTCAGCGTCCCCGCAGGATACAGGAGGACTCACCGATGGCCGCCGTCCGCTCCGCCACCGTCACCTGGCAGGGAGACCTCGCATCCGGTCGCGGCACGGTCAGCGCCGCGACCAGCGAGCTGTTCCTTGACCTGCCCGTCAGCTGGGCCTCGCGCACCGAGGAGCCGGATGGCCGCACCTCGCCCGAGGAGTTGCTCGCCGCCGCGCACGCCAGTTGCTTCGCGATGGCCTTCTCCGGCGGCCTGGCCAGGGCCGGGTTGACGCCGGAGCACCTCCACATCAGCGCCGACGTCACCTTCGACAAGCTGGAGGGCGGTTGGACCGTGGTCTCCTCCGCGCTGACCGTGCTGGGGCGGGTCCCCGGCTGCACCGATGCCCAGTTCGACGAACTTGCCGCCGCCGCCAAGGACGGCTGCCCCATCTCACGGGCGCTTACCGGCAACGTGGCCTTGTCTGTGGAAGCGACGCTGGAGCACGATGCCTGATCCGGGGGCGCTCGGCGACCTGGGGCGGGTCCTTTCGTCGATCGCCGATTCGACCTCGGAACTGCGGCCGGTCCTGAGCGAGATCGCGGCCGAGGCTCGCCGGCTGTGCGAGGCTGACGGGGCGTTCTCCTTCGTCCGGCGCGGTGAGCGACTCGTACTCGGCGGCTCCGATGGGGTCACCGATGAGTTCTGGGCATGGATGGAATCCAACCCACCGCCCATCAACCACACCAGCGCCGCGGGGCGAGCGGTGCTGAGCGGGGCACCGGTGCGGATCGACGACGCCGTGGTCGAACCTGGCTACGGGCGGCCCGAGACGGTCACCATCGGCAACTACCGGTCCATCCTGGCCGTGCCGATCCGATCCGGGGACGAGGTGATCGGCGGGTTCGTGCTGGCGCGGCATGCGCTGGCCCCGTTCAGCGATCCGGCCGTCGAGGTCGCGACCGTCTTTGCCGACCAGGCCGCGATTGCCATCCGGATCGCGAACCTGCTGGCCGCGGGCCGCGAGGCGCAGGATCGCGAGAGTTCGCTGGGAGCCGTGCTGGCGTCCATCGCTCGGACCTCGTTCGATCAGGCCCAGGTCCTGCAGACGGTCATCGACGAGGCCACTCGGCTGTGCGACGGGGCCACCGGCAACATCGCCGTCCGCCAGGGCGAGGCGTACCGGATCGTGGCCACCACTGGCTTCCCGGAGGAATACCGCCAGGCGATCCGCGGTCGCGACTACACCCCGGAGCGCGGCTCGGTCATCGGTCGCACCCTGGTCGAGCGCGGCGTGGTGCAGATCCCGGACGTGCTGGCCGACCCGGAGTATGTCCTGCGCGATCTGCAAGCGGTGGGCGGCTACCGGAGCACGGCCGGCGTCCCGATCTGGTTCGAGGGGGACTTGATTGGGGTGATCGCGGTTGGGCGGAGCGAGGTCCGACCATTTAGTGACCGCCAGGTGACGCTGCTCCAGGCCTTCGCCGACCAGGTCGCGATCGCCCTCAACCTGGCCCGGCTGTTGGCCCAGACGCGCGAGGCGCTGGAGCGCGAGTCGGCGGTCAGCAGCGTGCTCCAATCCATCAGCCGCACCACCTTCGACCTCGACCAGGTGCTCCAGACGGTGATCGAGAGCGCTACCCGCCTGTCGCACGCAGACGAGGGCAACATCCTGCGCGAGGAGAACGGCCGATTCCGGATCGCGGCCTACACGGCGGGCGTGGCGGCCGACTTCCGCGCGGTGATGGACCAGCGCCACTTCCAGCCCGAGCGCGGATCGCTCAGCGGCCGGGTCCTGATGGAGCGCGCGCCGGTGCAGATCGTGGACGTCACGGTCGATCCCGAGTTCACGCTCCAGGAATTTGCCCGGATGGCCGGCATGCGCACCCTGCTCGGGGTGCCGCTGATGCGGGACGGATCGCCCATCGGCCTGCTCATCGTCTGGCGCGTGACCGTGCAGCCATTCGCCGAGTCGGAGATCGCACTGCTGACCACCTTCGCCGACCAGGCGGCGCTCGCCATCTCGAACGTCGGCCTCTTTCAGACCGTCGAACGCCAGCGCACCGAACTGGCCCGATACGCCCCCCAGGTCGCCGACCTGCTGACCAGCGCCGAGGGCGAGGCGCTGCTGGCCGGCCACCGACGGGAGATCAGCGCCATGTTCTGCGACCTGCGCGGCTTCACCGCCTTTGCCGAGGGCGCGGAGCCCGAGGAGCTGCTCGACGTGATCCGCGCCTACCACGCCGCGGTCGGCGAGCTGTCGGTGGCGGCCGGCGGCACGGTGGAGCACTTCGCCGGCGACGGGCTGATGGTCTTCTTCAACGATCCGGCGCCGGTCCCCGATCACCAACTGGTCACGGTACGGACCGCCTGCGCCATCCGCGACCGATTCAGCGACCTGGCGGTGGGTTGGCGGAAGCGGGGCTACGAGCTGGGGATGGGGATCGGGATCGCCAGCGGCTACGCCACCATGGGACGGATCGGATTCGAGGGCCGATACGATTACGGCGCAATGGGGATCATCGTCAACCTGGCCGCCCGACTCTCCGACGTGGCGCAGGGCGGCGAGATTCTGATCAGCCAGCGCCACTTCGCCTCCGTGGACGAGTTCGTGGAGGCCGGGGAGCGGCCGCCCGTCACGTTGAAGGGCTTCGGCCGGCCCGTGCCGGTGTGGGCCGTGGAATCAGTGCGCGGCGAGGGTTAGACGAGGACGATCCCGTTGGCGCGTGGAAGCTGACCGGCTCGCAGGGCGGCGAGCACTGCGCGGGTCTCCAGTGGGAAGGTGGGTTCCAGGGTAGGTGCGGCGTCGACCAGTTCGGAACGGTTGGCGCGGGTGTCGGCGAGGACGAGGATCATGCACGCCAGCCGAGCGTCGCGCTGCTTGAGGACAGCTCGCCGGACCGTCGCCTGCGCGTCCACCAGCCGCGTCTCGAGCTCGAAGCCGATGCCCACGCCGCCGATCGGGAGCACGACGTCGACCGCGCGCTGGTCGCCCAGGATGGGGATCGGGACTTCGGTGCGCCATTCATCGGCATCGGGGAGCGCCGCCTGAAGCCGGCCCAAGAGCCGCGCGTGTGCGACGTCGCGGATGGGAGTCCCTCCGGGGAAGAGCTTGACGCTGAGGTCCAGGCCCACGATCGCTGCCACGGTCGCCAACTCCCCGACGTCCGATGAGCCGCGCCCGCGCTCGACGCGGCTGATCTGCATCTGGGATACGCCCGCCCGGCGCGCCACGCTGAGTTGGCTCAGCCCGGCTGCTCGGCGGGCCGTTCGCAGGCCGGCGCCGATCTCCAGTTTGAGCCGGCGACCCCTGGCCCGCCCACGCGCCGCGGGATCCTCTCGGCTCGGCATGCCAGCAGTGTGGGTGGTCGGCTGTACCGGCCGATTATCGTCCCGTTACGAGGGATTAGTGTGGCGCTCCGGGCCCGCCAAACCACCAGGAATTGGTGTGACCGCCGGACCCCGTGACCGAGCCCTTCGTTTGTCGCGCCAAACCCCCCGAGTTTCGGGCGACGGAGGAACGGGTCATCCGCGCCGCTCGGCGGTCGTACCAATGCCGTGGCGTTTGAGCGCCTGGGACCGCCGCCCCAACGCCTACCGGATCGCGGCGAGGATCTCGTCTCGCAGGCCGGGGTAACGCTCCAGGAACTCGATCCGCTCGCGGCGAAGTCGAGCAACGAGCGCCGCGTACTCCTCGCCCCGCCCGCCGCGCGAATACAGGACCCGCGGCTGGAGCAGCTCCACATCCTCGATCCCCGGCAGCACGGCGGCAACCTCGTAGCCGAAGTCCGGGTCACGCTCCCAGGCAATGGTCCCCTCGGCGATTGCCTCGACGATCGCCCCGGAGTGCTCAATCTTCACTTTCTTCGAGCGCGGATCCCCGTCCACTCCCCCCACCCGGCCGGTGTTCAGGAGATACACGTCGAACGAGCAACTCGCCATCAGCTCCAGAAACCGATTGGCCTGCTGCTCGTCGCGGTGGGGGTAGAACGGATTGGTGCCCGGCACGCGCAACGCTCGGCCTTCCTCTGCCGCCCCGCCGGCCGATGTGCCCCGGGTCTCGCCCAGCATGAAGTAGGCGGCGGCCTGCTCCCGGGAGAGCCGCGCGACGGCGGGGATGATGTTGTCGTTGCGGTTGAGGATCAGCAGGTGATCAACCGGACCGATCTCGCGCGGGTCGCGCCAGATCCCCAGCGACGACATCGGGAAGGTGGCCCGCCCGTTCTGGGTGTAGCTCGTGTCGAAGAAGTCCACCGGCCCGCCATCGACCGCCTGGGACACGTTCTCCAGGTAGGCATCGGGCTTGACGACGGCCCCGTGGATGGCCGGCTCGCTGCGCGGATCCAGGCCGAAGGTCTTGGCGAAGCAGCCGTTTTCGGTGCCAGCCACCAGGCCGCCGGGAAAGAGACCGATGAAGTCGTCCTGCACCGGCTGGCTGTTGTTCTGGCGGGTGAAGGTGGTGGTCGTCTTGCCGGTCCCCGACAGGCCGATGATCAGCATCGTCTTCTCGCCGGAGGCCGTGGGCACGACCTTGCAGCCGGCGTGCATCGCCAGGCCGCCGCGGCCGTAGACCAGGGCGTTCCACATCCGCAGCCCGCCCTTCTTGCTCTCGCCGAAGTAGTCGGAGTTGAAGACGCGGCTGATGCCCGCCTCGAGGTCCACCGCCACCAGGCGCTCGTCGGGGTAGCCGGGCATCGGCAGGTTGGGGGTGTAGATCATCACCAGCTCCGGCTCCCACTCGTCGGCGGGCGCATCAGGCGGGAAGTAGAGCTGCTGCTGCATCCCGGCGATGTTGGCGTTCGCCTCCTCGATGTAGAGGCGCAGCCGGGACCGGTGCTCGGGCTGATTGCCGATGTAGCCGTCAATCACGATCATCTCGCGCCCGGCGATGTACTCCGCCTGGAGCGCCG
>JBKJYH010000051.1:0-3747 GCA_046715765.1 Candidatus Limnocylindria bacterium
CCCTCGTTCCGGAGGCGCGCGGCCACGGCTTCGGCGGGGAAGCGCAGCGCATGGTGGCGGAGCACCTGTTCGCAACGACCGATGCCAACCGAGTGGAAGCCTCGACCGATGTCGACAACATGGCGGAGCAGCACGCCCTGGAGAAGGCCGGATTCGTCCGAGAGGGTGTCGCCCGCGGTGCCCAGTTTCGCGGCGGCGCGCACCACGATCTGGTGACCTACAGCCGCCTGCGCGACGACTCGGCGTGACCCTCGAGGGCGCGCGCCGCGCCTACCTCGTCTTCATCGGTCAGGAGGCAGCCGGAAGCTTCTGCTTCATGATGACCTTCACCGCGGCGGGGCTGGCTGGCCCTGGCCTCCGGAACGCGATGGGCAATGCTTGCGGTGGCGGCGATCCTGGTGCCATCGCTGTACCTGTACCTGCGCACCATCCGGCGGGTCGGAAGCCTGAGCCGTCGACAATCTGTTGGCCGAACCAGAACAAGGGCCCGTGGAACCGCCGTTAGCCTCGGATTCCCCGCATGCTCGGACGGAAGCGTCGGATCAAGCCTCTACCCAGCCCGCGCCGAACCTCGTATACTCCGCTCGAAATCTCGACCCGGGACGGGCGCACCCGTCCGGCGCCGACTCACCGATCGCCGCGCACCGCGCGGATGACGAAGGAGGCGCGCCCCGTGACCCACAGTTCCACCCCCATCGATCTTCGTGCTGCCCGTTCGACCCTGCGTGTCGGCGACACCACGTACGCGTGGTACAACCTCGCGGCGGCGGGCGTGCCGGACCTGGATCGGCTGCCGTACACCGTCAAGGTGATCCTCGAGAACCTGCTGCGCCACGCCGCATCGGGTGATGGGCTGGTGAGCCTCCAGCAGGTGGAGGCGCTGGCCGCCTGGGATCCAGCCTCTCCCGCCGATGCGGAGTTCTCCTTCATGCCGGCCCGCGTCCTGCTCCAGGACTTCACCGGCGTCCCGTGCGTGGTGGACCTGGCCGCCATGCGCGACGCGCTGGCTGCCATGGGCGGCGATCCCCGGCGGGTCAACCCGCTGGTTCCCGCCGACCTGGTGATCGACCACTCGGTCCAGGTGGACCTGTTCGGCTCCGACGCCGCCTTCGCCTTCAACGTGGAACGCGAATACGAGCGCAACGGCGAGCGCTACGCCCTCCTGCGCTGGGCCCAGCAGGCGTTCGACAACTTCCGGGTGGTGCCGCCGGGAACCGGGATCGTGCACCAGGTCAACCTGGAGTACCTCGCCGAGGTGGTCACCGCCCGCCCCGGTCCGGATGGAGCGCTCGTCGCCTTCCCCGATACGCTGGTCGGAACCGATTCCCACACCACCATGATCAACGGCCTGGGCGTGGTCGGCTGGGGCGTGGGCGGGATCGAGGCCGAGGCCGCGCTGCTGGGCCAGCCGGTCGTGATCCCGATGCCCGAGGTGATCGGCTTCCGGCTGGACGGGGTCCTGCCCTCGGGGGCGACCGCCACCGACCTGGTCCTGACCGTGACCGAGATGCTGCGCAACCACGGCGTGGTCGGGAAGTTCGTCGAGTTCCACGGGCCTGGCCTGTCGCGCCTGCCGCTGGCCGATCGGGCCACGATCAGCAACATGAGCCCCGAGTTCGGGGCCACGGCCACCCTCTTCCCCATCGACGAGGAAACCCTGCGCTACCTGCGCATGACCGGTCGGCCGGACGCGACCGTCGCCCGCGTCGAGGCATACGCCCGGGCGCAGGGCCTGTGGCGCACCGATGCCACGCCCGAGCCGCGCTTCAACGGGTCGCTCCAGCTGGACCTGGGGTCGGTGGAGCCGTCGGTGGCGGGGCCGCGCCGGCCGCAGGACCGGGTGCCGATCACCCGGCTGCGAGAGTCGTTCCGGGAGGCGTTCAGCGACGGCCTTGAGCCGAACACGGTGGTGGACGAGGCCAGCAAGGAGTCCTTCCCGGCCAGTGACCCCACCCCGTTCACCTCGACCGAGGCGCCACCGACGATCGAGCCGGAGCACGCCCGCCCCGCCCGACCGGCGGACATGGAATACCGCGCCTCCGTGGTAGTCAAGGACGGGAAGCCGTTCGAGCTGCGCTCGGGATCGGTGGTCATCGCGGCCATCACCAGCTGCACCAATACCTCGAACCCGTACGTGATGGTCGCGGCCGGCCTGCTGGCTCGCAACGCCGTGGCGCGCGGGCTGCGCACGCCGCCGTGGGTCAAGACCAGCCTGGCGCCGGGATCGCGGGTCGTCACCGACTACCTGGCCGCGGCGGGCCTGATGGAGCCGCTCTCGACCCTGGGCTTCGACCTGGTCGGGTATGGCTGCACCACCTGCATCGGCAACTCAGGCCCGCTGGCCGAGGAGATCGCGGCGGCGATCGAGCAAAACGACCTGGTCGGGGTGGCGGTGCTGTCGGGCAACCGAAATTTCGAGGGCCGGATCCACCCCCTGGCGCGTGCCAGTTACCTCGCCTCCCCGCCGCTGGTCGTCGCCTTCGCGCTGGCTGGCCGGATCGACATCGACCTGGACAGCCAGCCGATGGGCACCGATACGGATGGCAAGCCGGTCTTCCTGTCCGAACTGTGGCCCTCGCCCGAGGAGGTGGCCGGCGTCGTCGGGGAGCAGGTGCGAGCCGAGATCTTCGCCCGGGGCTACGCATCGGTCTTCGACGGGGATGAGCGCTGGCGGACCCTGCCAGTGCCGGCGGGGGACCGATATGCGTGGGACCCGGCCAGCACCTACGTGGCCTCGCCACCGTTCCTCGCTGGCCTCTCGGCCGAGCCGGTGCCGCCCGCCGACATCCGCGCCGCGCGGGTGCTGGCGAAGTTGGGAGACAGCGTCACCACCGACCACATCTCACCGGCGGGGAGCATTCGTCCCGCGTCGGCCGCCGGAGAGTGGCTGATCGCGCACGGCGTCGAGCCGCGCGACTTCAACTCGTACGGGGCGCGGCGTGGCCACCACGAAGTCCTGCTGCGCGGGACACTGGCCAACATCCGGCTTCGCAACCTGCTGATCCCCGACCAGGAGGGCCCTATCACCGAGCACCTCCCCGACGGCGCGCGGATGAGCATCTACGACGCGTCGCAGCGCTACCTTGCGGAGGGAACTCCACTCATCCTGCTGGCCGGCAGGGAGTACGGTTCGGGCAGCAGCCGCGACTGGGCCGCCAAGGGTCCGCTGCTACAGGGCGTGCGCGCAGTGATCGCCGAGAGCTACGAGCGGATCCACCGTTCCAACCTGGTCGGAATGGGGATCCTGCCGCTGCAGTACCTGCCCGGCGAGAGCGCGGCGTCGCTGGGTCTGACCGGTCGTGAGCGGTTCACCATCGCCGGCGTGTCGATCGGGCTGCGCCCGCGCGGCGAGCTGACGGTGGTTGCCACCGCCGATGGCGGCGGAGAGACGCGGTTCCAAGCAACGGTTCGGATCGACGGCGAGATCGACCTCGGCTACTACCGCAACGGCGGCGTGCTCCAGACCGTCCTGCGGCGGCTGGCCGCGTTGCCGGGCGGAGCCGCGGCGGGCTAGACTCGCGCCCGTGACCTCGACCTCCCTCGACGACCTGCGCGCCATGATCCGGGAGGTGCCCGATTTCCCCAAGCCGGGCATCCTCTTCTACGACATCACCACCCTGCTCAAGGACCCGGCCGCCTTCCGCGAGGTGATCGACCGGATGGCCGAGGCGGTCAAGGGCGACCGGATCGACCTGGTGGTGGGGATGGAGTCGCGCGGATTCATCTTTGCCGCCCCGCTGGCCGATC
>JBKJYH010000052.1:0-16386 GCA_046715765.1 Candidatus Limnocylindria bacterium
GCCCAAACCTGAACCTCACGCCGTGAGGTTCAACCCCCCGAGGAGACCCACCTGAGCAAGCGACCAACTTCACCCGCGCCCGCTTGCCCGCGCTGCGGCATGTGCAGCGCGCAACCCGACGACCACCTCAACGGGTACTGCGGCAACTGCCACGACTGGACCTACACCCCATTCATGCGCCACCCCGACGGGCGGGTCGACCTGACGCGCCTGGCCAACGGGCGCGTGATGTGTCAGCTCTGCTTCGGTTACTTCACCACCAAGGAACTCCACGAGACCGAGCCCGGATTGCGCGAAGACGTCTGCATCCGCTGCGCCCGCGAGGAAGCCGTCACCGTCGCGGCTATCGCGCTCGGCACCCTGGTTCGGGTCGGGCACCGGCTCACCGTCGCCCTCACCGAGTTCATCGCACTGAGCGGGTCCGCCTCCGACCGCCGCCGCTGCACCTACTGCACGCCTTCCACACCGAGCACACATGTGGTCAAATGGCGCGACCGTCCACTCCGGATCTACGTGTGCCTGCACCACGCCAGATCCATCACGGCGTTCCAACGCGCACACGGTATCCGGGTAGGGTGCTACCGCTACCGGAGGCCGCAGTGAAAAGCTCAGAACCGGACGACTACCTGATACCCCGCTTCTCGGCGGTATTCGACGACGGCGACGGGGAACTGTCATGCGGTGCGTTCGACACCGCGCAAGAAGCCGAGGAATTCGGCGCCAAGATGGCCGGACCACACCTCGACTTCGTCGAAGTACAACGCCGGCTGGCCATGAAGACGCTCTACTCGCACATCAACACTCTCACCGCGCAACACACCACATTCCTCGACGGGGAAGGCAGCCGTCGCGGGACCATCGTCCGATGGCAACCCTATGACAACTGGGGTTTCATCTCCGACACCGAAGGCAACCAGTGGTACGTCCGCGAAGACCAGGTGCTGCCGGATCGCGAGTGCCTGGACGTGAGAACGCCAGTCACGTTCAGCGGAAGCCCGCACCCGAAGCCGGGGAAGCGGTGGCCCGAGGCGTACAGCGTCCGCGTCGCCGAGGTCGCCCCACCCGAGCCCGCCGCCCCCGGCGAGCCCGAGCCGGTCCCCGCTGAACCCGAGATCGAACCGCCGCCGGACCCGCAGCCGGCCGATCCCGAGCCGGCGGCGCCGGACCTGCTGGCGCGCATCGTGGACTCGATGCGCGGTCTCGCGGACCTCCTCGACGCCGCCCGCACCCAGGCCAGGTTCGCCGAGCTGCTCGACGAAAGCGCCCTCGGCAGCCCCAACAGCAAAGCGATACAGTCTCTGACCCCACCACACGTCGCCGCCGAACTCGCCGAGCGAGTCGACGCCGCGCTACAACGCCCAGTTCCCGGGCCGCCGCCACGGAAGGACCCCTCTTGAGCGCCCCCACGCCACCCGACAGCCGCATACGGCCCGCGCTCGCGGCCGTCGCCCGCGCCATCGGCGACGGCGGCCGATCGGAGGGACAGGAAGCCTTCTTCGCGGGCGTCAACCATATGGCCGACGCCGCAGCAGACCTGTTCGCGAGTTGGCTCCGCGTCCGCGACACCACGGTCGACTCGGCCATCGCGGAAGTCCTCGGTTGCCGCGCCGAACTGATCACCGCCAAGGCTGAGACCCGAAAACTCCTCACGCTCCTCAGCTTCACGTCGGGGCAGGAGAACTACGGCGGAACCCCCGCGTTCCGGGCCCTTGTCGACGCGCACCACGCCCAGGCCCTCGCCGAGCAGGAAACCGAGCGCCTGCGCGACGCGGTCCACGAGGGTTGGGGTGTGATCGCGAACGCGGGCGACGGTAGCTGGGACCGCGAATCCTCCGACTGGCGCGAAGCAGCGGAGCGCTGGCGCGACACCTACGTCAACGTCTCCGGGGATGTCGTATGAACACCATGGACGGCCGGGGCGACCCGGAAGAAAACTCGTGGCGGGGCCGGCTACAACGACGAGGAATATGACGACCTGCAGGGCCTGGGTCAGCCTCGCCACCTCGCCACCTCGTCACCGGGGGCTTGGAGCACCAGCGGTTCCCGCTGTCCGACCCACCGCAGGAGCCGAAGTGACGGAGCGTGTGGCACCGGCGCACTGCTGGGGTAGACGCCTCTACCGAGATGTGACCGACGACGCTCCGAAGTAGACTCCCGAACGCTCCGTGAGAGCGGGCGGGAGAACCTGGCGGCCCCGCGTCAGAGTGGCCTCGCCCCGAAGTGGGACGCGCAAGCGGCCCCAAGTAGGGCGCGAACCATCATGCGGGGCCGCCAGGCTCAGCCCGAATAGCTGCGTGTGGAGGCGACACGATGACAACCTCATACCCGGGGCGTGAGGACCACCACGACCTCGGCGACGGGCACTCCTTTGTGTGGCTGCACAACAGGTCCGGCGGCGTGATCGGACTGATGGAGCACCACCCCAAGGGGCCCGAGGCGACACCCGGGGCGAAGTACTGCGGAGGCTACATCGCATGGTCCGACGAGCCCGCCGTCCCCGGTGGACCTCCGGCATGGTCCGCGAAACACCAACTGGTCGCGGGCGGCCCCGGCGATGAACGCTCACTGACGATCTCCCCTAGCTTGGCGTGCCGGAACTGCCCAAGCCACGGATTCATCCGAGGCGGGACATGGGTTCCTGCGTAACCTCGTCAGCGTCGACGAGCTGGCCCGGGTGATGGACCCGGTGGCGTTCCACCCCAAGGCGGAAGTGAACAACCTGGGCCAGCAGTGGGGATCGGCAGCAGCGGCAGATGATCGCTCACGCGCACGCCGCCGTCGCGCTGGGCGCGTTCCAGGTCAGCCGCCATCCGCCCGGCTGAGCACACACCTCCGGCGAGGGTTGTCGCGCGAATGTCGGTGTCCCGGTGTTTGATGCCGGGGTGAAGCTGCACCTGATCGAAGCGACGAGCGGCCCCAGAAACTGGGGCAAATTCGCTGTCGGCCGCCCGGACATGGACGCATGGGCCCGCTACAGCGTCGTCGACCCCACCGCGACCCGACCGCTGCTCGCCGCACGCGGCTGGACCCTCGAACACCTCTGGGTCCTGGACCTGCAGACCGGCGAAGGCGCCTACTTCCGCCCCGGCGGCTACGCGCCCGACGACCTGAACAAGCACCGCATCTGGGTATGCCCCCTGTTCGAGCCGTTCCTCGCGTGGCTGTACACCCAGGACACCACCGAGCTCGATGCCCTGCCCGAGCACATCGACCTACCCCACGCGGAGTTCCAGGCCGCCGGCTACCGCAGGCGAGGCCCGGCCGATGTCTGAGCAGTGGTATCCCCTCGGGGCGACGATGACCCACCGGCACACGCCCGAGCCCGGCCAGATCATGGCGTGGAACTACCGGGCGTGGCGCATCGTGGCGGTCAACGAGGTTCCCCGCGACCTGTGGACGGCCGAGGACGAACGGCTCTTCGTCCGCTACAGTCAACACCGGTCGGTGGTGCCGATCAGTGTCGTACTGCGGCCCCCGCAGATCGTCTCCGAGGACCCCAGGGCCCGCGACCACGATGTCCACGTCCGCGCGTACACCAACCACACGACCTGCGCGATCTGGCCCGACGAGCACTACCCCGTGTGCGGCACCTGCCAGGAACCATTGCCGTGCAAGGAAACCCGCATCCGGCGCGAGGTCGACCGGGAAATGGGGCGGATCGCCCGCTACGACACGGCCGGTGTCTGCCCGGCGTGCACGGAGACGGTGACCCACCGTCAGAAGCAGATCACCTTCGACGAGAACCTTGTGCTGCCCGGTGGCCCGGCAGTGACCTTCCACCTACGCGGCCAATGCCACGACAGCGCCTTGAACTACGAGAAAATCTGGTGCAACGCCGACCCCGAACACCGCAGGCTGACCCTGAGCTGCTCCGGCGCAGTCACCACGCACCGCGACGGCACCTACGAGTGCACCGCCGACGACGCCTGCCCCGGGCCCACGGTCCACCACTCGTCGATGGCCGTATGCGGCTGCCCCAAGGGCACGTGCCAGGGCGGGAAGTTCTGGGACTGCCGCCCCCTGCCGGGAATGACGAGGAGGGAACGCCCGTGACCGACGAGGAGATCGCCGCGATCGAGACAGCCGCCAAAGCAGGGCGCGTCATGGTCAGCCCCACCCGCTGCTGGGACTGCATGGCCGCCATCCACCCCAACCGCCCACACGGGTGGGCTGGGGTCGAGGACGTCGAGCACGCGAAGGCCACCGGTCAGCCCAACCCCAGCGCCCAACCCTGCGGCTGCCGCTGCGCGGACGGGCGCCCATGACGGCGCCGGAACGCACCCTGCGCTGGCGGGCCCACTGCCGCGTCTGCGACTGGACGATCGACGGACCCGTCGAGCAATGGGCCCGCATCGCCGGTCAAGATCACGGCCGCCGCGCCCACGGCCCCCGCCGCAAATCCTACGAAGACCTCTACCGGTGGCGCGGCAAAGCCAACGCCACCCAACTGCGGCTCCTCGGCCTGGCCGCCACCGGCACCCTGCGCTGCACCTGTACCGACGTCTGGACCGCCGACGGCGGGAACAGCGTCCGCTGGTACGCCGCAGGGGTCAGCACCGCCGAGCACGGCTGGGCGTGGGGCCTCACCGAGGCCGGGCTGCTGCGTGTACGGGAAACCTGGTCCCGCAACGGCATCTACATCCCCACCACCGCCGGGCACGCGGTCCTCGCAGCGAACGGAGCCCCATGACCACCTTCCACCTCGGCGACCTGCTCACCGTCACCACCGGCAAGTTCCTCTCACCCGACATCCACAACGTCCTCGCGCTCGCCGACCACCTGGCCTCCACCGTCCACATGACCACCGACCTACCCGACGCGGTCGAGGCGCTCGCCCCGCACCTACTGCTGCAGCACCCGTGGCTCTCCGAGATCGAGGCCCCCGTCGTGTTCGACTCCCAGGCCGACGCGCAAGCGTGGATGGCCGCCGCCATCGCCCGCTACGGCGAACACCACGACGTGGCACCGATCCCGCCGGGGCACTACACGCCACCTAGGACGCCCCTGCATGAACTGCTCGACAACCTGGGAGCACGCGACTGAGGAGCTGATGTGAGCAGCCACGTAGTCGACTGGGCCTACCTCGGGGACGCCCTCACCCAAGCCGTCGCCGCCCGAGGCACCTCGCTGTTCGCGGTCGCCGGGGAGGTCGGCGTGCCCGCCGCCGCCCTGGTCGCCCTCGGTGAACACACCACCTTGAGCGCGGACGCCACCGCATCCCTGCTCGCCTGGTTGTTCCCCCACGCCCAACCCGAATGGGTGGTGCCCACCGCCTCCAACGCCACCGAGCTGGTCGACGGGTTCGGCGCCCGCGTCGCGGCGCTGCGCGAGACACGCGGCCTGTCGCAGAACGCGCTCGCTGAGCGGGTCGGCGTCACCCCACCCGCGATCTCCCAGTGGGAGTCGGGCAAACGGCTCCCCGACGTGGGGAAGCTGGTCGCGTTGGCCGCCGCACTGCGCGTCACGGTGGGCGCGTTGTTCCCGAAACCCCGAACGACAACGCGGCCAGGAGCAGCATGACTCGCCGTCCACGCCTGCTCGACCTGTACTGCGGCGCAGGCGGCGCCGCCATGGGCTACCACCGGGCGGGCTTCGAGGTGATCGGAATCGACATCGCCCCACAACCGCACTACCCGTTCCTGTTCGTCCAGGGCGACGCGCTGACCTTCCTACGCCGCAACTGGAACAGCTTCGACGCCGCCCACGCCTCCCCACCGTGCCAAAAGGACTGCACCCTCACCGCAGGCACCAACGCGCACCGCGCCGAACTCCACGTCTCGCTCCTCGCCGAGACCCGCGACGCCCTCGACGACACCACGCTGCCCTACGTCATCGAACAGCCCGTCGGCGGCGCGATCATGCGCACCGACCTGCAGCTCTGCGGCCTCCAGTTCGGCCTGCAGGTCTTCCGGCACCGCAAATTCGAGCTGAACCGCTGGTCAGCCCCAGCCCCCGCGCACCCCTCACACAAGGGACACCGCGTGGCCGGGTGGCGCCACGGCCGCCGATACGATGGGGACATGATCGCCGTCTACGGAGACGGCGGCGGCAAAGGCACCATCGCCCAGTGGCAGCACGCCATGGGCATCGACTGGGTCGACACCCGACTCGAACTCGCCGAGGCGATCCCCCCGGCCTACACCGAGTACATCGGCCGAGCCCTGCTCGCGCACCTCGACGCCGAGGCCGCCGCATGACCCAACCCACCACGAGGACGCACATGCCACCGTGGCTGATCATCTACATGCTGGCCGGGATGCCGGGCTGCTCACGCACCTGTTCATCGCCGACCCGGTGTTCGTCGAACGCGCCCGCAGGTGGGAGGCAGACAGCTCGGCGCTCGTACCGTGCGCCATCCTGTTCACCATCACCCTCTGGCCCGTGACGGCGGGAATTCTTCTGTGGGACAGAATCACCAGGGGTAGATCCACCGAGTAAGGGCGGGCGAGATCATGATCCATCGAAGGTGACCGGCGGGTCGCGCGGAGTGTCGACTTCGCCGTCGCCGCGTGTGTCCCTATCGTAGTTCGTGCGCGAGGACTCCTGGCATGGCGGGCCTCGTCAGCACCCGGACCCCTTTCCCGTCCCCGCAGGCCGCAGGACACGGGGGAGGGGCCGGTCTGTCTCTACGCCAGAGCGCGGGTATGGCGGCGCTCCACCACGAGCGTCTGCCCGTTGTGGTCGAGCTGCATCGCCACGTTGTGCCCGTTCCCGTCGAGGACTCGGCCCGCCAACCACACGTCCCCGGTGGGATTCCACTCCAGCCGCTCCCCGGGCACCTCCGCCACGCCACCGCATGGTTCCCCGGCGGGCTTGTCCGGCAACGGATCGGTGTCGGTCAGCACGCTCATGAGAGCCGCGACGAACGCATCCCCGTCGAGGCAGCACCCACCGAACACGTCGACGACTTCGTGCAGGGCTTCGACCACGACCTCGCGGGACCGGCCGAGCAGCCCGATCACCTTGGTGGTGCCGTCTGCGGCGACGACGAGCCCGTCGACGTCGACACGCTGGCCGCCGAGGATCTCGAAGCCGACGATGCCGCCTTCGGTGTCGCGGTCGATGTTGAGCACGGTGTTCACCGCTTCGGTGGCGGCGACGGCACCGTCGTGCATCTGAACATAGACGTCAGTCAATAGATGCTCCACTCTCTGGGTCGGCCCCGGCGAACTCCGCCGGGTCGGGATCTTCCTCGGTCACCAAACCTCCATCAGGCCAGCGCGCAGGTTCACTGAACTCGTCGGGGTGCATGACGCGGATGTGGTCGATGATGCTGTTCAAGTCGCCGGGGACGATCGGCTCGTTACAGATCTCGCAATGCCCGCTACCACTTCCGGGTCGAGCCACCATCGGGGCCTCGCCTTCCAACTCGTCCAACACCGCCCGGATCTGTTGCGCCGCATGAGAAACGGCGCTGCGAGCGGCCCATGCGGTCATCACCGGCTCGGCCGATTCCCACCCGGTGAGCAACCAACGCGGGTCACATCCGATGGCGGCGGCGATCTTCATCAACTGCTCGGCGCTGACAGTCTGGCCCCCGCGCTCGTAATTGGCCACAGAGGACCGATCCGCCATGCCCAGCGCCATCGCGAGTTCGGCCTGCGTCAGCCCTGCAGCCCTACGTGCCCGGCCTATGCGCTTGCCGACTTCCTTGGCGTAGTCGCTCACCACTCACCAATGTCCGCGCATATCCCATCAAGGTCGCGGACGATATCGTCGACCTCGGCCACCATCGCGTCGACTTCGGCCGGGGACATGGCGGCGATCTTCGCGCGCAGCTCGTCAAGATCCACAATTGGGGCGCCGGGTTGGGCGTCACGCATCACCGTGAGGAAGTCGTCCCATTCGAGATCGGCGCCGGTTTCCAACCGTACGAACAGATTGCCGATCTCACACGCGGGGTCGGTGCAACGACAGGGGTGGGGAGGGGCGCACAGGTTGCGCAGAGTGGACATGAACGCGGCGATCTCGGGGTCAGGCATCGGCGCTCCCGTAGGAGGCCAGCTCGGTCTCGACGGTGGCGGAGAGGGCGTCGAGGGCGGCGATCTCGTCGTCGAAGAGGGGTCGCCGGAGTTCCATGGCGTCGACGAGGGCGTGGCCGAGGCGGGTCAGCGCGGTGACGAGCGGATCGGCGGTATCAGTGGGGGTCATCTCGCCTTCCTCGTTGCTGCCCGGGGAAAGGAAAACCCCCGGGACAAACCACCTATCCCGGGGGGCCGTGCGACGGTTTTCCTCTCGCGCAAGCGCGCGGGTGAAGCAACGTCACCGTAGCAGCGGAACGGCAGGTGAACAATAACCTTGTGGTGGCGTGTCAGTCATGTTTCTGCTGTGCGTGGCAGTTTTCGAGGACATAGAACATGGTGCCGTGCGGGCAGGTCATCCCGTCGACCTTCCTGCGGAGCTTGCGTGGGAGCCCGAGTGTGACGATGACGTCGATGCCGCTCTTGGCGAACGTGTCGCGCAGGAACTGGGGGCAGCCCTCGTGCCCCTGCGGTGGGGTTGTCATAGCCGGGCCGCGTAGCCGGGCCACGCCTTGCGCAGTTCCGGATCGCTCGGTGTGGTGCGCGGCCACAGTCGGAGTCGGTAGGAGTCGGTGGCGTCGTCGCCGGGGAGCGCGTTGTCGAAGCAGCGACCGGCGAGCCGGGCCCGGTATTGCCCGGTGGGGACAGAGCAGGGAATGGGTTCGCCGCCACCTGATGCCTCGAACCAGAGTGTCCCTTCCGGAACGTCAAGATCGACGTCGACGACGTGGTCCCAGTCGCCGTCATCGGCGGGCGGTCGGGAAGGCCAGACCTCGACGCGCATGGGCGCGGCGAAGTTCCACTGCACGGGCACAACGAAGTCGATCAGCCCGTCCGCGACACCGACGAACCGCTTCGTCCGGTTGGCGTCGTCGAGCGCGCGAAGCACAGGGGCGTCCTCGGGGTCGTCGCACTGGGGGTATGCGCCGTAGATGTACACCTGCCCGTAGTCGATCGCGATGGTCAGTTCGGTCACCGAGGGTTCGATCATCGGCCCAACCTACCGACCACACCACGTAGGTGAGCAACAACCTGGGTGCGCGGCGGTGTTTCATGAAGGTGCACAGCTTGGGGCCATTCCTTGTCCCAGGATCTCCCTGGGCACCATGCCGCCGCGCCCGCCCAGGCTACGGCCCGGCGCGGGGCGCGGCGAATCGGATACGTGAAGGCGCGACATGATTCGTGATTCGCGGCAGATGTCGAGATGATCCGTCCATGTGACGAGAAGATCTCGACATCGCTACAGTGGACCGACGTTTGCAACCCATAGAGGGGCCCACCATGTGCAAGAACAACCCCGACTGCGGGGGACCGGTCAGCGAGGCCGACATCATCGACAAGATCGAGCGCTTCGGCTGGGGTGTCATGGGCATACTCGCGAGCCCCACCAACCCCGGCTTCGTCTACACCGTCGGGCTCACCGGGAAGGGCCTGCCCGAGCTGTTGGCTGTGGCCGACGATTACCACGACGGTTACGCGGTCATCGAGGCCGCCGCCGCGCTGATGGTCTCCGACAGCGCACTGTTCGTCGACGGCAGCCACATCACCGTCCCCGTCGGCGACACCAACCGGATCTTCCATGTCGTGGGCAACACGAAGGAGAACTACCGGCGGGCGGCGAAAGCGCGGAGCATCTACGGGCCGCGCCGTATGAAGGTGACGGTGCTGCAGCTCGTCGACGCGGCGACCGGCCGGTGACTGGCTTCCCGGTTGGGCAGGTGTCGCAGACCGCAGCAGCGATGGGCCTGCTTATCGGCCAGGCCCTCATCGACCAAGGCGTCAGCCAGGCCGAGTTCTCGCGCCGCATCGGCAGGAGCCCCAAGCACGTCAACCGGGTCATCCAGGGCAAGTCCGTCGCGACGCAGGCCGAACTCGACTACTGGGCCTATGTCCTCGGCTTCCGGTGGGTCATCGGGACGGAACCGGCCGCGTCCTCCGTGGACGGCGGTGCCAAGTGAGCACGTCGAACTCGAACGCGCCAACGCCTTACTCCGAGCTGATCGGCGTCGTCGAGGCCCTACCGTTGCTGGTCCGTGAGACCCGACGCCGCAAGGGCCTGAGCCTGCGAGCAGCAGCGCAGGAGATCGGCGTCTCGTTCGCCACCGTCGCACGGGCCGAGAACGGCGAGGACCTCGTGCTGTCCTGCGCGGTCGCGCTGCTCCGCTGGGTTGGCTCGTCCTCCGTGGACGGGGACCAGCCACACTGACTGGCTTCGACCACCTAAAACCAGACCCGCTTACAACCCATAGCGGGGAATCTGGGGAAGAGGAGAGCCGCCATGAACAGAGACGATGCCGCCGTCCTCGCGGTCCTGCACGGCGGGGTCGGGCAACTGCCCCTCGTCGGGTTGATCGAGATCGCGATGCGGGCGGGGGTACGCCGCCCGGTGGCGTCCGTGTGGCGGACCCGGCATCCCGACTTCCCGCAGCCGGTCGCAGACCTCGCGGTGGGCCCGGTGTTCTGGTGGCCTGCGGTGCAGGCGTGGCTACAGCAGACTGGCCGCCGAGCGGACGCGAACATCACCCGCGAGGACACCCGCGTCCCGTGGCGCAGCCAGCACGGATTGGACCTACGTTGACCGACCAGCCTTCCGCGTTCAGTACCGACATCCCGGCGGAGCAGATCCTGCGTGAACTCCACGCCCGCCTCGTCGGCACCGCCGCCCACGCGCGCGCCGCGTCCGAAGCCCACACCCTCATCGGTGATCACGCCACGGCGCGGCGGTGCACGTTCGCGGCGGTCGCCGCCGAGCAGGCCATCGGCGACATCATGATCGCCCGGCAGCGGGCGGACACGACGATCGAATCGGCAGGCGCGACCTTGGCCCGCGCACTCGATCAGCGCGGGTGGACCCAAACCCAGTTCGCGGGGATCATCGACCGCCCACTGCAGACGGTCAACGAGATCATCACGGGGAAGAAGCAGATCACCCACCAGACGGCAGCGCAGCTCGCCGCCGCCCTCGACACCACACCCCAGTTCTGGCTCGAACGGCAACACGCCTTCCACCTCCACGCCCAAACCCAGGACCCCGCCCTGCAGGACAAACTCGCCCGCATCCGCGAACGCGCCGCCGCACTCAACGCCCTCTCGGAGGGGGCTCTGCAGAAACTCGTCGACGCCTCACCGCACCTGCCGAACCTGGCCGAACTCACCACACCCACCCCGCACCTCACCCCGAAAGCGGGGGAGCTGTGGCGGGCCGGGCGCGGGGAAGCGGTCCTCGTGTGGATACGGGAAGTCCACCCCGAACACGTCGAGATCAACCCCGTCACCCTCGACGTCGACCACGTAGGCGACGACACGCTCATCGTCGCCGGCTACCACACCCCGCTCGGCGCCGACATCGGCGTCATGGCCGCCATCCGCGCCAAGGTCACCCGCAAGGCGCTGATCAACCGCATCTGCGACCTCGACGTCGCCCGCGTGGCGATCATCGAGATGCTCGACGCCGTCCACGAGGGCCGGCTCCCCGACGTCCCCACCGGAAACGCCGTGGACGCCGACATGCGCGCCGAGCACCGGCTCGCCATCATGTCCACACTCCTGCCCCTCGCACCCGCCCACTGGACAGAAGAGTGAACCTGATCCCGCACGCCAGCACCCTCGACGAACTACTCGCCCACGCCAGGGAAGAGCAACAACCAACGTGGGGGCCCGTGCACCGCGCCGACGGCCAGTACCGGTGGCTGCGCATGTACCTGCCCGACATGCCCGACGTCGCCGAGTTCTTCTACAAACGCACCACCACAACCAACCCCGAGGAATTCGGGGAGGTCGCCGTCCACCTCACCGTCGTCGGGTGGCTGTTCACCGACAAAGGGTGGGCCGTCCAGAACCCGCAGCTCGACGCCGATGGCGCCCTGCTGCCCGACCAAGAGTCCATCCCCACCAAGTTCACCGTGTACGTCGACCACCGCAGCGGGTCAGCGCGGGTCCGCATGTTCCGCGACGGTGGCGTCGAGCTGCAACCCTCCGTCGAGGTCCCACGCCCCGACGAAGGGTGGAACCCGCGCAACGGGGGCACCATCACCGCAGCCCTCGACTACATCCGCCTCGCCGTCCTCTAGGAGCCCACCATGGACGATCTACTCACCACCGCCGACAGCCTCGACGAACTCCTCGCCGCCGCGAGCCGCGTCGAGGCCCCGACCCTCGGTTTCGTCCACAAGGTCGACGGGAAATGCCGGTGGATCACCATGAACCTCGGCGGCCCTACCGAGATGCGCGTGGGGGAGACGCTCTACGCCCATGCCCGACAAAGCCCCGGCCTCGGGCACAGGGTCGAACACGAACTCGGCCACCCCATCGACGGGTGGATCTTCGCCGCCCCCGCATGGCACGTCGAGAGCCCCTGGCCCGCAGCCGAGGGGCGCCTGTCCGAACACCCGAACCGCACCCACGCGCAGCTCGTCATCTGGATGGACCGGACTGGGGCCGTCATCGCCCGCACCCACCGAGGCGCCGACACCGACACAGTCGAGCTACCGCCGCACGACGGTTCCCGCGACCCGGAGGTCTACGGCTCCCTCATCGCCGCCCTCGACATGTTCCGCTGCCCCGGAGGCCCGTCATGATCAGCCCGGTCGTCGCCGCGTTCCGCCGCCGCCGCAAGCAGCGGCACTGCTTCCACCACGACCGAGGCGGGAACCCCGCCAACAGCCGCCCCGCCGTCTCCTGGATCAAGGAACAACTCGTCGACCTCGGCCGACGGAAGATGTTCTCGTGCGACGACGACAAAGGCTGCGGGAAGACGTGGATAGCCTGACACCCTTAGTTACCGTCCAGTACGGATGCGACCTGCGGAAACGGAACACATGCGTGAGGCCAGGGTCCGATTGGGGAGCACCTGGCCTCACAGCGCATCGGGGTCTCACATGAGTTGGCTGCAGTTCCGGCAACGCCACTCGCCCTTGTCGTTTTTCCGGAAGTCGTGGCCCCCGGCGCTGCCAGGGCACATGTTCTCCCCGGTCGTCGCGACAACCTCGGCGCACACGTCGACAACACGCCCCTCACCGAGGTGAACGCTGGTGTACGCACTCTTCCCGCGCAGCGCCGCCCCACGCAACGCCGGACGGGACCGCACCATCAGCGCATTCCGCGCCGCCGCGTCACCAGTCACCGCCTTCCCAGCCTTCGCGGCGGCAGCCACCACCCAGTCCGCGACCTCATCGGGGGAACCCATCACCACCACTGGCGGGTCCGCGAGCCTCGTCGCAGCCCCACCCACCTTGCGGTCCGTGTCGCCAAGCCGGTGTTCCTCAACATATCCATGCCAGATCATCGTGCGCTCCTCCGTGGTGGGTTCGGCGGCAGCAAGCAACCACCTGATCACCAACGGTATCGTGAGGCGCCCGCCACAAACCAGACTCACCCCACCCCCAACCACAAGTTACCGCCCAGTACGGGTGCGACCTGCGGAAACGCAGCACTTCCAGCCCCACCAACCACCGAAAGGCCCACCATGGTCATCACCATCACCACCAACTACGGCGCCCTCATCGCCGCCGCCGTCTTCTACCTCGCCACCGGGGCCGTCATCGCCACCTACGCCTACGACCAGGCGAAACGCGAAAACCACCTACGCCACCCCAAAGCGGGCGCAACCGTCATCGCACTCCTCTGGCCCGGGTTCGTCCTCGCGTTCGTCATCGCAACCGTCCTCATCAACCCCATCCTCAAGAAGCTCGACAACCGGATGCCACCTGCAGAAACACCGCACCCCACCGCCTGAAACGGACCCGCGATGACACTCGCCGCCCTCATCTGGGTCGCCATCGGCACCGCCACCACCCTCCACGCCCGCATCCACCACCACCCACGCCACGCCGCGACCACCACCGGACACGACCACAACCCCTGGGCCATCAGCACGATCATCACCATCCTCACCTGGCCCCACACCGTCTACACCCACCACAGGAAGACCAGGTCACAGCCTTGAACACCCCACCTGCACTGACCAACCAACAGCTCGCTGCGCTCGGCGTCGGCCGCGCCCAACTCCACATCCGAAACGGCAAGGAACTCGACGTAGACCCCCAGGGCCGCACAAATTTCGACGTCACCTACACCTGGAGCCAAGGACTCTGGTGGGGTCTCGTCGCCGGGACGAGCTACCTGCCCAACCCCTCACCCAACATCACCGACGTCCACGACAACCTGGTCAAAGCCCTCTTCCACAACACCGACTACAACTCGTTCATCATCACCGCCACCCTCCACCACGCCACCGAAACCCGGCGCATCATGCACGCCCTACTCCGCAAACACGGCGGCCAAATCCGCCTCACCGCCGACGAACTCAACACAACACCAAGCAACATGGCCAGCTTCGTCGACGCCGACGGCAGCATCTGGATCAGCATCGACCCCGCCACCCCAAAAGCCGAACCAAACACCGACTGGGAACCCGGAGACCCCATCTACGCACCCCCAACCCCCAAAACCTGCGCACACTGCGGCAACACCTCGGACGCCGACATCGACGAATGCACCTGCGGCGCCACCCTTGAGTCCCAATAACCACACCCGACGTGAACGAAAAACCCGCCAACACCTGCGAATCGTTCATCCAATGGAAAGGCACCGACGTCTGCATCGACATCCACTGCCGATGCGGCGAACACCTCCACTACGACGGCAACTTCGCCTACAGCATCCGCTGCCACAACTGCAACACCATCTGGACACTCCCAACACACCTCACCCTCACCGAAGGAACCCCACCCAACGGCATCACCCAAGACACCGAACCAGACTGAGAAACACCCCCGAACGTAAAGAGCCCCACACCCCGGCGAAAACACCCGGGAATGTGGGGCTCTTTCACGTCCAAAACAAAGAGAAGAGGAGGGGCTAGGGGCAATTTCAAGATCAACTTCTGGAAAAGTGAAAAAAATGGGCAGTACATCGAGGCAGCCAGCAAGGCGTCCGTCCACACGCGACACAAAAAGGGTCGGAAAGTCACAGACCACAGCTCGGAGACGGGGAACTGGTAACGAGGGGTTGACCTGGGATCGAGCCACGTGCTAGGTCACGATAAGCGCACTTATGATGACCTAGAGCGGAAGAGGAAGCCGCGCGCACTCGCGACGCACGCGCACGCACACACGCGCGTCGCACAGGCGCACGTACGCGCGCGCAGTGATGAGCTGGCGACACTCAGCAACCAACAATCGGCGCTCTTCGTGGGCCTGATCGCGCCGAACGCTCTACTTTCCACGCCACGTAAAGGGCCTCTGACCTGCATTTATATGGCTTTCGTTTGATCAACAATAACGCCGTTTCTAAACCAACATCCATGAGCTGGGACGGGCCTTACCCCTAGGCCGAACGGGTGACGCTCGAAACTTTCCACATCGAGACCTGTTGGCCTTCTGTGGGTGGCGTTGTGGCTGGTCAGGTGGGGTGTGGGGTTGTTGTGAGGGTGGGGTTTTTGGTGGTTGAGCTGAAATTGGGTGTTGCGTTGCTAGACGTTCAGGAGGAAGGTTCTGGTTGTTCGGCAAGCACGACCAGCCGGACGGGGGCCCGGAGGGTCAAGCGCCTAGCGCCTGATCAGCGAGGGTTTCCGAATCAAGATTGGGTGTTGCGTTGCTAGCCCACTTGTGGGAAGGTTTGCGCATCACCACCTAGCGGCTTAGCCCGCCCGATGTTTTCGACTGAACTTCATAGCGTCTCTGGATTCATTACCCATGCGTAGGGGCTGAACAAGGGGGCACGGCGTACGGGCCGTGAATGGGGCTACGTCTCATTCACAATGCCTAGCTGTGTCCATTCCGGAAGGGGACCGCGCGGGTTTACCCGCGTAGGCCACAAAAGGTGATTAAGCCTACCAACGCGCTTGAGACATTGCGTCTCGCGGTCTGAGTGGTTTCGGTCGTATGGGCTTGGTGTGCACACGCTCACAGCAGCGGGAAACCGGTGTGAGAAAACCCGTGTGCCTATCCGTCGGTAGAGACGCCTTAACTTCCCGGGTTCGCCCGGATGGTTTCGTATGTTCTTTGACAACTTAAAAGCATGGTTGGATGTGTTTAAGCCACTTCCGACTCAAGGGAATGTTTTCCCGTGTGACGTGTCGACATAGCCGACACGGTGAACGGTGCCCGGAAAGTCCATCGTGGGTGTACGCGCACAGACCGGACCATGCGGAACCGAGTAAGACCCCGAAACGCAAGCGCGCCTAGTCAAACGGGCGAACAGTGCACTAGCCGGGGACGAAACGTCATTACCCCGCGACACAACGGCCAACGGGAAACCGGAACGCCAGTGATCGCGCCATGCCGGAGTAAGCCCTTGCCGCACTCAGTACCCGCAAGACCAGCCGCGCGACCGTGACGGACGCCTTACCGGATGACCTCTTAGC